>NZ_JBEZDT010000024.1:0-157897 GCF_040648455.1 Catellatospora sp. NPDC049133
GGTGCGCCCGGTGCATGTGCTGAGGGCGCGACTCTGTAAGAGTTGCGGCAGGGATTGGACGGCGTGGGCGGGGGCGGGGCGGGGGTCAGAAGCGGGGCTGGTCGCGGTACGGCTTGACCGAGGCCGGGACCGGCGTGGCATCGGTGTCCACGTAGCGCACCGTGAACGCCCCGGTGTAGCCGAACACCGGCCCGAACCACGGGTTGACCACCCGCACGTCGATCCGGAAGACCTCCGCCGCGTCGTCGTAGCGTTCGTGCACCTCGGCGACAGCGCGGGCGGCCGGCGGCAGGGCCGTGTCGACGCCCGGGGCCCGGAAGCGCATCTGCCCGCTGCGCAGCCGCAGCCCGCCCTGGTCGTCGACGCTGAGGTGCAGGTCGGCGGCGATGTGCTGGTGGGTGCCGAGGTAGTCGACGATCAGTTCGCGGTGCGGGTCCCAGACCATCGTGGCGTCGAAGCGGCGACGCCGCCGGGGCAGCTCGAAGGTGCGGACGAAGGTGAGGGTCTCGCGGCCGTAGGAGTCGGGGTAGGCGTAGTTCTCGATGGTGAAGGGCACATTGCGGCCCTGTTCCGGGAACATGATGTTGCGCATGGTGCCCAGCGCCAGGAACGGCCGGGTGTACGCCGGCCCGCGCCAGATGCGGTCCATGACGCCGTGGCCGACGCAGCCGCGCCCGTCGGCGCTGCCGAAACCGAAGCGCTCCCGCAGGCGGGGGTGCAGGCGGTCGAAGTCGTCGCCGAGTGCGGTGTGGAACAGCGAGTTCACAGTGTCTCCAAGAGGGACGGGGCGCGGCCGGCGGTCCGGTCGGGCGGGGTGCGCAGGCAGCGGCGGGCGGACGGCGCGCCCCAGCGGGGGAGCAGGCGCAGCGGGGAGCGGCGGGGTGGCACGCCGTCCTCCAGCCAGATGCGCAGGCGGTCGAAGGACCAGGCGGTGGCCCAGCCCATCAGCGGTCGCAGCAGGAGGCGGTCGAGCACGGCGAAGCGCGGCGTGTAGTCGTAGCCGGTGAGGAAGCGCACCCCGGTGGGGGTCGGCACGTACCGCCAGTAGCCGGCTCCGGTCATCAGCCAGGAGTGGAAGCGCAGCGCCGAGGTGCGCGTGCCGTCCGGGCGGGTCCGCTCGCCGGCGGTCACGCCGACACCTGCCAGCACGAGGCCGGGCGCGAGCCGGGTCGCGTAGCGGAAGCGCTGCGGGCTGGTCCCGGGCAGGTACTCGATGGTGGTGAACCGGGCGTCCCAGCGCTGGTGCAGCGCCGGGTCCTGCGTGAACGCCCACACCCTGTCGAGGTCGGCGCGGATGTGGATCTCGATGTAGAGCTGCCGTCCCATCAGTCCCCACCTTCCTGGAGCCGGTGTTGAGCGATCGCTCAAAAAGACTGTACGACTGTTTGAGCGATCGCTCAAGGGGCGATTTTCGGGGTCGCTCAGCGCAGCGAGGCCGCGTACGCGGCGGGCGGCACCCCGATCGCGGCCGTGACCTCGCGGACCAGGTGCGCCTGGTCGCTGTAGCCCAGTTCCGCGGCGACCGCCGCCCAGTCCACCTCGCCCTCGGCGAGCTCGATCGCCCCGTGCACCCGATAGCGCAGGATCACCTGCTTCGGGCCGATGCCCACGTACTCGGTGAACAGGCGCTGCAGCGAGCGCACCGACATGCCCGCCTGCCGCGCGAGGTCCTCGACCCGGCGCAGCCCGCGGTCGTGGCGGACCCGCTCCACCAGCCGCATCGCGAGCCGTACCGACTCGTCGAGGTCCGGCCGCAGGCCCAGCAGCAGCTCGTCGAAGACCGCGGCCGCGACCTCGTCCGTCGCCGCGACGGCCAACCGGTCACCGGGGTCGGCCACCGGTAGCACCTGCGCCAGCGGCACCCGCCGGCCGGTCAGCTCCGCCGGTGAGCGGCGGGAGAACGCCCGGAACGCGCCGGGCCGGAACTGCACGCCGCGGACCCAGCCCCGCTCCGCCAGCTTGATCGAGAACAGCTCGCGGGCGGCGCCGGACACCTCCGCGGCGACCGGGTCGCTCAGGGTCGGGCGCAGCACCGCGAGGTTCACCGCCGGGTGCCCGACGACGTGCTGCTCGAACGGCTGGTCCAGGTCCCAGTCGATGAACCAGTAGTGCTCGACCAGCTCGGCCAGCTCGGCGGCAGGGGGGAGCCGCCGGAACCGCACCTGCCGCAGCAGCGCGGCCGGGTCCACGATGCCCCGGGTGTCCCGGCGTGGCTGTCGCATTTGTTCAAGACCTCCCCGCACGTCGCTGCCTAGCGTGGCCGTATGCCCACGATCTCGAAACTACTGCGCGAGTCCGCCGACGTGGCCGTGCCCGTGCTCCAGGGTGTCACCGACGACCAGCTCGACGCCGCCACGCCCTGCGCCGAGTTCCGGGTCGGGGACCTGGTCAACCACCTGTTCCAGGTCGTCGTCAACTTCCAGGCCCTGGCCCGCCGCGAGCCCGCGGACTTCGCCGGCACCCCGGACGTGCTCGGCACGGACTGGCGTGCCCGCTTCGCGACCGAGACGGAGAAGCTGATCGCCGCCTGGTCGGACGAGTCGGCGCTGGAGGGCGTCTCGCCCGGTATGGGACTGCCGCAGCCTGCCGTGGGCCGGATGGCGCTGCTCGACCTGACCTTGCACCCGTGGGATCTGGCGGTGGCGACGGGGCGGCCGTACGCGCCGAGCCCGGCGGCGGTCGAGGAGCTGCTGGTGATGGTCGGCGAGATGGGGCCGACGGCCCGGGAGTGGAAGGTCTTCGGCGAGCCCGTGCCGACGGCGGCCGACGCGGATCCGTTCACGCGCCTGCTCGGCCAGGCCGGCCGCGACCCGGGTTGGCGGCGTCCGGCGGCGCACTGACGGGGCGGGCGCGCCCAGGTGGTGGCCTGGGCGCGCCCGCAGTCTTTCAGCAGGTGGCGGTCAGGCCCGCCCAGTTGGCGCGGTCGTTGTAGCCGCCGTCCCCGCCGTCGCCGACGACCAGGTCGAGCACCCGTACGCCGGTCAGGTCGATCGTGAGCTGGCGGGTGTCGTCCCGGGTCAGCAGCCCGCTGTCGTACAGCGTGCGGCCGTCGCCGATCACCTGGAACGTCGAGGTCGCGCCCTCGGGGCCGACGTTGCGCACCGCGTCGTCCAGCCCGATGGTCGCGGCCAGCCCGCTGCACTTCGCGCCGACGTAGTAGCGGATGGTCGACGGCGAGGCGACGCCGATCCCGGTCGGGTACACCGTGCCGAGCATGCTGATCGGCGACCAGCCGCCGACGCTCAGATCGACGGTCGGGCTCATCCAGCCGCTGGTGGCGCTGATCCAGGTGTGGTGCGACAGGATCACCGTCCCGGTCGGCGGAGCCGGGGCCACCACGACCGCCGAGGTGGTCGTCTGCCGCAGCCGCCCGTGCCCGAGCACGTCGTACGAGGTGGTGGCGGTCAAAACGCCGTCGCCAGGCGCGGTGCCGGTGGGCACCGTCACCGTGAAGGCGAGGACCGCGCTGCCACCGGGCGCGATCAGCACCGGTGCCTGGCCCGTGGGACGCACCGTCCAGCCCGCCGGACCGGCCAGCTGCGCCTTGGGCTGCAGCACCGGCAGCAGCCCGTCGTTGCGGACGGCCACTTCGACCCGTGCCTGGTCGCCGCCCGCGAGCACCGGCGCGGCGCCGGCCGGCAGGGTCGCGCCGTTGACCTGCGTCACCTGCGGAATGCCGGCGGTCACGTGCGGCACGCCCGGCACGCCGCGGGCCGGGGTGACCCGCAGCAGGGCGGCACCGTGCGCGGGCACCGCCGCGCTCAGCGTGCCCGCGCTCTCGGTGACCTGCCCGGTCCACGCGTTCTTGACGGTGAATCGCGCGCCGGTCAGCCCGGCGGCGGTGGCCTGCGCGGTCAGCGTGCGCGGGGTGTCGCCCCGGTTCAGCAGGACCACGGCCCGTCCGCCGTCGGCCAGTCGCTTGACCCACGTCTCGGTCGTGCCCGCCGGTCCGACCCGGACGGCTTGCACGGCGGCACGGTCCTGGTTGATCGCCAGCACGTCGCGGTTGGTCAGGATGTCCACCGAGGTCTGGCTCAGCTTGCGGATGTCGCTGCCGACGACCAGCGGCGCGGCGGCAGCCGCCCACAGTGTCATCTGCGTGCGGAACTCCTCGTCGGACATGCCGAGCTGCGGCGCGAGGTAGTCGGGGTCGTTGTAGTGGCCGGGGCCGGTCGCCTCGGGGTGGCGGGCGTTCGCGTCGTGGTTGCGCAGCACGTCCTTGAACTTGATGTCACCGACGAAGCCCACGTCGGTGTACGTCCGCCAGGACTGGGCGATGCCCGGCGCGTAGCTCCACGAGTACGTCGACTGCTGCTCCTCGGGGTAGTCGCCCCAGTCGGGAGAAGTCACCGGGTTGCACAGGTTGAAGATGATCGGCCGGCCGCTCGCGTTGTTCCGCAGCGCCTGGGCGAACTCGGTGTAGACCGTCTTCGGGTCCAGGTTCGCGGCGATGCCGCAGAGGAAGTCCACCTTGACCGCGTCGAACTTCCAGGCCGCGAACTGGTCGGCGTCGCGCTGGTAGTAACCGCCGCCGCTGCCGAGGCCGCACTTGCCCGGGATGTACGGGCCCGCGTCGGTGTAGATGCCGGCCTTGAGGCCCTTGCCGTGGATGTAGTCCACCAGGGGCTGCAGCCCGGCGGGGAAGCGGGTCCGGTCGGCCTGCAGGTCGCCCGCGGCGGTCCGCGGCTGCGGGTCCTGCCAGCCGCCGTCGAGCCACACGATGTCGTAGCCGGCCTTGGCGAGCCCGCGTTCGACCATGGCGTCGGCGACCTCCCGCACCGACTGCTCGGAGAAGTCGCCGCCGAGGCCGAAGTAGGTGTTCCAGCCCTGGTAGGGGGTCGGGCTCAGCACTTGCTGGCGGGTCGGCGCCGGGGCCGCGGTGGCGGGTGCCGGGACGGTCAGCAGGCCGGTGGCGAGGCAGAGCAAGCCGGTGAGCACGCGTCGTTTCACATCGGATTCCTTGCTGCGAAAGGGGTTTCCCCGATCTTGTGCTCTGTTACAGCCGTGTGTCAAGAATAATTCATAATTTATGTACTGAACCGAGGTGGCGCACAGCCGTGAAGAACCGATGAAGGACCGCGGCCGGCGCGCCGACCGGCGGATAAGGTCGGTGACTCGCGGACCAGGGAGGCCGGAGTGAGCGCGCGGGTGCTGATCGCCGAGGACGACCCCAAGCAGGCCCACCTGCTGCGGGTCTACCTCGAACGCGAAGGCCACAGCGTCCAGGTCGTCGGCGACGGCCTCGCCGCGCTGGAGCGCTGCCGGGCGTACCGGCCGGACCTGGTCGTGCTCGACGTGATGATGCCGACCCTCGGCGGCCTCGACGTCTGCCGCATCCTGAGGGCCGAGTCGGATGTGGCGATCCTGCTGCTCACCGCCCGCAGCACCGAGGACGACATCCTCGTCGGCCTCGACCTCGGCGCGGACGACTACATCACCAAGCCGTACAGCCCGCGTCAGCTCGCCGCCCGGGTGCGGGCCCTGCTGCGCCGCGCCCGGCCGGGCACCGCCAGGGACGAGGTCCTCCGGGTCGGCGACCTCGAGATCGACGAAGGCCGGTTCGAGGTGCGGGTCGCCGGCCGCCCCGTGGTGCTCACCGCCAAGGAGTTCGGCATCCTCGCCGCCCTCGCCGCGTCGCCGGGCAGGGTGTTCTCCCGCGCGCAGATCATCGACCGGGCCTTCGGCTTCGACAACCACGTCGAGGAGCGCACCGTCGACGCGCACGTGATGAACCTGCGCCGCAAGATCGAGGACGACCCGGCCGAGTCCCGCTACGTGCAGACCGTCTACGGTCGCGGCTACCGGCTGGCAGAGCAGCGTTGAGCGAGCTTGCGAGCGAATCAGCGGGCATCGGCCATGCCGCGGACAAGCGTAGCGAGGAGCAGGCGTGAGCTTCCGGTTGCGCGTCATCGCGCTGGTCATGTTCATCGCGGTCACGGCCACCGCGGCGACGGCCTGGCTCACCCTGCGGCAGGCGTCGCGGGAGTTCGACCGCACCGTCAGCGCCAGCGCCGAGCAGCAAGCGCTGATCACTGGTGAGCTCGCCGACCACGCCCGCACTCACGGCGGCTGGGACGGCATCGCCGACCGGGTACGCGAGCTGTCCCTGCAGACCGGCCAGCGCATCCAGGTGACCACCGATTCCGGCGCGGTGGTGGCCGACTCCGACGTGCTCGCCGGCGGTGTGGCCCGCGACGTGACCGGCCCGCCGCTGCTGGTCGATCCGCGACCGACGTGGCAGCCGCTGCCCAAGAACGGCGTGCCGGCCGGTGCGAAGACGGTCGTGCTGGCCGCGTTCGAGTACCGGGTCGGGCTGCGCCTCGCGGCCTGCCTGAGCGAGGCGGGGATCGGGGTGCGGCTGACCGGTTCCCGGATGGGCATCCCTGTGCCGCAGCCCGCCGAGTACAGCCCGCAGGCGAAGGCCTGCGACGTCCGGTCGCGGGAACAGGTCCCCACCGACATCGACCGCGCGTTCGAGGCCGAGCTGCTGGCCTGCCAGCACCGGGCCGAGCAGATGGTGCCGTGCCTGCAGGACGCGTTCTCGCGGGCCGTCGGCGCGTACGCGCCCGCGCAGATGCGGGTGTACCTGGGCGCGGCGGAGCAGCCCGCGCCACGGCTGCCGGTCGACTCGATCGTGCTCACCGCGGCCGTCGTCGCGCTCGCCGCCGTCGGCGCGTCCTGGCTGCTCAGCCGCCGGGTGCTGCGACCCATCGGCGCGCTGACCGCGGCGTCGGCGCGGGTCGGCGAGGGCAAGCTCACCGAACGTGTCCCGGTACGCGGCCACGACGAGCTGGCCGGGCTCGCCCGCTCGTTCAACCGCATGGCCGACTCCCTGCAGCACAGCGAGGAGCTGCAACGCCGCATGATCTCCGACGTGGCGCACGAGCTGCGCACACCCCTGGCGAACCTGCGCGGCTACCTGGAGGCGCTCAAGGACGGTGTGCTGCCGCCGACGCCCGAGCTGTTCGACTCCCTGCACGACGAAGCCGTACTGCAGCAGCGCATCGTCGACGACCTGCAGGACCTGGCGCTGGCCGAGGCGGGCGTGCTGACGTACCAGAAGACCCGCCTCGACCTGGGCGAACTCGTCGCGACCTGCCGGACGGCGCACGCCGCGCTCGCCTCCGCCGCGGGCGTGGCGCTGACGGCGGAGGGCGACGGCCCGCGCTGGGTGCACGCGGACCCGGACCGGCTGCGCCAGGTGATCGGCAACCTCATCCGCAACGCCCTGGCCGCCACCGCGTCCGGCGGCACGATCACGCTCGGCGTCTCCTCGGACGGTGACCGGCACCTGGTCCGCGTCACCGACACCGGCAGCGGCATAGCCGAGCAGGACCTGCCGCACCTGTTCGACCGGCTCTGGCGCGCCGACCGCGCCCGCGGCCGGGGCGAGCGCTACACCACCGGTTCGGGCCTCGGCCTGTCCATCGCCCGGCAGATCATCGCCGACCACGGCGGCACCGTCGACGTCGTCAGCGTGCTGGGCGTGGGCACCACCTTCACCATCGGCCTGCCCGCCGGCTGAGACGTCAGAGCCCCATGGGGATCGGCTGCCCCGGCAGGCCGTCCACCAGCAGCGCCGCCAGCGCCGCAGGCAGCGCCCGGGGCGCGAACAGGTCGCTTCCCCGGTACAGCGCCAGCTCCTGCTGGGTCCACCAGCGGAACTCGCTGATGTTCTCCGTGGCGGCCAACTCGTCGTCGGTCATCGCGCCGCGCGGGTCGAACGACGTCGTGCGTACCAGGAAGATGTCGTTGACGACGCCGTCGAAGCCGGTGATGTGGCCCTCCCGGACGACCTCCTGATGCCACACGTGCGGCGGATCGGCGGCCAGCGCCAGCCCGATCTCCTCGGTGAGCTCGCGCCGCAGCGCGGCCAGCGGTGTCTCGCCGGGCTCGATCCCGCCGCCGGGAGTGCCCCACACCACGATCGGCTCGGGCTTGTCGAAAGCCCATCGGCACAGCAGCACCCGGTCCCGTTCGTCCAGCACGATGGCGCGTACACCGGCGCGCAGCCGGGGGAAGGTCGACGGCAGCATACCGACGAACCTATCCGCATCGACCGTACGCGCGCCCCCGCATTTCGCCCCGCCCGCCGGTACAGTCGACGCCTCGACCTGCGAAGGGCGGCCACCATGCGGGTGCAGATGACGAGCGCTGCGGCCCGCACCGGCCGGGTGAACGAGGACTTCACCGGTGCCACGGCGTCGGCGGCGGTGCTGCTCGACGGGGCCGGCATCCCCGGCGCGGAAGCGGTCTGCCGGCACGGCGTCGCCTGGTACGCCCACCGCCTGGGCGGTTGCCTGCTCGGCCTGCTCCCGCTGCGCGACGATCGCAGCCTCGCCGCGGTGCTCGCCGAGGCCATCACCCAGGTGACCGGTGAGCACCGGGACACCTGCGACGTGGCCGACCCGATCAGCCCGTCCGCGACCGTGGCGATGCTGCGGATCTCCAGCGGCCTGGTCGAATACCTGGTGCTCGGGGACACCGTAGTCGTGCTGGACATGTCGCACGGTGCGCCGCTCGTCGTCACCGACCCCCGTGAGCTGGTCATCAGCCGGTCGTACCAGCCTGCGTACGAGGCGGCCGCCGAGGGCAGCGACGAGCGGCGGCGGGCCCTGCGCGAACTGCGCGCCCACCGCAACGCGCCGGGCGGATTCTGGCTGGCCAAGGACGACCCACGGGCCGCCGACGAGGCGCTCACCGGGAGCCGCCCGGTCCCGGAGCTGTCCGGTGCCGTCCTGCTCAGCAACGGGGCCGGCCGTTTCGTGGACCGGTTCGGGCTCACCGACTGGCCCGGACTTCTGGCGCTCCTGGCGTCGAGCGGGCCCGCCGAGGTCGTCCGCCGGGTCCGGCAGGCGGAGGCGCGCGACGCGGTGGCGGCCGACGACGCGACGATCGCCTACTGCACCGGAATCGACGAGTCCTGACCCCGCCGAACCGCGGCGGCGCAGAAGGTGATCACCGCACTGCGGACGCACCGGTTCTTCAAAGGTTCTTGATCGTCTGCTGCCTACCGTCCGTCCGTGGCGAACGCGACGCGGACCGCACCCGCGAGAAGAACCCCCGGCACAGGCACCGCGCACTCCGGTCTCCCGAACTCGTCCGGCACCCACCCGGGCGTCCCGGAACCGGGCATCGGCCAGGACCGCTCGGTGCGATCGCGTCCGGTCCTGCGGAGGAGAACGGCGCTGCGGCGACACGGCCGGCTCGCGTTGCTGTGCCTGGCGGCGGGAGCCGTGCTGGTCGGACTGGGGCTGCTGCGCGGAGTCGACGAACCGGCCGCGCAGCCGAGGCCCGTGGCGGGCGACAAAATCTCCCCGGCGCCGTCGTCCGTCCCGGCGTCGCCGGGCCCGTCGGCGTCACCGGCACCGGTCTACCAACTGCCCGGGGACTTTCCGGCGTCCGGGCCCGGCACCTGGAAGTACGCGGGCGGTCAGGGTGCGGTGCTCGGCAGCGCGGGCGGGCTGCGGCGGTACCGGGTCGCGGTCGAGGCCAACGTCGCCGGGGCCGAGCTGGCCGAGTTCACCCGGACCGTCGACCGGACGCTCGGCGACCCCCGCGGCTGGATCGGCGGACGGGAGCGCCGCCTGCAGCGGGTGCCCGCAGGCTCGGCGTACGACTTCACGATCTACCTGGCCACCGGCGAGACCACCCGCAGGCTCTGTGCCACCGGCGGGATGGACACCCGGCTCGACGGGGTGTCGTACACATCCTGTCGCCTGCCCGGACGCGTCGTGATCAACCTCAACCGCTGGCGGCTGTCCGTGCCCGACTATGTGAACGGGCGGGTCGAGCTGTCGGTGTACCGCAGCTACGTGATCAACCACGAGGTCGGCCACGAGTTCGGCCGCAACCACGAGCGCTGCCCCGGCAGGGGCCGACCAGCGCCGACGATGCAGCAGCAGACGTACGGCCTGCGCGGCTGCCGCGCCAACCCCTGGCCCTACCTCGACGGCAAGCGCTACGCCGGCCCGCCCCTGTGACCCGTTGCCACCATGCGGCGATCATGGCACGCTTCCGGCGATGGAACCGCTGAACGAGATCACTCAGGTGTCCGGGCGATCACCGGACGCTGCCGCGGACGGCCACGCGGCCAAGGCCGACCGGTTGCTGATGGTGATCGAGCGGTTCGCCGAGCTGGTCGACCCGCCCGCCGACGACGTGATCGCGCAGATCCTGACCGACGCGGGATGGGGCCCCGGCGATCCGTTGGGCCGTGGCTTCGCGTCAGGCGGCATGACCGCGGCGATCTTCGGCGTCACCGGTGGCGCGCGGGTGAGCTTCGAGCTGGCCGACTTCGGGTGCTCGGAGGATCTCGACTACGACGACTTCGAGGACGACGACGCCTACTCGGCTGCCGTGGACCAGCAGTACCTCGACGCGGAGGCAGGGGTGGCGACCGTGTCCGCCCGGCTCGGCCTTCCTCCCGCGGACGACCTCGCCGTCGACCCGGTGCTCGACGGGTCGCGGGTCCGGCTGCGGGCCGGGCACTGGGCGGTGACCGTCGCGGCCGTACAGGAGGACACCGACCTGCCGATCCTTCTCGAAGTGGACCTGAGCTACGGCGCGGACCTGCCCGGCCGCCTCGCACAGCTCGCACCGCCTCCGTCGGACATCATCCCGGTCGACTGGGACGCGGTGTCGTCGCGCCTGCACGTGACCCTGCCCGCCGACTACCGCTGGCTGGCCGAACGGTACGGCGGCGGCACGTTCGGCGGCCGCGTCACGGTGCTGCCGCCGTCCGAGCTGTCCCCACCGCTGCTCGGACCCCTGCAAGGCCCGATGCGGTACATGACAGCGCGAACGCTGCCGGTCGCGACGACATCGGACGGCGCGCTCGTGTCCTGGGTGCTGGACCCGGAGGAACAGGCCGACTGGTGGCGCCTGCGTTTGTCCAAGCCGGGACATCCGGACGAGGAGATCGAGGCAGGGGTGCTGCAGTTCCTGGTGGTGACCCTGTCCGGGGCGTACCGGGCCCGGTGTCAGGACTCGTGCCGCGTATGCCGCCCGGCACCTTCGGCGGGCGGGAGCGGCTCCGGCTCGGTGTAGCCGTACGCCCGCTCGGCGAGCATCTGGCCGAAGACGCCGTTGAAGCTGCCGCAGTCACGGCACTGGAAGTTCTCGTCGAGCCGGGGTCCGCCGCAGTGGTCGCATCGGCCCTGGTCACGCGGGTCGTGGTAGTCCTGCAGCGCCAGCCGCAGCGCCTGGGCGACCGGCTCGCTCAGCATGAGCCGCGACTCGCGCCCGTCGACGCGCACGGTCAGCTCGGTGCGTGCCGGGGCGTGCGGGTCGAGCGCGTGAATCCGCGCCACAAACCCGCCGATCTCACCCAGAATATCCGCCGGCTGGTCGGTCTCCATGCCCCCGACCGTACGACATCCACCGCCGTGACTCGGCGTCGGCCGGATCTAGACGAGTTGTGGTCGCTATGACGACCACAACTCGTCTAGATCCAGGCAGGTACAGTCGTCGTGCCCTGTTTCGGCTGGAGTGGATCATATGAAGGTCGACCCGACCCGGGTGCCGGAGAAGGTTCGGCACCTGATTCCCCTGGTGGAGCGGTGGAGCGTACCGGAGGACGGCGAGCGGTCGGACATGATGGAAGCGGCGACCGACGCGCAGCTGCGCGACCTGACCGACGCGGTGACCGAGTCGATCGACGAACTGGACGACTGGCTCTGCGGCGACGAGGCTGCTTCGCCGGATCCGTCCGATGAGTACATCGCGTTCAGCTGCCTGTCGATGGCGGCGTGCCTGGCGGACGTCTGGCTGAAGAAGCGCAGCGGGTCGGTTCCGCCGGGACCCGTTGGCGGCTGAGTCATCCCTGCTGGGGGAGCGGGCCGGTGGATTCGCGGACGACCAGGCGGCAGGGTTGGCGGATGACGCCGGAGGACGGGGCGCCGTCGAGGGCGGCGAACAGGTGCATGACGGCGGTCGCGCCGAGCTGTTCCAGGTTGAGGTCCACCGTGGTCAGGGGAGGGCGGCAGTCGGCGGCCATCTCCTCCCAGTTGTCGTACCCGATGATGGCGACGTCGTCGGGGACCCGGCAGCCGTGCTCCTGCAGTGCCTGCGCGGCCCCGGCGGCGATCTGGTCGTTGCCGCAGAAGATCGCGTCGATCTCCGGGTGGGCGGTGATCAGCATGCGGGCGGCGTGCCGGCCCCAGCGCTGAGACCATTCGCCGTACAGCGGCTCGCCGCCGACCAGTTCCCATCCGGACTCGGCGAGCACGGCCTGCAGCCCGGTTACGCGGTCGCGTGCGGCGCGGTAGCTCTGCGGGCCGGTGATGTGGGCGATGTTGCGCCGGCGCAGGCTGACCAGGTGTTCCATGGCGATGCGCCCGCCGCCCTCGTCGTCGGCGAGCACGCTCAGGTCGGCGGGGTCGGTGGACTGGCCGTACACGTACACGACCGGCACCGGGATGTCGCGGCTGAGCGAGGGGCGCAGGTCGTTGCTGTCGCCGAGGATGATGAACCCGTCGACCTGCCGGGCGAGCAGGGTGCGGATGTAGTGCTGGCGGCGGATGGCGTCGCCGCGGGCGTCGCACAGCAGCACCGACATCTGCTCGTTGCCGAGAGCGTTTTCGGCGCCGAGCAGGATCGGGATGGAGAAGCGCCCGCCGAGTTCGTCGGTGAGCAGGCCGATGGTGCGGGTGCGCCCGGAGATGAGCCCGCGGGCGAGCACGTTGGGCTGGAAGCTGAGCTGGTTGGCGGCCTGCAGCACGCGCAGCCGGGTGTCGGGCGCGACCTCGCCGCGCGCGTTGAGCGCCTTGGAGGCGGTGGCCACGGAAACCCCCGCCAGCCGGGCCACGTCGGTGAGGGTCACCGACGTCGATCGCCGCCTGCCCATGGAAAGCCTTTCGCTCGTTTTTCGACAACGTGTCGGAGCATACGCACCAAGGCAGCGCCGTGGCTAGCACGGTCCACGTTATCGAGATGTGACACGACGGCCATCTTGCCGAAAAGGTTTTCGGCGTCCATCGTTGCTCCAACGTCGAAGTGACCGCGGTCACGAGAGTCTGTTGGAGGCGGAGATGACGGTGGCGGCGCGAACCGCCGACCTCACCGGAGGTCGGCCCGTGGTGCCGTCGCGAGGAGTCCTGCGACCGCTGGGCCTGAGCGAGGTTCGGATCACGGGGGGCTTCTGGGCGCAGCGGCAGGCGACCAACAGTCGGGCGACGCTCGACCACGGTCGTGAATGGATGGACAAGCTCGGCTGGACCGGCAACTTCACCGCTGAAGTGGGCCGGGGCAGCGCCGAGCGGCGCGGTCGCGAGTTCTCCGACTCCGAGGTGTACAAGCTGATCGAGGCGATGTCGTGGGAGACCGGCCGGCAGGCCGACCCGGCCCGCGACGCCGAGATCGCCGAGCTGACCACGATGATCGCCGGTGCGCAGGCCGCCGACGGCTACCTGCACACCGCGTTCGGCCGGGCCGGGCAGCGCGCCCGGTACGGCGACCTGGCCTGGGGGCACGAGCTGTACTGCGCCGGGCACCTGCTGCAGGCGTCGGTGGCGCGGGCCCGCACCAGCGGCGACGACGCGCTGCTGAACGTGGCCCGGCGCGTGGCCGACCACGTGTGCGAGGAGTTCGGCCCGGCCGGGCGTGACGCGGTCTGCGGGCACCCGGAGATCGAGCCGGGGCTGGTCGAGCTGTTCCGTGCGACGGGGGAGCAGCGCTACCTGGACCAGGCGGCGCTGTTCGTGGCCCGGCGCGGCCGGCGTACGCTGCCGCGGCACGAGTTCGGCTGGAGCTACTTCAGCGACGACGTCCCGGTGCGGGAGGCCAGGGTGCTGCGCGGGCACGCCGTGCGGGCCCTCTACCTGGCCGCGGGCGTGGTCGACCTGGCCGTGGAGACCGGCGACGACGAGCTGCTGGAGACGGTCGCGGCGCAGTTCGACCGGACCCTGGCCCGGCGCACCTACCTGACCGGCGGCATGGGCTCGCGGCACCTGGACGAGGCGTTCAGCGACGACTTCGTGCTGCCGGCCGACCGGGCGTACTCGGAGACCTGCGCGGGCATCGCGGCGATCATGGTGGCGTGGCGGCTGATGCTGGCCACCGGTCGCGAGCGCTACGCCGACGTCATCGAGCGCATCCTGTACAACGTCGTGGCCACCGCGATCGGCGACGACGGCCGCTCCTTCTTCTACGCGCACACGCTGCACCAGCGTTCGCAGACGGTGGTGCTGCCCGGCGACGTGGAGCAGCTCGGCTTCGGCGGCGGCCCGCGCGCGCCGTGGTTCGAGGTGTCCTGCTGCCTGGCCAACACGGCCCGGATGCTGGCCAGCCTGTCCACGTACGTCGCCTCGGTCGACGGCGACGGGCTGCGCGTGCACCAGTACGCCGACGCCGACATCGACACGACCCTCGCGGACGGGCGGCGGGTCGGGCTGCGGATGCGGACCGGCTACCCCGACGACGGCACGGTCGGCATCGAGGTCACCGCAGCCGAGTCCGGCCCGTGGACGCTGGCGCTGCGGCTGCCCGCGTGGGCGGCCGGCGCGACGGCGACGGTCAACGGCGAGCCGCAACCGGCCGACGGCGACCGCTTCGTGCTGCGGCGCGACTTCGCCGTCGGCGACCGGATCGTGCTGGCGCTGCCGATGCGGCCCCGGTTCACCCGCCCCGACCCGCGCATCGACGCGGTCAGAGGCTGCGTGGCGGTGGAGCAGGGGCCGGTCGTGCTGTGCGCCGAATCCGTCGGCGGTGAGCTGGACCTGGACAGCCTGCGGGTCGACGCGGGCACCGATCCGGCCGCCGAAGGCGGGGTCACGGTCCGCGGGGTGGCCGAGGAGCTGCCCGAGCGGCCGTGGCCGTACGCCGACGCGGGACCCGTCGGCCAGCGCACCACTTTGGACGTGCCCCTGGTCCCGTACCACCGCTGGGCGCGCAGCGGACCCTCCACCATGCGGGTCTGGCTGCCCACCACCTGATTCACCGCGAACGCACCACCGCACCTCGCTCCACTGCTCCACTACATACCGATGGAAGGAGAGATTGTGAGATCTAGAGGACTTCGGGCGCTCGCCGTCACGGCGGCGGCCCTGCTGGTGACCGCCGTCGCCGCGTGCGGCGGCGACGACCCGGAGGCTCCCGGCGCGTCGGGCACCGCCGGTGTCGACGACGGTGCGCAGCTCACGCTGTGGACCCGTGCGGCCACCGAGTCGGTGTCCAAGGCGTACGCCGAGGCGTACAACGCCACGCACAAGAACAAGGTGACCGTCACCTCGTACCCGAACGAGGAGTACCCGGCGAAGCTGGCCAGCGCGGCCGGCGCGAAGGCACTGCCCGACCTGTTCGGCGCGGACGTGGTGTTCGCGGCGCAGTACGCCTCGCAGGGCCTGTGGACCGACCTGACCGAGCGCCTGGCGGCCAGCGGCCTGAAGGACAAGGTGTCGCCCGGACACCTCAACGCCGGCACCTGGGAGGGCAAGAACTACGCCGTCCCGCACACCGTCGACATGTCGGTGATGCTCTACAACAAGGACCTCTACACCAAGGCCGGCCTGGACCCGGAGAAGGGCCCGACGTCGCTGAAGGAGTTCGCCGAGCACGCCCGCAAGATCGACAAGCTGGGCGGCGACGTGAACGGCACCTACTTCGGCGGCAACTGCGGCGGCTGCGTCGAGTTCACCTTCTGGCCCTCGGTCTGGGGCGCGGGCGGCGACGTGCTCGACGCCAAGGGCGAGAACGCCAAGGTCGACTCCAAGGAGATGGCCGACGTGTTCGCGCTCTACCGGGCGCTGTACGACGAGGGCGTGGCGGCTCCGGCGTCCAAGGACGAGGCCGGTCCGACCTGGCTCGGCGCGCTGCAGAGTGGCAAGATCGGCATCGCCCCCGGGCCGTCGGTGTGGCTGGGCCTCATCGAGGAGAAGGGCGTGAAGATGGGCGTCGCGCCGATCAGCGGGCCCGACGGCGGCGATTCCACCTTCATCGGCGGTGACGCGATCGGCGTCGGCGCCACCAGCACCAAGGCCGCCCAGGCGTGGGACTTCCTGCTCTGGACCATGTCCGACGAGGCGCAGGTCGAGGTCATCGCCAAGAACAAGGGCGTGCCGATCCGCACCGACCTGGCGTCGAACAAGTACTCCTCGGCCGACCCGCGCATCGTGCTCATCAACAGCCTGGTCGCCAAGGGCAAGACGCCGTACGCGAAGAACTTCAACGCCTCCTTCAACGACCCGCAGAGCCCCTGGCTGCAGACGGTCCGCGGGGCGCTGTTCGGTGACGCCGCCAAGTCCCTGGCCGACGGCAACACCGCGATCACCAAGTCACTCCAGCAAGGCTGACCCGACCCGGCCCGGCCGCCACCCCTCACGCGGCGGCCGGGCCACCCAAGACCGACCCGGAGACGCGATGACTGCGACATGCTCGCCCGCTCGCGCGGCCTTAATCGCCGCCTTCCTCCGCTGCGCTGCGGAAAGCACCGAGCGGCCGCGACCGCTGGCTTCGAAATGGTGACCCCGCTGCGGCGCAGTGCCGCTCGCAGCCGCGCCGTCCTCGGAGCGCTCTACGCGACCCCCACCGCGGTCATGGTCGGCCTGTTCTTCCTGGTGCCGCTGCTGCTGGTCGGCTGGATGTCGCTGCACAAGTGGCCGCTGCTGGGCGCGCCGACGATGAACGCCCCCGACAACTACACCCGCATCGCCGACAACGAGCTGGTCGCCTCGGCGGTCTGGTTCACCGTCAAGTACACGGTGCTGATGACGGTGGGGCTGTTCGTGGTCGCGTTCGGGCTGGCCATGCTGGTGCAGCAGCGCCGGCGCGGGGTCGGCTTCCTGCGTACGGCGTTCCTGCTGCCCATGGCCGTCGGCTTCGCCAGCGCCTCGCTGCTGTTCCTGGGCCTGCTGTCCGACGAGATCGGCCCGATCAGCGACCTGCTGCGCAAGCTCGGTGTGATCGACGGGTACGTCTCCTGGACCAGCGGCAGCTCGGAGTCCGCGCTGGGCTCGGCGATGGTGCTGGTGCTGTGGCGCTTCGCCGGGTTCAACATGCTGATCCTGCTCACCGGCCTGCAGGCGATTCCGCTGGAGGTGTACGAGGCGGCGCGCATCGACGGCGCGAGCCGCTGGCAGACCTTCCGCCGGGTCACCATCCCGCTGATGCGGCCGACGATCGCGCTGGTGCTCACCATGATGATCACCGGTTCGCTGCTGGCCTTCGACCAGTTCTGGATCCTCACCCGCGGCGGCCCGGACAACAGCACCACGTCGCTGGTGATGGTGATCTACCGGGAGGCGTTCATCCGCCTCGACCTCGGCTCCGCCGCCGCCATCTCGGTCGCGCTGCTGGCCGTGCTCGTCGTCTTCAACGTCATCCAGCTCGGCGTGCTGCGCCGGCGCTCCTAGGAGAGGCAACCATGACCAGGTCTTCCTTCACGAGCCGGTGGAGCTATTACGTCACCGGCACGGCGCTGGCGATCCTGTTCCTGTCGCCCCTGCTGTGGAGCGGCTGGGCGTCGCTGCGCACCGGCACCGGCTTCGGGCTGGAGAACTACGACCGGCTGTTCACCTCCGACAACGGCATCCGAGTGCACCACATCGTCAACAGCATCACCGTGAGCGCGCTGACCGTGGCGGGCACGCTGCTGGTGGCGACCCTGGGCGGGTACGCCTTCGGCCGGTTCCGCTTCCCCGGCCGGGACCTGCTGTTCCTGCTCACCCTGGCGATCCTGATGGTGCCCTACGCGACCATCCTCATCGCCCTGTACGTCCTGCTCGGCTGGATCGGCCTGCAGGACAGCCTGATCGGCCTGAGCCTGGTGCTGATCATGTTCCAGCTGCCGTTCTCGATCTTCATGATGCGCAACTCGTTCGAGGCCGTGCCCCGCGAACTGGAGGAGTCGGCCCAGGTCGACGGCTGCAACAGCGTCTCCACCCTGATCCGGATCATGCTGCCCGCGGTGAAGCCCGGCCTGGTCACCGTCGGCCTGTTCGCGTTCCTGACCTCGTGGAGCGAGTTCTTCGCCCCGCTGATCCTGCTGAACTCGACCGACCGGTTCACGACCACCCTGGCCGTGGTCAACATGCGCACCGCCAGCCACGGCTCCATCGACTACGCCGCACTGGAGGCCGGGGTGGTCTTCATGGCCGTGCCCTGCCTCCTGCTGTTCGCCTTCATGCAGCGCAGCTACGTCCGGGGGTTCACCTCCGGCGCGCTGAAGGGCTGAGCAGCCCGACAGCCCCCGGCCGTGCCCGCCCCGCCTACCCGGCGGGCGCGGCCGGGTCACCAGACCTCTCACCGCCGAACACTCACCGCGTTCCCCCCAACCGTCCCCCAAGTGGAGGTGAACAACATGCCACTGCTTTCGCGCCACCGGCGCAGAAGCCTGGCACTCGGCCTGTCCGTTGCACTGGCCGCCGGAGTGGTCGCCGTACAGGCGAGCAACCCGGCGATGGCGGCGCAGACCATCGGCTTCCCCACGTTCAGCGGCCCGGCCATCCCGGCCCCGCCGGTGGGCTACACCAGCGGCAACATGATGCAGGCCATCTACAACGCGGAGTCGGGCGGCACCGACTTCTGGATGGACCGGCTGCTGGCCCGGCCCGGCAACGACCCGGCCGGCACCTGGCTGATGACCCGCGGGCGTGCGCTGTACATGAAGACGCACACCCCGGGCACGCTCGGCTTCGCCGGCCAGGCCGCCTACTGGGAGAGCATCAACAACGGCAACGCGTACACGGTCGCGGTCACCCCCGGCACGTTCACCGAGCAGGTGAACTCGCGCTGGCAGGCGCCCAGCCACTGGAAGAGCGTGCACACCAGCGGCTCGATCACGATCAACCAGACGAAGTTCATCACCGACAACAACGTCGCCGTGACGAACCTGTCGATCACCAACGGCGGCAGCAGCTCCACCACGCTGCAGCTGCGGGCCACCTCGCCGTTCGCCACCTCGGGCAGCGGCAGCGAGCTGACCGGCCAGGTCAACGCGTACAACAACCTCACCACGCTGTACCCGCGCCTGACCGGTGACGGGTTCACGGTCTCCAGCGGCGGGCTCAACCGCTCGGTGACCATCGCCGCGGGCGCGACCGTGACCGCCAAGGTCGTCATGGGCTTCGTCGCCAACGAGATCCCGGCGTCGCTGACGGAGTACAACGCCTACGCGGGCTACAGCAACGCGACCGCGTTCGCGACGCACGTGCGGGCGTACAACCTGTGGTGGGCGCAGAACCTGCCCTACATCGACGTCGCCGAGCCGGCGATCAAGAAGAACATCTACTACCGCTGGTGGCTGATGCGCTTCAACAACCTCGACGCCGACATCCCGGGGCAGACGTTCCAGTTCCCGACGTCGACCGAGGGTGTGCTGGGCTACAACAACGCCATCGTGCTGACCCAGCCCATGCACATCGACGACCTGAAGTACCTGCGCAACCCGATCTACGCGTTCGGCAACGTGCTGTCGACCGGGCAGGTCTCCAAGGGCGGGCGCTTCCTGGACAACCCGGGCGACCCGGAGAACTGGTCCAACAGCTACACGCAGTACATCGGCGAGGCGGCGTGGAAGGCCTACCAGATCTACGGCGGCCAGCCGGCGATCGCGGGCAACATCGCCAAGTACTCCGAGGGTGACGTCAAGGGCCAGCTCGCCTTCTACGACACCAACAACAACGGGCTCATCGAGTACGACTGGGGCGCGCTGACCGGTAACGACGCCGACGCGGTGTCGTTCCACTACCGCTCGGGCCGGATGGACCGCGCGGAGTCGGCCTACCAGTACTCGGGGGCGCTGGCGGCGGCGCAGGCCTACGACGCGATCGGCAACACGACCAAGGCCGCCGAGATGCGCACACTGGCCACGAGGATCCAGAACGCGATCACCGGCGTGCTGTGGAACTCCAGCCGGCAGCTGTTCGAGCACCGGTACCCCGACGGGACCTTCAACCCGTGGAAGGAGATCAACAACTACTACCCGTTCGCGGTCGGCGCGATCCCGAACACCGACACCTACAAGCAGGCGCTGCGGCTGTACGACAGCCCGGCGCAGTACCCGATCTTCCCGTTCTACACGGCCAACCAGGTGGACAAGGCGGCCGCGGCCGCGCAGGGCCAGCCCGGCTCGAACAACTTCTCCACCATCAACTCCACGGTGCAGTTCCGGCTCTACTCCTCGGTGCTGCGCAACTACCCGAACTCGTGGATGACCGCGCAGGACTACAAGAAGCTGCTGTACTGGAACGCCTGGGCGCAGTACCCCAGCGGCAACACCCAGTACCCGGACGCCAACGAGTTCTGGGCCGACTGGAACGGCTCGTCGATCCAGTACCGCTCCTGGATCCACCACAACATCCTGGGCTCGTCCAACTGGACCGTCATCGAGGACGTGGCGGGCCTGCGCCCGCGCAACGACAACAAGGTGGAGCTCTCGCCGATCAACATCGGCTGGACCCACTTCGCGATCAACAACCTGCGCTACCGCAACGCCGACCTGTCGATCGTCTGGGACGACCCGGCCGACGGCGTGGTCCGCTACACCGGCATCCCGCAGGGCTACTCCATCTTCATCAACGGCAACCGCGTCGCCACCGTCAACAGCCTGGTCCCGTTCACCTGGGACCCGGCCACGGGCGCGGTCACCACCAGCGGCACCGTCGCCTTCAACATCGCGGTCTCGGGCCTGCAGGCCCCGACCCAGGTGGTGCACAGCGAGGCCCGGATGACCGACATCATGGCCAAGGCCGGCGTCGACCTGACCGCCAACCTGACCAACCTGGCGGCCATGGGCACGGCCAGCGCCTCCTTCACCGGCTCGGGCACCAACCTGGCCGGGGCCCGGGACGGCTTCCCGATCAACGAGCCCTACTGGGGCGCGGGCGGCTCGTCCAACAGCCAGGACTGGTACGAGGTCAACTTCGGTTCGCCGCAGACCTTCAACGAGGTCCGGCTGTACTTCAAGGACAGCCGCCCGGCCAGCGGCACCTACCGCGCTCCGTCGGCGTACGACATCCAGTACTACAACGGCAGCGCCTGGGTGACCGTGCCCAGCCAGGTCAAGAGCCCGTCGGCGCCGCGTGCCAACTACAACGTGGCCACCTTCACGGCGGTCAACGCGCAGCGGGTACGCGTGCTGGCGACCAACGCCTCCGGGGCGAAGACCGGCCTCACCGAGATCAAGATCTTCAACCGGGGCGGCGTCCAGCCGCCGGACCCGCCGGTGTCGACCAACCTGGCCCTGTCGGGCAGCGCGGTCTGCTCGTACACGTCCACGTGGGAGGCCTGCTCGGCGATCAACAACGGTGACGAGCCGACCAGTTCCAACTACGGCGGCACCAACCAGGGCAACCGCTGGGGCACCTGGCCGGAGACCGGCACCCAGTGGGCCGAGGTCCAGTGGTCGTCGGCCCAGTCGGTGAAGCAGGCCCAGGTCTACTTCTTCGACGACGAGCAGGGCATCGACATGCCGTCCACCTGGAAGCTCCAGTACTGGAACGGCAGCGCCTACGTCGACGTCCCCGGCGCGAGCACGTACACGCTCACCAAGAACGCCTACAACACGATCAACTTCACCTCGGTGAGCACCACGAGACTCCGCGTCTCCCTCACCGCCACCGGCACGGCCTCACTAGGCCTCCTGGAGGTCAAGGCCTTCGCCTGACGAGCAAAGGAAGGGCACCTTCACATCGCTCCGCGATGTAGAAGGTGCCCTTCCCATCATCCGAGCTGTGTTTCAGCTGGTCGGGCTGGGTGCCGGGGTCGGGGCAGGCGTGGTCGGCAGGTTGAGGCCCGCGTACACCTGGTTGAGGACCGTCGGCAGCAGCACGTTGGCCGTCGTGCGGCCGGCCGGGTCGAGGGTCAGGTTCGTCCAGATCACCATCGTCACGTCGTTGGCCAGGTCATGGCCCATGAACGAATTGAAGCCCGGCATCTCGCCGCCGTGGAAGTGCAGCGCCACGTTCGGCGCGATCTGCTGGTACGCGATGCCGTACCCGTACTGCTGCCCACTGGCCCCGGCGGCCGGGTCCTCGGCCTGGAAGCTGCCCAGCCACTGCCGCTGCATGTCCGCCTTGAAGACCTTGCCTCTGGCCAGTGACTTGATCCAGGTGGCGATGTCCTCGGCGGTGGAGATCGCTCCGCCCGCGGCGGCCGCGTACGACGGGTTCTGGTTCGTGTAGTCGATCGGGGCCAGCGTCCCGTCCCGCATGGCGGCCTGCATGTCCGCCGGGTACGGCTCGTCGGTCATCGCGTAGGCCGAACCGCCGTAGAGGTAACCGTGCGAGCCGGGGGCCGGGATGGTGTTGTCCTCGGGCGCGGGCAGCGACGTCTGGCCCAGCCCCAGCGGGGCGTACAGCCGCTCCTGGAACTGCCGGCCCAACGGCCCGCCGCCGACCTTCTCCGCGACCAGTCCGAGCAGGATGAAGTTGGTGTTGTTGTACTCGTACTCCGTTCCCGGTTCGGCGTTCGGCGGGTGCCGGAACGCGATGGCCAGCACTTCCTGCGGCGTCCACACCTTCGCCGGATCGGCGTCCATGGTCGCGGACAACTCCGGCGCGTCCGTGTAGTTGTACAGGCCGCTGCGCATCTTCAGCAGCTGCTCGATGGTGATCTTGTCCCCGTTGGGCACGTCCGGGACGTACGTCGAGATCGGGTCGCTGAGCTTGAGCTTGCCGTCCTGGGCCAAGAGCAGGATCGTCGCGGAGGTCATGGTCTTGGTGTTGGAGCCGATGCGGTAGTGCGTACTTGTCGCGGGCGGCGTCTGGACACCTCGCTGGAGCGTGCCGGACAGCACCGTGTTGACACCCTTCGGCGTGCAGACCAGTACCACGGCCCCGGGGACCAGCATCTGCTTGACGGCGGTGTCGACGGCGGCCTGCAGGGACGCCTGGTCGATCTGCTTCAGCACGGATCCCCCTGGTGACGGTGTGGCCCCCGCGACGGGCGGTGCGCAAGCCGGCGCGACCGGGGCGGCCGCCGCGGGTGTGCCCGGCGACACGACCGCGGCCGACCAGCTCACGGCCAGCATCGCCGCGCACGCCAGGCGGGCGCCCCGGGCTGGTGACCATGGTGTTCCGCGCCGAGAGCGCAGATCCGTTCCGCTGACCGCCCGAGAACGCCTCAACATCGCCATCACGGCCTTCGTCGTGACCTCCCGGAACGCCGGTTGTGCCTGACCGTCGACGGCACCGAACCCGTCCATCGTAGTTCCGGGTATCGGCTCGTTTTGCCTGGTCAAGCCATTCGCGGACCGCTGCCGCCGGGGTCGGCCCGAAAAGCCGTCGAGCTTGCCGCCGGCCGGTGGGACCATGGCCCGATGCAGATCGACAGCGATGCGCGCGGACGGATGGTCGCGCCGAAGAATCTCATGATCAGTGAGTACGAGTTCGAAATGAACAGCTGCTGCCCGCAGACGCTGGGGGAGCCGCTGTTCCTGTGGCGGGGTGAGTCGATGTGGACTGACAACGAGGGCCTGGTGGTCGAGCGCCTCGACGGCAGGATCGTCCATCACCCGCTCCGGCACCACCGCCGGAATGGAGATCGGCGTTCCCGCGCCTGATCCACGGACGTTCAGCCGTCCCGGCGGTGTCCTGCTGCCTGCCGTTTGTGCTCGTGGCACAGCGCGGCCGTCGGCTGGCCGCAGTTGCCGCACCAGGTGAGGGGCACCTCGTCGGCGGGTAGGGTGGGTCTGCGCCGCCGGGCCGACCACAGGCCGGCGAGGAAGCCGACGGCCAGGCCCGCGATCGCTGCGGCGAGCGTGTCCAGCCCCGACATGGTCCGTCCTCCGTTCGCGGTGGCGGTGCCGGGACGGATGAAGCACTGGCCATGGGCGTCGCGGCACCGGGTCCGTGCCGGGGTGCGCGCTGCGGGCGCGTACTCCGGCCCTGCCTTCGACAGTATTGAGGTTCACCGTTGTGGGTGGCACCATTTGGCACCACGGGCTCTAATCTGGAGTAAGCGCCCCTCGCCTACCTCGTAGGACACGCGATGAAGTCACTCGAACGCCCGTCACCCGAACCGATCGGCGACAAGATCAGGCGGCTGCGTGAGATCCGCGGCTACTCCGTGCGGCACGCGGCGGCGCTGGCCGGGATCTCGCACACCCAATGGGGGCGGATCGAGAAAGGGCAGCGCAGCGCCGACAACCGCTTCCAGCTCGCGGACATCGCGCAGGCGCTCAAGGTCTCGCTCTCCGATCTGACCGGCGCGGCTGGACTGGTGGCGGGGGACTACGCGCACACCCGCACCGCCGTCGCGCAGACGATGCAGGCCGTCATCGAGGCCGACCTCGAAGACCCGCCACTGGCCGAAGCGGTGCCGCTCGACCTGCTCATCCAGCGGCTCGAACTGGCGCAGAGCCTCCGCTTCAAGTGCGACTACACCGGCGCCTCGTCGGTGCTGCCGGAGCTGTTGAAGGGCCTGCACGCCGCGTCGTTCGGGGCGGACCGGGTGGGCGCGCTGCGGGGCCTGGTGCTGGCGCAGGAGACGGCGTCGTTCGTGGTGCGGTACCTCGGTGACCCGGCCGGCGCGGTCATGATCGCCGACCGGAGCCGCCAGGCCGCGGCCGCGCTCGGCGATCCCGTCATCATGGGCCTGTCCGCGTGGACGCAGGCGCACGCCGCCGCCGGCTGCGGCCTGTACTCGCGCGCCCAGCGCATCGCCGACCGGGCGGTCGCCGACCTGGAGCAGGCCGCGGGCCTGCCGGACGCGCGGGAGATGCTCGGCCAGTTGCTGATGGTGGCCGCGTTCACCCGGTATGCGCAGGGCGATGTCGGCGGGTCCGTCAGCGCCGTCGCCGAGGCCGAGCGGCTGGCCGAGCTGACCGGGCAGAGCGCAGCGCTGGGCTTGAACTTCGGCCCGACGAACATCCGGTTCTGGCAGGTCAACATGGACGCCGACGGCGCGGACCCGGGACGTGCCGTGGAGATCGCCAGGAACGTGAACCCGAACGACGTGCCGGTCGTGTCCCGGCAGGCCGGGTTCCACATCGACGTGGCACGGGCACTGGCCAACATCGGGCAGGACCAGGCCGCCATCCGGCAGTTCCTGATCGCCGAGCGCATCGCACCGCAGCGGGTGCGCATGTCGCCGATCGTGCAGGAGACCGCGCGCGGCATGCTGGAGCGGGCCCGCCGCGGCACCGGCTGGGTGGAGCTGCGCGGCTTCTGCGAGCGGGTCGGCGTCGGCCTGTGACGGCACCGCGGACCACCGTCGTGTACGCGAGCGAGCAGCCGCCCGCCGGCTGGCAGGCGTCGGTGTTCGTCGCGGGCCCGATGCCCCGCGACCCCGACCTGCCGTCATGGCGGCCGGAGGCCCTGCGGCTGATCGAGGAGCAGTGGTCGGTCGGCGGGCCACTGGTGGTGTTCGTGCCGGAGCCGCGCGACCGCCACCGCCCGCCGGTCGGCTACGCGCACCAGCTCTGGGAGGACCGGTGGATGTCGGTCGTCGACGCGATCCTGTTCTGGGTCCCGCGCGAGATGCCCGGCACGCCCGGCCTGACCACCAACGTCGAGTTCGGCCGGTACGAGGGCAGCGGCCGGGTGGCGTTGGGCATGCCCCCGCACGCGCACAGCGTCCGCTACCTGCGGCACTTCGCCGATCTGCACGAAGCTCCGGTGGCGGACACGCTGCCGCGGACCGTCTCCGCCACGCTCGGTCTGGTGGGGCGCGGGGCCTGGCGTGAGGCGGGCACCCGGGACGTGCCGCTGCTGGTCTGGCGTACGCACGCCTTCCAGACCTGGTGGACCGCCCTGCTGTCGCGTGGCGAGCGGCTGCTCGGGGCACGGGTGCGGTGGACCTCGGGTGTCGCCGCGACCTCGTGGGTGCTCGACGCGACGGTCGCGGATCCCGCCGACCGTGTCGAGTCACGGCGCGTGATGTGCCTGGACGGCTCGGGCGTTCTGACGGCGGTGATCCGGGCCGCCACGGCAATGGTTTGAGCGGATCGGCGGTGCGCCTGCTACGCAACGATGTCATACCTATGTAGCATGGATGGTATGACATCGCCTGCTCGCAGAGTCACGGTCTACCTGCCCGGCCACATCGCCGACCTGGTCGAGAGCCAAGGTAAGGGCAATCAGTCGCGGTATCTGGCCGAGGCCGTGCAGATCCTCGAGCGCCGTCGGGCGACTCAGGCGATGCTGCGCGAGGCGGGGTATCTCGTCACGGCCGAGGGCGTACAGCGGATGCGGGAGCGGGTGCAGGCCCTGGAGGCGCGTCGAGCGGGTCGCGCGTGACCGGCCACGACGATGCGGTCGAGCCGCAGGTCCGCGTGGTGCTCGACCTGTCCGCGCTGACCGCCTACGCCCGGCTGGCCGGTATGGGTGTCGCGGAACTGATCGCCATGGTGGAGGAAGACGACGGCACCAGCCTCGTCGGCGTCCCGGCCGGTCAGTTCCTCGCCGCGCACTGGCAGCTCGAAGCCGACGAGCAGCAGCGTTTGATCAGCCTGGTGAGCCGACCTGAGTCGGTGACGGTGGTGCTGCCGTTACTGGGCGTCGACGTCGTTGACGCCGTCGAGATCGGCCACGGTATGGGGCACGCGGTGATCGAGGCACAGCGCCGGGGCGCGCTTCTGGCCACGTATGACGGTGACGCGGCGCGCCGGTACCTGGACGACGAGAGCGTGCTGGATCTGTTTGACAAGTAGCCCTGGACTTCTCGGCAGGTTCGTGCCGAAATGACCATCTGCCGGACAGAGAGTGAGTGAACCGTTACCGTTTGGGCATAATGTCCCACTTTGGCGGTTGCTGTTCTCTGTGAGGCGCACCATGCACGTATCCCGGCTTCGTCCCCTACTGCTCACCTGCACCCTGCTGGCCGGCGGGTGCACCGCGGCCTTCAACGCCGACTCGCGAGCAGCGTCCCGCACGGTCATGCCCGGCGAGCTGACCACCGTCGTCGCGGGCGCCACCGGCGCGGAACTCGCGGTCCACGCCAGCCGATCATTGTTCAGCCAGGCCCCGGCCGTCGTACTGGTCGGCGAGCAGGACGCGCCGAGCCTGGCGCAGGCCGGTTCCGTCGCGGTCGAACTCGGGGTGCCGGTGCTGCTCACCGCGGCGACCGACACCACGGCGGCCGCGGTGCGGGAGGAACTGGGACGGCTCGCGCCCGAGACCCTGATCCCGATCGGCGACGCGGCCACCGGCTGGGCCAAGGACAACGCGGCCAAGGGCCAGGAGGTCAAGCCGTACCAGGGCGGCGGTCTGCCCCGGCTCGGCGCCGTGGCCCCGCTGGACCAGCTCGTCGTGCTGACCCTCGACCGGGCCGACGCCGCGGCCGCGACGGCCACCGCCAAGGCGAGCCGCGCCCAGGTGCTGGTGCTCAAGGACCCGGACCCGCGCGCCGACGACGAGGTCATCAAGGCGCTCACCGGCCGCCCGACGACCCGGGTGATGGCTCTGGGCAGCGCGTTCGGGCCCGCCGAGCGGCTGCGCAACCGGATCGCCACGGCCGCCACCGGCACGCTGCTGCCCGGCGGACGCCAGGTGGTGTTCCCGAACCGCCGCCTGATCGCCCTCTACGGCCACCCCGGCGACTCCGGCCTCGGCTCACTCGGCGAGCAGGGCGTCGAGGCCGCCGTCAAGCGCGCCCGCAAGGTCGCCGGCCAGTACGCGGCCATCGACAAGGGCCTGGTCGTGCCCGCCTTCGAGATCATCACCACGGTGGCGTCCAGCGACCCGGGGCCCGACGGCGACTTCTCCAACGAGTCGACGGTCGAGCACCTGCGCCCCTGGGTGGAGGCGGCCCGCGCCGCGGGCATCTACGTGCTGCTCGACCTGCAGCCCGGCCGGACCGACTTCCTCACCCAGGCCAAGCGGTACGAGGAACTGCTGGTGCAGCCGCACGTCGGCCTGGCGCTGGACCCGGAATGGCGGCTCGCCCCGCACCAGCGGCACATGGTGCAGATCGGCTCGGTCGGCGCGAACGAGATCAACAAGACGGCGGCCTGGCTCGCCGAGCTGACCCGCAGCCGGCAGCTCCCGCAGAAGATCCTGATGCTGCACCAGTTCCGTACCGACATGATCACGGGCCGGACGGGCATCGACACCAACCTCGACGAGCTGGCCGTGGTGATCCACGCCGACGGCTTCGGCTCGGCCAGCGAGAAGATGGCGACCTGGGACAACGTACGCGCCGAAGCGCCGAACCGGGTCTGGTGGGGCTGGAAGAACTTCTACGACGAGGACAAGCCGACGTTCTCGCCGAAGGAGACCATCGCCGTCGAACCGTCCCCGGTGTTCGTCTCGTACCAGTGATACCCGGTCACGTGGCCGCCATCGGATACCCGATGGCGGCCACGTCGTCGTGCAGGTCGGCGAGGGCCGTCGTCGGGTTCAGCGACCGGACGAGCGCGTCGGTCAGCGGCTGGTGCGCGACCACCTGCCCGACGGCGGCCGGGTCCACCTCGATCTCGTAGTAGTCCTCGGCGAACGCCACATACCTGGCGACGATGTCGTCCAGCAGGATCGCGAGCATGCCGGCGCCGTCCACGGAGTCGTCAGGCGGGAAGACGATGCCCTCACCCGCGTGCCAGTCCTCGTCGCCAGCCAGCCGCCACAGCACGGCGGTCGCGAGGAACTGCCCGGTCTCGTCGCCGAACGCGGGCTCCGCCGCCTGCGGGCCGAACACCTCGGGCAAGCCGTCGAGCAATCCAGGCCACAGCTCGCGGTCCGGATCGCGGTACGGGGACATCTCGGACTCGTGATCGAACACGCGGATGAAGACGCCGTCGGAGGTGAACACGACGGCCCACTCGTCACCGCTGCCGTTGCTCATCAACGCAGCCTCGTCGTCGCCCCAGTCGCGCGTGTAGACGTAGTACGGGTCCGTGTCGATGACGCGTTCAAGCACGGCGAGCGCTTGACAGCGACCGCGCAGCACGTCGATGGCGGGCAATGCGGCGGCTATGTCGTACACGTTCACCGGATGACCCTAATCCCGACCAGCCTGCGAAGGCCGGCCGGTCAGTTCCAATTGGTCGCGGTGCAGGTCGTCAGCCGGCAGTCCTCGCAGATATACAGGGTGCGCCAGCCGTGGCCGTACTCGCGGAGGTAGTTCTGCACGGTGACCACATGGAACATCAGGCGGTCGCACGCGCGGCAGTGCGGGTTCGGATAGAGGCCTATCGCGGGCCCGCCTGCCGTGCCGAAGACACCCGGCGTCGACAGGATGTGCCAGTTGGCGTAGACCAGGTCGGCGTCGTACGGCCGGAGCAGGACCGTGCCGAGGTCGCGCCCGCCGTCATTGTCGACGGCGTCGTCCTCGCCGCCCGGCTCCTCGGACGTGAGAACCTCGTCGTGCCACCGGCCGTCGTCGCCGACAGCCGCGGACAGCGTCCAGCCCAGGGAACCGCGCGGACTCGCCAGGTGAACCCGTTCGGCCGGCCAGCGCGGCATCCCGGGGATCTCCGCGATGCGCAGTGACAGGTAGTGCCAGGCCACCGGGGTCGCATCCGGATCGCGTACGACCTGAGCGAGCGGCAGCCCGACGGGGTGGTCCGCGGTGAGCAACTCCGCGGGATCGGACGCCGGGCGCAGGTGCACGGCCCGTCGGTGCGAGGAGAACCGGCGCTGCGCGGGACCGGTCGGCGGGGTCCAGACGCCGCAGTCCTCGAACTCCTGCCGGTCCGCGCCGCCGCGCACCAGCTCGGCGATCGCGGCGTGCGCCGGCTCGGTGCCGATCGCGGCCAGCGCCCACGCCTCCCGGTACGACCAGCGTTCCCGCAGCCGCCGCACCAGGTGTTCGACGCAGGCGTCGGGCGCTCCGTCCAGCAGGACGCACATGTCGTCGAAGCCGATCCCGAACCCGTCGAAGAGCCGGGTGACGACCTCTTCCTGATGGGGGCGGAACAGCTCCGGGCACACGCCCGCCACGTACGCGAACTCCTCGCCCAGGCCTTCGCGCAGCCGGTCGTCGCTGGCCGCGCGGCCGAGCAGCTCCACCAGCGCGGTGACGTCTGCGGCCGTGTTCGCGGAGGAGGAAGCGCCGCTGCGGCTGGTCTCGATCGGCATCCGCGGACTGTACCGAACGGTCCTGACGTCACCCGGCCGCTGCCGACCAGATCACGCGGCGAGCGCGGCCGGCCGCTGGAACGGCCGGTCCCAGGCAGCGACGCGAGCATCGGGTCCCGCCGCGCGGAGCACCACGTCCAGGACGCGGTCGGGGTCGGCGGCGTAACTCGAGCTGAACCAGGCCATGTTCGCCTCCACGACGGCCCAGTGCTCCTCGCCGCGGTCGGCGTCACCGGCCAGCCCGACGTCCACGACCACGGCGCTGGGCAAGCTGTCCGCATGGGCGTCGAGCAGGCCCGCGGCGAAGTCGAGCACGGCGTCGCGGTGCCGACAGGCGTCGAGCGGGGCCGGGTCGAGCCGACCGCCGGTGGCGTACCGGCTGGCGGCGTGCACGGTCCCGTCGAGGACGAACAGCCGGTACTCCACCAGGAACGTCACGATGTCGCTGACCAGCACCGGGGTGTCGGCGGGCAGGCGCTCGTCGCCGGGCAGGCGGGAGCCGTCGGCGTACACGGCGGCGGGCAGGTGCTTCTCCCGGGGCGGCTTGACGAACATCGGCGTACGCGACCAGCGCGCCTCGCCGAGCGTGGTCAGGGTGATGTCGCGGCGGGTGTACTCGTACGGCAGCCGGGTCAGCCAGCCGTCGTCCGGTTCGAGCAGCGCGAGGCCGAGGTCCGCGGCGACCGCGCCCGCGAAGACGGGTCCGCCGAAAAGGTGCGCGCCCGCGCTCTGGCGCAGGTGGTCCGGCACCGCCGGTCCGGGCAGCTGCTCCACGGCCAGGCCACGCCGCCGGGCTGCCGTGGCGAGCAGCTCGGCGGTGCTGTCGGGGCGCGGGGGCAGCACCAGGAAGTCGGTGTCGGGGCGGCCGATGGTCATGACCGACGATTATGGCGATCCGCGCCGCCGCCGTCGTCCCGTTATCCGTGGACGACCGCGGTGGCGCGGCCTGCTCGACCGTCAGTTCTGACAGCGAGGATGTAGGAGCGGGTCACCCGGCTGTCTGACCCTAGTCCTGACAGCCGAAGACGAACCCGAAGTGGCGCAAGACGTCCTCGGTGCTCGGCGACCGGCCGGTGTCGGTCGTGATCGAGACCGTCAGCTGCCGTGACGCGTCCCGGGTGTGGAACGAGAAGGTGTCGAAGCCGAAGAAGCCGCCGTGTTTGCCCCAGACGGCCGGGCCGCCCGGCAGGTGCGCCCGGACGAGACCGAGGCCGCTGTCCGTTTCGGGTGTCACCCACGGTGTCGGGGTGAGCACCTGCTCCAGCTCGACGGGCCCGAGCAGCTCGCCGCGCAGCAGAGCGGCGAAGAACCGGTTGACGTCGTGCGCCGTCGAGACGATGCCGCCGGAGGCCCACGCCGTGGAGCGGTCGAAGACGCTGACGTCGACCGGCCCGTCCGGGCCGGGCAGGTAGCCGTGCGCGTGCGGCGGGGGCAGGCCGGGGTCGGTGTCCCGCACCGTGGTGCCGCTCAGCCGCAGCGGCTCCAGGATGCGACTCTCGACGTGCTCGGCGTACGTACCGCCGGTGGCCCGCTCGATGATCATTCCGGCCAGCACGTAACCGGTGTTGTTGTAGGCGACGGCGGTGCCCGGCGGGAACTGCGCGCCACGCCGCTCGGCGAGGGCGACCGTATCCTCGGGCCGGACCCGCAGGCCCCGCCGCGACAGCACCACCTCGACGTCCAGCCGGCCGTCCACTGCCCAGGCGTCGGTGTAGTTGTACAGCCCCGCCGTGTGCATGAGCAGCTGCCGGACGGTGATCGCCGAGCCGTCGGCGAGCATTCCGGGCAGCCACCGCTCGACGGTGTCGTCGAGGCGCAACCGGCCGTCGCCCACCAGCTGGAGCACCGCGGTGGCGGTGAACGTCTTGGTGACGCTGCCGATCCGGAAGTGACCGGACGGGTCGACCGGTGCGCCGGTTCCGCGTTCGGACACGCCGCCGGCCATCGCGTACGTGCCGGCGGCACGCACCTCGGCGAGAGCGCCCACCGCCCCTTCACCGACCAGCGCGTCCAGGGCCGCTTGCAGCCGTGCGGCGGTCACAGCCGGGCCCGCCTGCGCACCAGCACCGCTCCGGTGGCGATCAGGATCGCGGTGACGGCGGCGGGGGCCAGGATCCAGGTCATCCTGGTCTCATTGCCCTGGTAGCTGGGCAGGTACTGGTGGCCCATCGCCGAGAGGGTTATCGGAAGCGGCAGCACTGCCGCCGCCAGCGCCGCCCGCGCGTCCACGAACGACCACACCAGCGCACCCAGGCAGACGGCCGCCAGCGCGAACGGCTGCCAGCCGAGCGAGCCGTCGAAGGACGTCGGCAGGAGGACCGCCGACAGCGGCACGGCGAGCAGCCACCACACGGGTGTCCCGGGCACGGTGGGCTGTCGGCGCAGCAGCGGCGTCATCAGGACGATCGCCAGCGCCAGCGGCCAGAACTGGTAGTCCGCCAGCCGGTCCTCCAGGAGATACCAGCTGGCTTCCGCCCATCCGGTGGTGTTCCGGCTGTCCGGGCGGACCATCGTGACATATGTCTGCAGATGCGGGCCGATCTGTGCCCACAACTCGCAGGCGAACGCCGCCCCGGCGACCGCGGTGGCCCGCCCGTAGCGGCCCCGGGCGGCCAGGAGCAGGGCCGGCACCCCGAGGACGGTCGCGCCGACGAACCCGAGTTCCGACTCCAGCCGCAGCCCGTCGCCCAGCAGATCGGAGAAGACGACCCGGCCGGCCCGGGCTGCGGACACCGCGGCTCCGTAGGCGAGCAGCAGCAGCGCGGCCACCCGAATCGCCGACAGCCAGGCCTGCCCGACCGGCAGGCCCTCTGGTGCGCTCACCCGTGCCCGCAGCGCACCGAGCACGAGCGCACTGGTCTCGCGCAGTGGAGGCCGCCCCTGCCCGGCCTCCGCCGCGTCCATGAGCGTGCCGAGCATCTCCGCGCCGCGGTGGTCCCGGTATGCCTTCGGGTACAGCCGCAGCAGCCGCTCGTAGCGGCGCGGCGTCTCGGCGCTCACGCCGGCACCGCCCCGGGGCGTACGACCGGCGCCGTCTTCGGGCCGTGCTCGGTGACGATCCGGGCCGCGTCGGCCAGTCGTGCCGCTTCCTCGCGCAGGGCGACCAGCCCGGCCTCGGTGAGCGTGTAGTAACGGCGGGCCCGGCCGTTGACGATCTGCTCGTCGGAGACCCGGACGAGCTGCTCGCCGGCCAGCCGGTCGAGTGCGGCGTACAGCGTGCCGGTGGCCAGGCGCACCTGTCCGCGCGACAGCTCGCCGGCACGTTTGATGATGGCGTAGCCGTGCAGCGGTTCGTCCTGCAGTGAAGCGAGGATGTAGTACGTGGGTTCGCGCATCCTCATAGGAGAGACAGTCACGAACGCAAGATATTCTGATGATCTACGTATGTAAAGAGGTGCTGGCGGGTCGGGTCAACGGTGTGCCCCGACCCACCGGGAGCCCTGGCGGACCGCAGGTCTCGACGCGCGGTCACGCGACCGGAGCCGCGGCCTTCGCCAGTACCCAGGCCTGCCGGGCGACCAAACCGACCACCGCGACCATGACCAGGCCGTTGACCGCGTGCAGTCCGAAGACCAGCGGTCCGGCCGTGTCGCCGAGCGCGCGGGCGAGCTTCGCGATCACCACCTGGACCGCGGTCAGCCCGGCGACCGCGGCGGCCAGGCCGATGAGCCGTCCCGGCAGCCGGCCCAGTGCACCGACGGCCGCCATCACCAGCGGCAGCAGGAAGATCACGTAGCCCAGCACGTGGTGGGGCCGGTACGACGAGCCGTCGGGGTCGGCCGCGCCGCTCGCGGCGAAGTAGAACTCCGCCACGACGACCAGCAGGAGCAGGGCGGCCAGTGCGGCGAATGCCTTTCGCATCGGATCACTCCTCGAACTCGATCGCATCGCGACGCGGCTCGGCTGCCGAGCCCGTCGCGGATGCTGGATGGTGTCTCACCGACCCGACGACACAGCAGTGGCGGACGTGAGGTGACGTGCCGGACCTCACAATCCGATGCGCCGCTGTGCCGCACCGGTCAGAGTGGACGTGATCAAGGGAGGCGGCGCGGCATGGGCGATCGGACGGAGCCGGCAGGCACACCCGGCGCGGCTCTGGACGCGGTCATGGCCGAGCGCCGTCAGCTGATCAATCTGGCGTACCGGCTGCTCGGCTCGCTGGCCGAAGCCGAAGACGCGGTGCAGGAGACGTACGCCCGCTGGTATGCCCTGTCCGACGAGCAGCGGCAGGCCGTCGAGTCGCCCGGGGCGTGGCTGACGAAGGTCGCCGGCCGGATCTGCCTGGACGTGCTCGGTTCGGCGCGGGCCCGGCGGGAGCGCTACGTCGGCGAGTGGATCCCCGAGCCGCTGCCCGGCCGCGGGACCACCGGCGATCCGGCCGACCGGGTCACCCTCGACGAGTCGGTCAGCATGGCCTTCCTCGTCGTGCTCGAGGCGATGACCCCGGCGGAGCGGGTCGCGTTCATCCTGCACGACGTGTTCTGCCACTCCTTCGCCGAAGTCGCCGAGATCGTCGGCCGCACCCCGGCGGCCTGCCGCAAGCTGGCCTCCTCCGCGCGCGCCCGGGTCCGCGCGTCCCTGGCCACGGCTGCTCCGGCCACCGAGCACGCCGCCCTGGTCAAGGAGTTCAAGCAGGCCTGGGAGAGCAAGGACATCCAGGCCCTGATCGCCCTGCTCGACCCCGCCGTCACGGCGATCGCCGACGGCGGCGGCCGGATCAGCACGGTGGTCCGGCCGGTCGAGGGGGCGGAGCACGTCGCCCGCTACGCGGTCGAGATCGCGGGCTGGATTCCCGGCCTGACGATCCTGGAGTGTACGGTCAACGGCCTGCCCGGCCTGGTGGCCCAGAGCAACGGCGTCACGGTGACGGTGATGGCCTTCCACGTCGCCGACGGCCGGATCGCCCGGATCTGGGGGGTGCGCAATCCCGACAAGCTCCGGTCGTGGACGGTGGCACCGCCGCCCTGACGCCGTGCATCATGGCGTGATGACCGACACGGGGGAGTCGTGGGGCGAGGCGGCCGACTGGTATCCGGACATCGTCGCGACAGGCGATACGCGCCGCGCGTGGCAGGACGAGTTCGACCGGCAGGGCCTGGCGCTGCGAGCGGAGCTTCGCGACGGTGGGAACCCTTATCGCAACGCGACCGTCTCGGCCGGTGAGTTGCGTGCGGAACTGCTGCTGAGCCCTTGGCGGCGGAGGTTCTGGCTCTTTCTGCGCGACGGCCGTCGGACCCTGTTGTCGGGGTACGCCGCGGACCTGGCGGAGGCGACGGGCGCGGCGCGGCTGTGGCTCGACGGGGCACGGCCCGGCGAGGCGGCGGCGGCGTGGCCGTTCCTGGGTTCGGTGGCCCTCGCCGAGGCGCGCGAACGGGGCGACCACGGCGAGGCGACCTGGCTCTCGCTGTACGAGAACCACCGCGCCGATTCGATCGGTGTGCGGCTGCGTGCCTTCGTCGCGCTGGCGTTCCACGAGCCCCGGTTGCGCGCGTTGCGGCCGTACACCAGCCATTGGACGCTGTGTTTCAGCAGGACCGACCAGTGGCCGTACAGCCGGGACCTGCCCATGGTCGATCCAGTGGCGACCCCCGACCGGTACGTCGTGCGCTTTCGTGACGGCCGGGTCCACGACGAGACCGACGCCGCCGGCACGCTTCGGCTGGTGCTGGCCGAGCTGTCGGAGTGACCGCGTCTCGGCGGAGTACGCCGCCCGCCGAGACTCGCCGCGCTCTTCGGCGTCAGCGAATGACGGCGAGGTTGGCCATGTCGACCACCGGCCGGTAGCCCAGCGCGGTGTAGAGGCTGTTCGAGGCCGGGTTGGCCTGGTCGGTGTACAGGCACGCCCGCGCGCCCGCGGCCTGGATGCGCCGGGAGACCTCGGCGACGGCGTTGCCGGCCCAGCCGCGGCCGCGCTGCTCCGGCGGCGTGTACACGGGACCGATCCGGGCCACCCCGAACGACGGCGGATTCGCCCCGGTCAGGTGCACCGGCTCGTCGTCGGCGTCCAGCCAGAACCACAGGTCGCCGTTGCGCAACCGGCGCAGCAGCTCGTCCCGCTCGGGCGCTTCGTGCGCGCTGGCACCGCGGGCGCGGCCCGCCTGCTCGTCGGCGTCGCCCATGAACGCCTCGAACCACTCGGCGACCAGCTCCACATCGTCCTCGCGGGCGGGAGCGAGGCTGCCGGGCGACGGCTTCGGCGGGACCAGGTCGCCGAGTTCGTACAGCCGGGTGTGGTGGCGGACCGCGACCCGGCCGTCGACCAGCCTGGCGAGTTCGGCGGCGCACCGCTCGACGGCCGGCAGGGCTCCGTTGACGGCGAGCACCTCCTCGCCGCGTCCGACCAGCGCGCGGGCCAGCCCCACCGCCGCGGCATCGGGCATCGGCAGCAGGAACATCGGGTACGGGGCGCTGGTCGCGGTGCGCATCCCGGTCCCGACCACCGCGCCGGAGTCGTCGTGCACGACGAGCCACCAGTCGCGGTCAGGCGGTGCGATCCCGTCGGCCTGCTCAGACAACTTCCGGTGGGCGTTCGTCGCCACGACGGTGCTGACGACCGGGTCGGCGGCGAGGTGCTCACCGGCGACGGCCATGAACTCGCCAGGATCGGTGAGGAACCGCAAGCGCAGGCCCGCGTTCGGGATGGCGATCATTTCCGAAGGCTAGCCAGCAGCGGGACACCGGGCAACGGAGTTGCGCGCCTGGCGGCCGGTGTCCGACCCGGCAAGTAGCATTCGACGGTCTTACCGGATCGGTGTGCGAGCCGGGCCTCGCGCGCCGGTCCGGGCCGAGTCGAAGGAGCTGACGTGATGGCCGGTCCCGCTGACGAGCACCGCAGTACCGCCGAGCAGTTCACCGAACGCGTGCGCGGCGTGGCCCCAGGCGACTGGGATCGTCCGGCGCCGTGCCCCGGCTGGCTCGCCCGTGACGTGGTGGGTCACCTGGTCGAGTGGTTTCCGGGCTTCCTCCGGGCGGGCACGGGGATCGAGCTGCCGAAGGGCCCGCCGGTCGCGCAGGACCCGGTCGCCGCCTGGACCGTCCACAGCGACGCGGTGCAGGCCCTGCTCGACGACCCCACCACGGCGGACAAGGTCCTCACCAACCCGAACATCGGCGCGATTCCCCTGGACCAGGCGGTCTCGATGTTCTACACCACCGACGTCTTCCTGCACACGTGGGACCTGGCCCGGGCCACCGGGCAGGACGAGCGGCTGGACGCCGAGCGGTGCGCCGTGCTGCTGGAGGGGATGCTGCCGATGGACGCCGTACTGCGCACCAGCGGACACTACGGCCCGAAGGTCGAGGTCCCCGACGACGCCGACCCGCAGACGCGCCTGCTCGCCTTCATCGGCCGCACCCCCTGACCCTGGCCGCACAGTTGCCGATGATCGTCCGAGTTGCCTGGCAACCGTGGGAAAGCGGCCTGGAGATACGCACATCTGCCCGGCAAGTCCGATGATCACGACGAGTCGTGCGGGCATGACTTAGTACGGGTGTACTAATATGTCGCCATGACCGGCTCGGCGACGATCCTGCACGCGGATCTCGACTCGTTCTACGCCTCCGTGGAGCAGCGGGACGAGCCGCGGCTGCGCGGCCGCCCGGTCATCGTCGGGGCCGGTGTGGTGCTGGCGGCAAGCTACGAGGCCAAGGCGTTCGGCGTGCGCACCGCGATGGGCGTGCGGGCCGCCCTCGCCCGTTGCCCGAGGGCGATCGTGGTGCCACCGCGCATGGCGGCGTACACCGAGGCCAGCAGGGCCGTGTTCGAAGTCTTCGACGACACCACGCCGATCGTCGAGGCGCTCTCCATCGACGAGGCGTTCCTGGACGTGGCCGGGCTGCACCGGATCGCTGGCACGCCGGTGGCGATCGCGGACCGGCTGCGCCACGACGTGCTCGACCGGGTCGGCTTACCGATCACCGTGGGCGTGGCTCGCACGAAGTTTCTGGCCAAGGTGGCCAGCCGGGTCGCCAAGCCCGACGGCCTGCTCGCCGTCGAACCCGCCGACGAGTTGGCCTTCCTGCACCGGCTGCCGGTCGAGGTGCTGTGGGGCGTCGGCGCGGTCACCTCCGCGAAACTGCACCAGCGCGGTATCCGCACCGTCGGGCAGGTCGCCCGGCTCGGTGAGGCCGCGCTGGTGTCGATGCTCGGCCAGGGCGCGGGCCGCCACCTGCATGCCCTGGCCCACAACCGCGACCCGCGACCCGTCGTCACCGGCCGCCGCCGCGCGTCGATGGGAGCCCAGCGCGCCCTCGGCCGCGGCCCGCACACGGTCGAGTTCCTGGAGGCCGCGCTCGCCGGGCTGGTGGAGCGGGTCACCCGCCGCATGCGCGGCGCGCAACGTCCCGGCCGCACCGTCGTGCTGCGGCTGCGGTTCGCCGACTACACCCGGGCGACCCGCTCGTCGACCATGCCGAAGGCGACGTCGCAGACCCAGGCCGTGCTCGACACCGCCCGAGCCCTGCTCGCGACCGCTGCGCCGCTGGTCGCCGAGCGCGGCCTGACACTGATCGGCGTGTCGGTCGGCAACCTGGACCGCACCGGCCATATCCAGCCCGAGCTGCCCTTCGACGACCTCCCGCGCGACGCGCTGGACACCGCCGTCGACGCGGTGCGCCGCCGCTTCGGCACGACGTCCCTGCAACGCGGCACGCTGCTCGGCACCGACACCGGCCTGGTCATGCCGATGCTGCCCGACTGAGCCGCCCTACAGGACCGCGGTGTCGCCCAGCGGGATGCGGGTGTAGCCGATCCGCTCCTCGCCGCCCAGCCAGGCGTCGAACTGCCGCAGCCCGAGTTCGTTGAGCACACCGTCGTGGATCGGGAACGTGCGGCGCGGCCGCACCGCGTGGGCGAACCGGATCGCGTCGCCGATCTTCAGCCACGGCCCGGCTGCCGGGATCAGCAGCGTCTCGACCGGCTCGGACGGCACGAACAGCGAGTCGCCGGGGTGGTAGACGCCGTCGACGACGAAGCCGACGTTGGCGCAGCCGGGCAGGCCGTCGATGATCTCGGCATGCTCGCCGCCGACCGCCCGCACCGTGAACCCGGCCGCGGTGAAGACCTCGCCGGGGGAGACCGCCTGGACGCCGTCGCCCAGCTCAGCCGCCAGCCCGGGATGGGTGTGCACGGTCAGCTCCGGGTTGCGCTCGCGGGCCGCCCGGAGCAGGTCGAGGTCGACGTGGTCGGCGTGCTCGTGGGTGACGAGGACCGCGGCGACGCCGTCGAACGACACCGGCTCCGAGTAGACACCCGGGTCGATCACCAGGGCGCGGTCGCCGTCGTCGATGCGTACACAGGCGTGGCCGTATTTGGTCAGGCGCATCGTCAGAACCCCCGTTCGCCTGCGAGCGCAGCACGCAGAACTGGTTTGCCTCCGGGCCGGCGAGCACGGCCGACCCGTGCTGGACGCGTTGCGGTGGTTGGCGGCCATCGTAACGCCGAGATCCGAGGTCCGCTCGACTCCGGTGGCGCGGCGCGGGCGGGCCACACGAGTGGACGCTGGGCGACTGAGGGCCGCCCGTCATCCCGGCCGCAGTCATACGCCGTTCGGTGGGGGTGCCGTGACAGGTTCGAGCAGCGCGGCGGTCGACTGTCGGTCGAAGTGCCTGGCCCAGTCGAGCGGAGTCGCGTCGAAGCGCCGGTCGCGGAGGTCGGGGTCAGCCCCCAGGTCCAGCAGCCGGCGGGTGAGCTCGACGTTCCCGTTCACCGCGCCGTGGTGCAGGGCCGTCTCCCAGGCCTCTTCGACCGGGGCATCGCCGCGCCCGTAGGCGTTCACGTCGAAGCCGAGCTCAGCGAGCAACGTGACCGTCTCGACGGGCGCGCGGGCCGCGGCCCAGACGATGAGCCCGGGGCGGCTGCGGCGGGCTTGGGCCACGGCGTCGGGATACGCGGCGCGGACCCGGTCCAGGGTGGACCGGTCGGCGCGGAACGCCGCGGCGATCAGCTCGCGTACCGGGTCGGGGCCGAGCGACGCGCCCCTCGCGAGGAGGTAGTCGGCGATCTCGGTGTCGCCGTGGACCTGGGCCAGCTCGACCGGCGTCCGGCCGTCGCCGGGACTCCACGAGGGCCCGTCCCCCTCGAACGGCGAGCGGAAGTCGACGCCGTGCTCGACCAGCAGCCGCACCCGGGCGGGCTGGTGGTGCTCGACCGCCCAGCGCAGCTGGATGCGCAGCAGCTGCGCGGGCGTGCCCAGGTCCGGGATCCGTTTCTTCCACCGGCCGCCGTCGCCGGTGCCGAGCCCGTACTCGAACAGCAGCTCCAGGTGCGAGTCGTCGGGCTCGAACATCCGGTTGTACAGGGTCTGCGCATCGTTGGGGTCGGCGCCCGCGTCGAGCAGCAGCCGGCCCAACGTCTGCCAATGCGGGTGGCGGGGCTGGCGCCGCCGGCCCAACTCGCCGTGGCCGAACACCCCCGTCAGCAAAGTGAAGGGGGACGGTAGGGCGTCGAAGAGGTAGCCCTCGTCGGCGTCGGCGCCGGCGTCGAGCAGCCGTCGGGCGACTGCCAGCACACGCTCGGCCGGCACGGCTGGGTCGAATCGCGAGTAGACGAGGTAGTACAGGGGCCGCCACCGGAACGGGCCGCCCCGCTCGACTACCCGCTTCGGCTGCTCGGTGAGCAGCCGGTCGACGTGGTCCGGGCGGGCAGCCGCGGCGGCGGCCCAGATGTTGCCCGTGGTCAGATCGGGATGCTGAGCCAGAAGCCGCCGGGCCTGCGCCCAGCGCTCCGGCCCGTCCTCGCGGCTGTACGTCAGGCAGGCGAGGCGGCAGAACTCCTCCGCCGGGTCGCTCGCCGGTGCCGCACCGAGCGCGGTGTCCCAGCCGTGATCGGCCACGGTGTGCAGGTATCGCGCAAGCCGAGGCCAGCTGGAGAACCCGTATTCGCGGGCTACGACGAACTGCGCCGCGCTGAGCTGCAAGCCGCCGGCGTCGCCGGGCGCGCCACCCGGATGGTGGCGGGCCAGCCGCGCGACGGCATCGGGGTCGCCGGCCCGAACGGCCCGCTGCAGGGCACGGGCCTGCCGGCGGAAGCTTTCGAGGTGCGGACGGTCGGGCATGTCCAGGATCGGCACCATGGCCTCCTCTCGTCTGCCTGATGTCCGCTTGGTCAGGTCGAAAGGAGAGCACTCGTGACACATGACGCACACCAGGTGGGCTGTGCCCATTCCCGCGGACCGGTGGCTTCCTGGCAGCCGCCGCGATTATAGCCAGATCGCGGGTCGCGAGTCCCGGTTCGTGGGCGGGCCGATCGGCCCGCCCACCGGCGCGGTCAGTCGATGGCGTGGGCCACCACTGGCCACGGGCGGGGCCTCAGAACGGGACGCCCGTGTCTGTGGCCCAGGGGTCGTCGGTGGTGCTGTGTCTGGCGGTGGTGCCGTGGTTGTCGGTGCGGCGGGCGCCCAGCAGTTGCAGCGGCACCAGTTCGGTGTTCAGGAAGCGGAATGTCCCGAACCGCTCCCGGATCTCGGGGCCGTAGACCGACAGGATCCAGCGCCAGTACGGGGTCAGCGTGATCTGGGCGCCCTGGGAAATGGCGGTTCCTCGGGCGATGAAGTCCCGGGTCAGGCTCTCGGTGGCGGCCGTGTCCGTGGGGGCGGCCGGGTCCAGTGGCTCCAGCAGCCGCCGGTAGTAGCGGGCCCAGTCATTGTCGCGGGTGTTCCAGCCCGCCTCGGCGGGGCCCTGCGGCGCGGCGACTCGATCGCGGCGGCGAACCGCCTCGGCGAACTGCCCGGCCATGATGTACGGGTTGCGCAGTCCCAGCCCGCCGGCGGTGACCGGCCAGTACAGCCAGGCCTCCGGGATCGCCTGCGGTGGGGCTTGCCGGTCGGCGCCCGCGCGGGTGCCGACCAGGGCGATGACGTCCTCGCACAGGGCGGCGGCGATCCCCTGGCCGGGGCCGGCGTAGTCGTCGACGAACCGGACCAGCGCGGCATTGGCCTCGGCGCGGTGGTTGTCGCCCAGATCGGCTCCCAGCGCGACGCCTCGGGCCAGGTGGGTCAGGTCCGCGTTGATGATGTCGACCTTCGACAGCACCGCCTCGGCGGCCATGACGCTGTCGCGGCTCTGGGCCAGGTGCTGCTGGAAGCTCGCTTCGTGCACCGACCACTCTCCCTGCTGGTCGAGGGTGAGCATGCCCCACCGGGGCAGTGGCCCCGCCGCGGCCGCCGGGAGTTCGCCGCCGATGCAGACCACTCCGAACTTGTCGTCGTTGAGCGTCAGCCCGCAGGTCTGGAAGAACGCGGTGACGTGTTGCCGGGCTGAGACTGCGGCGTCGGGATCGGGGGTGAGTAGGCAGATGTCGTCGACCACCCGGATGACGCGGACCGCGGTGCGCTGTTGGACGTAGGCTTCCAGGCAGCGTCCGATCAGCTCGGCCAGCAGCGCCGAGAGCCGGTAGCCCATGGGCACGCCCCGGGTGGCGGACCGGGCCTCGCCGGTGTCGCCGAGGTCGGCGGTGGAGCCGTCGGTCGCCGCCAGGGGCATGGCCAGGAACCTGGCAACCAGCTCCAGTTCCGGCTGGCGGATCCCGAGGTTGCCCAGAACGGTCAGCACGAGGTCGTGGGGGATGCTGGAGTAGTAGTCACGCAGATCCAGTTTCACCAGGCACAGCGGCCGGTCGGGGAATGCGGCCCGGGCCAGCTTGATCTCGGCGTTGACCAGTGCCACCACCGGGAAGTGCATGTCGTCCTTCTGCTGGTACGGGTCGACCGTGGTGACCTCGTGGAGTTCGTCCAGGCGGATGCGTCGCTGGGCCAGGACCGAATTCAAGTAGGGATCGTCTTGGATGAACTCGAAGCCGGCGCGCGCCTGAGGGTCCCGCGCGGTGCCGAGATCCGCGATCGAGACGATCGGTTCCGGGTCCGGTTGCCGGGCCGCGGACCCCGTGAACTGCTGCTGCTCGCCGTCGGTGACGGTGTTGGGGATGTTGAGCGCCCACAGGCGCTCCAACCGGTGGTCCGCCGCCTGTCTCTGTCGCCAATCGCCGAAGACGTCGGACAGTTCCTGCCCCCAACGGCGGGCGAGCACGTCGAGCAGACAGGTGGTGGCAAGATCCTGATCGGTGTAGAGCCGCCACTTGTTCCTGGTCCATACGGCGCGGGTGACCACGCCGCCGGCCGGCCACTGCAGGGCGTCCGGGCCGGTTCCCAGCAGGGTGAGGACGTCGGCGAGTTCAGCGGAGAGCGTGTGGTCCTGGATCAGGCGGCGCGCCTCGGCCCGCAGCCGAGCGGGTTGATACTGGTCATCGGCGATGACGCCGAGGGCCTTGCGCAGTGAACTGGCGCGTGTCGCCACGATGCGGTCCTTTGCCGGGCCGACCCGGGAGACCCCGGCCAGCAGGTTCTCGATGAGGCCGCGATGGTCGTTCGGACGGGGTGGCGTCAGAACATGCTCGCGCAGCTCGTGCAGTTGCCGCGTGGGTGGTATCCGCTGAGGGCTGTCGCCACTGGTTGCCCACTGCTCGAGGAGGACTCCGAACCGGAAGACGAACTCCGAACGCAGGCGCCCTGCCGTCAGCTCGTCGACCAGCCGACTGGACCAGCGCTCGACCAGGTCGGCGGAGATGGCCCTGCCGGGAAGGGTGTCATTGGCCAGAACGCCGAGATCGGCCAGTTCGGGATGGACCTTTCCGCCCGCGAAGGTGAGGTCGGCCAACCCGCGATAGAGGTGTCGTAACCGCTGGTAGGGATCGGTCGCGGCCTCGGCCTGGAGGGTGAGCCGGTCGTAGGCCTCGCGCAGCTGGCTGTGCTGTGCCCGCAGCTCTCGGAGCTTGACTGCGGTGACGAACTGGGTGGTCGAATCCGAACGCATGGTCGCAGACCGTAGTGTCGGGGTCGGACAAAACACGGACCCGGCGCGGTTCGCATGATCATCCGGTCTGGACGGGCCAGCGACGGTGAGATCCCCATCGCGACGCCGCTACGGGATCGCGGGGATCGGCCGGACAGGTTGTCGTCGTGGCACACCGATCCGCACCGACCTCTCGCGCTCGAACGCGCCGACCGCATCGGCGGGTGTTCGCGTTCAGTGCGGTCAGGCTGGTGGATCGTCTCGGTACAGCTCCGATTTCACGCCTCCGCGGCCCCAGCGCGTCGCCGTGAGTTCCGGCCGTGGGCGGATGGGTCTGGGCACCCAACCCCACTCCCTGGTGTCCGGCGCGGCGTCGTCCCAGTCCGCGATCGACGCGAACGGATCATCGGCGGGCTCGGCCGCGACGGCCCAGGTCTCCCGGGTCACCATGGCGGGACGCTCAGCGCGTTTCCGCAACCCGTGCACCGGAAGCTCTCCATCGCCGGAGTATGCCCCACCGACCGGACCAGGGCACCCGAGATTCGCGGCGAAGACCGTCCTCGTCAAAGGGGTTCGGTCGGGGCCGCGTACGTGCGGGCCAGTTCTTGGACGGTGGCGGCGATGCGCCGGCGCAGCGAGACCGGTTCCAGCACCTCGACCTGCGTGCCCAGGCGCAGGAACTGCATCTCGGCGTGGCGGTCGGTCTCGATCGGCACGCGGGCCAGGATCCAGCCGTCGGGTTGGCGCTCACCGGCCGCGGCGGCATCGGCGACCGCCCGCCCCATCAGGTGCGGCAGCAGCTCCAGCGCGGCGGGGGACAGACGCACCAGTGCTTCGCCCTGCACCAGCCGGGCGCGGAAATCGGTGATGTGCTCGTGCCAGTGCGCCGCCAGGTCGAACCCTTCCGGCCAGGTGAACTCCGCGGGCAACACGGTCAGCTCGCGGAGCTGGCTGACCCGGAAGGTGCGCAGGCCGCGGGCGGCGCGGGCCACCAGGTACCACTTGCCCGCCTTGAGGACGAGGCCGTACGGCTCCAGCCGGTGCTCGGCGCGTCCGGTCCAGTTCTCGTAGGTGACGGCCAGGGCACGCTGGTGCCATACGGCGTCGGCGAGGGCGGCGAGGTGTTCGGAGCTGTCGCCGTCGGAGTACCAGCCGGGGGTGTCGAGGTGGAAGCGCTGCCGCATGCGGGCGCTGCGCTCGCGTAGCGCGTCCGGGAGCGCGGCGGCGAGCTTGAGCTGCGCGGCGGCCACCGCCTCGGCCAGGCCGAGGTCCGCGGCGACCCCGGGAAGCTCCGCGAACACGAGGCCGCGCGCCTCGGCGGGAGTCAGCCCGGTGAGCTGGGTGCGGTAGCCGTCGACCAGCCCGTAGCCGGTCGTGTCGCCGTAGACCGGGATGCCGGCGGTGCCCAGCGCCTGCATGTCGCGGTAGATGGTGCGGACCGACACCTCCAGCTCGGCGGCGAGCTGGTGCGCGGTCTGCCGGCCGCGGCTCTGCAGCAGCAGGACGATGGAGAGCAGCCGGTCGGCGCGCATGCCCGAGATTCTGCCGCCGAGCACTGACAGAACATGTCAGGGGTACGCCCCTAGCGTCCCTGGCATGACGAACACTGATTTCGACTTCCTCGCCGGCTCCTGGGACACCGTCCAGCGGCGACTGGTCAAGGCGCTCGCGGGCTGCGACGAGTGGTACGAGTTCGACGCGACCCTCGACTGCCAGGTGCTGCTGGACGGCACCGGCGTCTTCGACGTGCTGCGCGCGCCGGAACGCGGCTTCGAGGGCCTCACGCTGCGCCTGTTCAGCCCCGACGAGCAGGTGTGGCGCATCTGGTGGGCGTCGAAGAACAGCGCCGGCCTGCTCGACGAGCCGGTGGTCGGCCGCTTCGACGGCCCCGACGGGACGTTCGAGTGCGACGACGTCTGGGAGGGCACCCCGATCCGGGTCCGCTACCGCTGGTCGAAGACCGATCCCGCGCACCCCCGGTGGGAGCAGTCCTTCTCCACCGACAACGGCACGACCTGGGAGGTCAACTGGACGGCCGACTTCACCCGCCGCGCCTGAGCCGGACGGCTCCGGGTAGTGATCGCCGTTTCCGGTCGAAACCTGTGGTCCGACCCCACATTCTGACCGGAAACGGCGATCATGCCGGTCAGGCGCGCAGGGTCGCGGTCACCTCGCGGAGGTAGGCGAGCCCGGAAGTGGCCAGCTCGTCCTGGGTGGGGGCGAGCGGCCGCCAGATCGCGGCGGCGACCGCGATGGCCTCGTTCTCGCCGGTGAAGGACTCGATGCAGATCGGGCCGCGGTATCCGGTGCCGGCCAGCGCGCCGAGCCAGCGCGGCCAGTCGAGGTGGTCGCGCCCCGGCGCGCCCCGGTCGCTGCCCGACACCTGCACGTGCACGATACGCGGCCCGGCCAGGGCGACCGCCGCGTACGGGTCGGACTCCTCGATGTTCATGTGGTAGCTGTCGAGCATGATCCCGACGTTGCCGGGCAGCCCGTCGATCGCTTCCAGGGTCTGCGCCATGGTGTTGACGACCGAGGTCTCGTACCGGTTCAGCGCCTCGATGCCGATCGCGACCCCGCGCTCGCCCGCGTAATCGGCGACGGGCTCCAAGGCGGACCGCAGCTGCCGGTAGCAGTCGACGCGCTCGTCGGCCGACATGCGCCAGAGGCGGCCGACCGCCGCGTAGACAGGACCGCACACGCTGGGCGCGCCGAGGACGGCGGCGGCGTCGACCAGCCCGCGCAGGTAGTCCTGCGAGCCGCGTGCCGACGCGGCGTCGGTGCAGACCAGGTCCCGGCCCGGCGGGGTGACCGCGAGCACCGCCGCGGCGGCCAGGCCGTGTCCGGCGAGCAGGTCGCCGACCAGTTCGGGAGACCAGTCGCCGGGGTTCTCCACGGGGATCTCGATCGCGTCGAAGCCCCAGGCCGCGATGCGGGGCACGAGCTCGCGCAGGGCGTCGTCGTCCACGGGTGAGGTCCAGATCCACGGGTTGGCGCCGATGGCGAACACAAGACACCTCTTTCACGGTGGAAGGCGGCCGCCCTGGGAGGAGGGCGGCCGCCGTGGTGGTGCGGGGAGTTACTTGCCGCCCCAGTCCTTGGGGTAGCCGGGCAGGGTGGCGCAGCCGCACATGGCGTAGTGCAGCGGCGGCATGTCGGCCTGGACGTACTGGCCCAGGTTGTCCTGGGTGATCGTCGGCTGGGGCAGCTTCCAGGGGCTGGCCACGGCCTCGCCGTTGAGGATCTTCAGGGCCGCGATGACCGGCGTGCGCCACTGGTACGTGGGGTAGGTCGGGGCGATCGCGGTGAGCTTCTTGTCCTGCCACATCTTGAGGAAGTCCTGCTGGTCCTCGCCGACGATGGCCGGGAACGGCTTGCCCGCGTCCTCGAACGCCTCGGCGGCGGCGACGGCGGTCGCGCCGGCGTCCATCCAGATGCCGTCGATGTCGCCGAAGCGCTGCAGGTAGTTCGTCACGATGGTCTTGGTCTTGGCCGCGTCACCGTCGGTGAACTCGACGCCGACGACGTCCAGGTCGGACTTGTCGAAGACGACCTTCGCCGCGCCCCAGCGGGCTTCGAGCACGTCGACGCCGGGCAGGATGCGCAGCGCGAGGATCTTGCCCTTCGGCTTGACCTTCTCGACGAGGAACTCCGCGCCGGTCGCACCGAACGCGTACCCGCCGATGGGGTTGATGAAGGTGACCGGGCACTTGGTGTTGACGCCGCGGTCGAACACGATGACCGGCACCTTCGCGCAGGCCTGCTCGACGGCCGGGGTCAGCGTCGCGGTGGTGTTCGGGGAGACGATGAGCGCGTCGCAGCCCTTGCCGAGCAGGTCGGTCATGTCAGAGATCTGCTTGTCGTCCTTGCTCTCCGCGTCGGCCACGGTGAACGTCTTGATCTCCGGGTGCAGCTTGACCTCGGCCTGCATGTTCTTGAAGCCGACCTGCCGCCACGGGTTGCCGACACCGGCGTTGGAGAAGCACAGGTGGTACGGGCCGGCCTTCTTGTACTTGGCGGTGTCCACGGTCTTCGGGTCCAGCGCCTGCTCCCACGGCTTGTCCGCGGGACCGGTGGCGGTCTTGGTCCGCAGCGCCAGCTCGTTGTCGTGGTCTGCCTGGACGAAGAACTTCGACGTCTCGCCCGTGCCGGCGCCGCTGGGCCCGGCGCTGGGCGACGCGCCGGGCACGTCGCTGGTGCAGCCGACCACGCCCACCGCCACTGCGGTGCACACGGCCAGCAGGATAGGGGTGCGTCTCCTCATGGGTTGTTCCTCTCGGTAGCGGTTCAGGGCGGTTCAGGTGCGGCGGCGCAGCGTGCCGACGGCGACGGCGGCGAGGATGATCAGGCCCTGCACGGCGGAGCTGAGCGCCCCGGAGACGCCGAGCAGGTTGAGCAGGGTGAGCAGGGTCTGCAGGGTGAGCGCGCCGAGCATGGCCCCGGCGACCGAGCCGCGCCCGCCGCCGAGCACCACCCCGCCGAGCACGACCGCGGTGATCGCGGTGAACTCCAGGCCCTGCCCGACCTGGAAGGACACCCCGCCGAAGCCGCCGAGCAGGATCGCCGCGACGGCCGCGCAGACCCCGCTGACCGCGAACGCGATGGTGCGCATCCGGGCCGTGCGGGCGCCGGCGAGCCGGGCCGCGCGCGGGTTGTCGCCGACGGCGAGCAGCACCTTGCCGAAGTCCGAGCGCATCGCCAGCACGGCGAGCACCGCGACCCCGGCCAGGACCAGCACCGCGTACGGCAGCTGGCCCAGCACCGGCACGCCGTCGATGCCGCGGCGGCCGAACATCCGGAACTCCTCCGACAGCGCCCCGCGCGGCGAACCGCCGGTCCAGGTGTAGACCGCGCCGACGAGCACCAGGTACATGCCGAGGGTGGTGATGAACGACGGCACCTGCAGCAGCGTGGTGACCACGCCGTTGACCAGGCCGATCAGCAGGCCGAAGCCGAGCAGCAGCGCGATCACCGGCCAGGTCGCGGCCGGGTCGCCGTCGATGAGCCGGGCGGCGATCACGACTTCGGCAGTGACCAGCGAGCCCACGGACAGGTCGAAGTCGCCCGCGACGATGACGAAGTACTGCCCGGCGGCCAGGATGATCAGCGGGGCGGCGCGTTTGAGGAACGCCAGCAGCACGGGCGGGTCGTAGAAGTCGGGCTGGCGGAGGCCGACCGCGACCAGCAGCAATACCAGGATGATCAGCACGGGCCGGATGCTGCCCGCACCCCAGCCGCTGCGCCCGCCGCCGCCCAGCCCGGACTTCACGGCCGCGGCCGGTGTAGCCACTTCAGTGCTCATGCCACGGCCGCCTTCCGCCGGTCGGAGGTGCGGCGCAGGCGCAGGGCGTACACCGCGACCGCGGCGACGATGACCACGCCGCGCACCATCTGCTTGAAGAAGGAGTCCACTTCGAGCTGGTTGAACACGCCGTCGATGACGGCCAGCAGCAGCACCCCGCCGACGGTGCCGGTGACCCCGCCGCGGCCCCCGGCCAGCACGGTGCCGCCGAGCACGACCGCGGCGATGGACTCCAGGTCGTAGCCGCCTTCCGCGCCGACCCGGGGCGCGCCCGCGCCCAGCCGGCTGGCCAGGTAGAGCCCGGCGATCCCGGCGCACAGCGAGCAGATGACGTGGGTGCGGATCAGGACCCGGTCGGTGCGCACCCCGGACAGCCGGGCCACGTCGAGGTCGCCGCCGGTCGCGATGAGGTGGTGGCCGTAGCGGGTGCTGCGCAGGGTGAACCAGACCGCGGCGGCGACCGCGGCGAACAGCAGGAACGACAGCGGCACCGGGCCGAGGCGGTCGTAGCCCAGGTGCTGGAACGAGGTCGGCACGCTGCCCGCCGGTCCGGCGTACCCCTGCTCCAGGTAGCCCTTGATGAGCAGGCCGACGCCGAGCGTCGCGATGAACGCGTTGATCCGCAGTTTCGTGATCAGCAGCCCGTTGACCAGCCCGATCCCGGCCGACACGGCGAGCACGGCGAGGATCGCGGGCAGCACCATGCCGTCGGAGCCGGCCATCGTCTCGGCGGCGACCAGCGAGGTCAGGCTGATCACGTACGCCACGGACAGGTCGAGCGAGCCGGCGAGGATGGCGATGGTCTGCCCGACCGCGACGATGCCCAGGCCGGCCGCCCGCTGTAGCAGGCTGATCGTGCTCGACTCGCTGAACAGCGAGCCGCCGTCGAGGGCGACCAGCGTGCCACCGACGATCAGCGCCACGGCCAGCGCCGCCCACACCCCGTTGGTCGCGTCGAGCTGCGGCAGCCGCAGCCGGGAGCGCAGCTCGCTCATGCCCTCTCCTCGCCGGTGGCACCGGTGGCCAGGCCCATCACGGCCTCCTCGCTCGCTCCGGCGGGCAGTTCGCCGGCGATCGCGCCGTCGCGCATGACGACGATGCGGTCGCTCATGCCGATCAGCTCGGGCAGCTCTGACGAGATCATCAGTACCGCCGCGCCGTCGTCGGCGAGCCTGCGGATCAGGTCGTGGATCGCGGCCTTCGCGCCGACGTCGATGCCGCGGGTGGGCTCGTCGAACAGCAGCACCCGCGGTGTCATCGCCAGCCAGCGGGCCAGGATCACCTTCTGCTGGTTGCCGCCGGACAGGTAGCGGATCTCCTGGCCGGTCCCGGCGGCGTGCACCTCGACCGCGTCGAGCAGCTCGCGCACGGTGGTGGCGCGGGCGGTGCGGGCGAACCAGCGCGGCCGCACGGCGTGCTGGGCGAGCAGGGCGTTGTCGAGCACCGACTGGCTGAGCGCGAGCCCTTCGGCCTTGCGGTCCTCGGTCACGTACGCGATTCCGGCCCGCACCGCCTGGCGTGGCGAGCGCACCCGCACCGGCACCCCGTCGAGCAGCAGCTGCCCGGTGCGGAAGCCGTCCACGCCGAAGACGGCGCGGGCCAGCGCGGAGCGGCCGGAGCCCTGCAGCCCGCCGACGCCGAGCACCTCGCCGGAGCGCAGTTCGAGGTCGACCGGGCGCAGCCGGCCGTTGCCCGCGGCGGACAGCTGCAGCCGGGCCGCGCCGGCGCTGCCGGGGGCGGCGCGCTCGGGGTAGTAGTGCGACAGCTCGCGGCCGACCATGTGCCGGACCAGGGTGTCCGCGGTGGCCTCGGCGGTGTCGAGGGTCGTGACGCGGCGGCCGTCCTTGAGCACGGTGATGCGGCCGGACAGGTCGAAGACCTCGGTGAGCCGGTGCGAGACGTACAGGATGCCGATGCCGCGCTGCTGCAGCCGCCGGACCAGCGCGTACAGCAGCTCGACCTCGTGGTCGGCCAGCGCGGCGGTGGGCTCGTCCATGATGAGCACCCGCGCGTCCAGCGCGAGCGCCTTGACGATCTCGACGACCTGCTGCTGGGCGACGCTGAGCCGGCCGACCTTCGCCTGCGGCACGATCGCGGTCTCGCCGATGCCCGCCAGCAGTTCGGCGGTGCGGGCCTGCATCGCGCGGCGGTCCACCAGCCCGCGGCGCATGGGCTCGCGGCCGAGGAAGACGTTCTCGGCGACGGTGCGCTCCGGGAGCAGGTTGAACTCCTGGTGGATGATGCCGATCCCGGCGGCCTGCGCGGCGCGGGGGTCGGGCAGCGTCACCGCCCGCCCGGACAGCTCCAGCGTGCCGGCGTCGGGCTGGTACACGCCGCTGGCGATCTTCATCAGGGTGGACTTGCCGGCGCCGTTCTCGCCGACCAGCGCGTGCACCTGTCCGGGGTGGAGGTCGAGGTCGACGTCGTCGAGCACGCGTACCCCGAAGAACGCCTTGCCGACGCCGCGCATCCGCAGCAGGGGAGTGTCGCTGTCTGGCTGCACCGCACCTCCTCGATCGTTTCGGGTTGAGGCACTTTCGTTGGCAGGGCAACAACTTTTGCTGTACTGATCGGAAGTCTTGGCGTCGGACGTTAAACGTTGACGCTCGATCTAGCAAGCCCGCAATGAGCCGGAAATGGTCACGGTTCTGCATTGATGTATCTAGCAGGGAAGATGTGAGCGCTCACGCGACTTTTTCTGTGCCGGACCGTAGTTTCGCCTAGCAGGCAACGAACTTTCCGTGGTTCTTCTAAAACTGGCATCGCCAGGATATTGACGTGGTCCTCTGGCTCAGGCCATGCTCGGCTTCGCGCTCCCGTTAACGAAACCGACACATGTCGATGCCGAATCCCTGTCCGGCATGGGAGTGCTGCACGGTCATGTGTCGCGGCGGACGCATGACAGACCCGACCGTCCTTTTAGGGGTAGAAGGAGACGGCATGAGCCGCCGCAGACCTGTCCTTGGCGCGTTCCTCGCGCTGGCCACCGCAATAGCCGTCAGCGTGGTGCCCACGGGCGCCGCCACGGCCGCACCGGCATTCCGCGCGCTGGTGTTCAGCGAGACCGCCGGCTACCGGCACGGATCCATCGCCGCCGGTGTCACCATGTTCAACCAGCTGGCCGCGGCCAACAACTTCGAGGTGGTGTTCAGCGAGGACTCCAGCGTCCTGAACACCTCCAACCTCAACACGTTCGACGTGCTGGTCATGTTCCAGACCTCCGGCATGGTCTTCGACAACGACTCCCAGCGCACCGCCACGCAGAACTTCCTGCGCAGCGGCAAGGGCATCGTGGCCATCCACAACGCCACCGACATGGGCATCGAGTCGGCCTTCCCGTGGTGGGACGCCACCATCAACGGCGGCGCGCACATGCCCGAGCACTCGCCGGGCTCGCTGCAGGGCTACGCGCGGGTGGCCGACAAGGTGCACCCGTCCACGGTCGGCCTGCCGGACAACTGGCAGCGCACCGAGGAGTGGTACAACTTCGACGTCAACGCCCGCGGCCAGGTGCACGTGCTGGTGACGGCCGACGAGCGCACGTACAACCCGGGCGGCGCGGCGATGGGGCCTGACCACCCGATCTCCTGGTGTCGCGAGGCCGAGGGCGGCAAGGTGTGGGCCACCGCCATGGGCCACGACGACGCGTCGTACAGCGAGACCAACTTCCGCAACCACGTCCTCGGCGGCGTGCGCTACGCGGCCGGCAATGCGGCCGGCGACTGCGGCGGCACGGTGTGGAGCAACTTCGAGAAGGTCACCCTCGACTCCAACACCGTCGACCCGATGGCGATGGACGTCGCCCCCGACGGCCGGGTGTTCTACGTGCAGCGCGGCGGCAAGGTCAACGTCTTCAAGCCCGCTCAGCAGCAGACGGTGCAGGCAGCGCAGCTGTCGGTGTACACCGGCGGTGAGGACGGCCTGGTCGGCATGGTCCTCGACCCGAACTTCGCCAGCAACGGATGGATCTACCTCTACTACTCGCCCGCGTCGAGTTCGACCGACGTCAACCGGCTGTCCCGGTTCACGGTCAGCGGCGACACGGTCAACCTGAGCAGCGAGCAGGTGCTGCTGAACGTGCCCGCCTACCGGGACCGGACCTTCAGCGAACCGGGCCACACCGGCGGCTACCTCGCCTTCGGGCCCGGCGGCAACCTGTTCCTGTCGACCGGTGACGACACCCCGCCGAACCTCGATCCGGCCTGGCAGGGCTACGCCCCGCTCGACTGGCGGTCCGGCAAGAGCTTCCTGGACGCGGCCCGCAGCGCGGGCAACACCAACGACCTGCGGGGCAAGCTGCTGCGCATCCACCCGGAGAGCAACGGCACCTACACGATCCCCAGCGGCAACCTGTTCGCCCCGGGCACCTCGCTAACCAAGCCCGAGATCTACGCGATGGGCTTCCGCAACCCGTTCCGGTTCGAGGTCGACATGCAGACCGGCTGGGTGAACCTGGCCGACTACGGCCCCGACCGGGGCGGCGCGACCACCAACCGCGGCCCGGAGGGCCTGGTCGAGCTGAACGTGATCAAGCAGGCGGGCAACTTCGGCTGGCCGTTCTGCCACGGCAACAACCAGGCGTACGCGCCGTACAACCCGGACACCGGGGTCGTCGGGTCGAAGTTCAACTGCAGCGCCCCGGTCAACGACTCGCCGAACAACACCGGCCTGCGCAACCTCCCGGCGCTGGTCCAGCCCCAGATCTGGTACGGCTACGGCGTCTCGTCGACGTTCCCGGAGATGGGTGAGGGCGGCTCGGCGCCGATGGGCGGCCCGGTCTACCGCTACAACGCCTCCAGCACCTCGGCGACGAAGTTCCCGGCGTACTACAACGGCGTGCACTTCTTCTACGAGTGGTCCCGCAACTACATCAAGGAGATCCACTTCGACTCCTCGGGCAACCTGGTGAAGATCAACCCCTTCCTGCCGGGCGGCGGCTTCATCAAGCCGATGGCGATGCGCTTCGGCCCCGACGGCTCGCTGTACGTGCTCGAATGGGGATCGGAGTTCGGCGGCGGCAACAACGACTCCGGGCTCTACCGCATCGACTACGTGCACGGCGGGCGCGCCCCGGTCGCCAAGGCCACGGCCACCCCGACCAACGGTCTGGCCACGCTGAACGTGTCGTTCTCCAGCGCCGGCTCGTACGACCCGGACGCCGGGGACACCATCTCCTACGCCTGGGACTTCGACAGCAACGGCAGCACCGACTCCACCGCCGCGAACCCGACCCGGGCGTACACCAGCAACGGCAACTACACGGCGAAGCTGACCGTCACCGACAACACCGGCCGGTCCTCGTTCGTCAACATCCCGATCACGGTCGGCAACAACGCCCCGGTCGTCACGATCACCTCACCGCCCAACGGCGGCATGCTCGACTTCGGGCAGAACGTCGCCTACAGCCTCAGCGTCACCGACGCGCAGGACGGCACCATCAACTGCTCGCAGGTGTTCACCAATCCGGCCCTCGGCCATGACGACCATGCTCACCCGACCACCGACCTGTCCGGCTGCTCCGGCACCGTCAACACCGGCAACCTCGGCGGCCACCCCGACGGGGCCAATCTGTTCTACCTGCTCAACTCCCGCTACCAGGACAACGGCAACGGCTCGGTGGCGCGGCTGACCGGGTACGCCAACGTGGTGCTGCAGCCCAAGCACAAGCAGGCGGAGTACTTCACCAGCCAGTCCGGCATCCGGGTGATCGCGCAGTCCGGGGCGGAGAGCGGCAACCGGATCGGCGACATCAGCAACAACGACTGGATCATGTTCAACCCGATGAGCGTGCAGGGCATCACCAGCGTCAGCTACCGGGTCTCCTCGCCCAGCGGCGGCGGCAGCATCGAGCTGCGCGCCGACTCCCCGACGGGCACCCTGCTGGCGACCAACACGGTCGCGGCCACCGGCGGCTGGGACACCTACGTCCAGCAGGCGTCCGCGACCGTGGCATCGCTGTCCGGCACGCACCAGCTGTACATGGTGTTCAAGTCGAGCGCGAACAACGGCTTCGACGTCGACTCGTTCACGTTCGCCGGGGCCGGGGTGGGCACCACCCCGACCGGGGGCATCGCGGGCAAGACGTACACGCTGACGGCCCAGCACAGCAGCAAGCTGGCCGATGTCAGCGGCGTGTCCACGGCGGACAACGCGACGGTGGTGCAGTGGCCCGCCACCGGCGGCAACAACCAGAAGTGGCAGGCCGTGGACGCGGGCGGCGGCTACGTCTACCTCAAGGCGGTGCACAGCGGCAAGTGCCTGGCCGCGTCCGGCGGCTCGACCGCCGACGGGGCGGCCATGGTCCAACTGACCTGCACCACGAACAACAACATGAAGTGGCAGGCGGTGCCCACCTCGACCACCGGGGTGTACCAGCTCAAGGCCGTGCACAGCGGCAAGTGCCTGGACGTCAACGGCGCGTCCACCGCCGACAACGCCGCAATCATCCAGTGGACCTGCCACACGGCCACCAACCAGCAGTGGCGGCTGACCCAGGTATGAGACCCGCCGGCCTGGTCACACCTGGGTGACCGGGCCGGCGTCAGCGGCGGGCGGGACGGATGCCGTCCCGCCCGCCGCGGTTGCACCTCAGGGCGCCGGGTCGGCGCTCACCACGACCGCCTCCGGGGCGGGCGGGGGCTGGTAGTGGGTCAGGTGTCGTAGGGCGGTGTTCAGGACCGCGACCAGCGGGACCGCCACCAGCGCGCCGATGATCCCGGCGACGGCGACCCCGGCGGCCAGCGCCACGATCACCGCCAGCGGATGGATGGAGACCGCCCGGCCCATGATCAGCGGTTGCAGCACGTGCCCCTCGACCTGCTGCACCACGATCACCGCCGCGAGCACGATCAGCGCCGTCAGCGGCCCCTCGTCGACCAGGGCGACGAGCACCGCCACCGCCCCGGAGACCGTCGCCCCGACGATCGGGATGAACGAAGCCAGGAACACCAGCGCCGCCAGCAGGAACGCGAACTCGACCCGCAGCAGCACCAGGGCCAGCCCGATGCCCACCGCGTCGATGAACGCCACGATCACGGTGGCGCGTACGTACGCGACCAGGGTCAGCCACCCGGCGTCGCCCGCCTCCAGTACGCGCCGGCGCGCCCGGCGCGGCAGCGCGATCATCGACAGGTGCCACAGCCGCCGCCCGTCCCGCAGGAAGAAGAACGTCACGACGATGATGAGCATCGCCGTGATCAGCACCTCGAACCCCATGCCCGCCGTGGCGAACAGGCCGCTGGTCAGGTTCTGCCGGTTGTCGGTGACCCAGGCGCCCGCCGCGTCGAACGTGCCGTCGAGCTGGCGGGTGGACAGGTGCAGCGGGCCGGTGCGCAGCCACTCGCGGACCTGCTGCAGGCCTGCGGCGGCGTTCTCGGCCAGACCCGGCATGCCGTCGATGAGCTGCGTGACCAGCAGGGTGAAGAAGCCCACCGTCAGCAGCACCCCGCCGAACACGACGATCGCGGTGGCCAGCGAGGCGGGCAGCCGCAGCCGCTCGTGAAGCAGCCGCACCATCGGCGCGAGCAGTGCCGCCAGCAGCAGCGCGATGGCCAGTGGCACCAGCACCTGGGCGAGCCGCCCCGCCAGCGACAGCAGCACCCAGCCCACCCCGGCCAGCACGAGCAGCCGCCAGCCCCACGCGGCGCAGACCCGCAGCCAGTACGGGACGGCGATGTCGGCCTCCTGGTGCGGCTCGTCGCCCGTGTCGTCCTCGGTGTCCAGCGGCAGCAGCAGCGGGGGAGTGCGGGCCGACTCCAGCCGCTGCCGGGCTGCGCGCAGTCCGGCCCGCCACCGGGCTGCTTCGATCGGCGGTGGGGCCGCGGTGACGGCGGTTTCGGGCAGCGGCATGGCGGGCCTCCGGGGGCGGTGAGGAAGGCCGGCGGCCCGCCCTGCGCCGGGGCAGGGCGAGACCGGCTGAGCCTCCGGGTACCCGGAGCCGGGGGCGGCAAACGGCTGCCCACAGTCCGGTTGTTTCCGTTACTGGCTGTTATCTGTCGCACATCCCGGGTACCGTCGTGGCCAGGTGCCCCGGACCTCGGAGTATCGCCCCCGACTGTTGATCCACTTGGAGCCCGCGTTGTCCGCTGCATCCGCGAACCGTCCCGACCGGCCCAACCCGCCGGCCACGCTGGTCTTCAGCGCACCGGAGGAGCCCCGGACGGACATCCGTGACACGGCCGCTCCGCGCCCGGTCGTCGTCGACCCCTTCGCCCCGCCGGTGGCCGGCAGCGCGAACGCCGGAGCCTGATCCATCCCCGCCCGCCGTGGCGGCGGCGCGAGGTGTCGTCAGCGGTCGGCGGTGTGCACCGGTTTGCGCCAGACCGAGACGTGGCTCTCGCTGTCGGAGGTGAACGGGGCCCCGTGCCAGTCCGCCAGGCGCTGTTCGAACTCCAGCCCGGCCAGCCGTGCCATCAGGTCGCACTCGGCCGGCCAGATGTAGCGGAAGTTGCTCGCGCCGTAGCGGGTGCTGCCGTCGTCGAGCCGCCGGTAGTGGTGCGACGTGCCCTGCTGGGTGACCATGTCGTACGTGTCGAAGCCGACGTGCCGGTCGGTCACCGCGAACGGCACCGCCGACTGGCCCGGGGGCATCCGCCGGATGCCCGGGATCCACAGCTCGATCACGAACCGGCCGCCCGGCGCCAGGTGCCGGGCGGCGTTGCGGAAGCATTCCACCTGCTCGTCCTGGGTACGGACGTTGCCGATGCTGTTCCACACCACGTACACCAGCGAGAACTCGCCGGGCACCGTGGTGGTGGCCATGTCGCCGACGGCGACCGGCAACTCCTGCTCGGAAACCTTGCGCCGCAACTGGTCCACCATCGGCTGCGACAGCTCGATCCCGCTGACCCGCACACCACGGGCGGCGAGCGGCACCGCCACCCGACCGGTGCCGATCGCGAACTCCAGCGCTGGACCGGACCCGGCCAGCCGGGCGAGGAAGTCCACCGCCGGATCGAGCACGTCGGGTGCGAACATCTCGGCGGAGGTGTCGTCATACCGCGCCGCGGTGGCTTCGTCCCAAAGATCACTACTCGTCATGGGCACGAGCCTGCCCACCTCGACACGCTCGTGCCAGCCATTTTCGCCGCACCCGGGCGGGTGCCGGGCCGTCCGGACCTCGATCGGGGCGGCGCGCACGCCGTCGCCGGCGTACGCGCCGCCCCGGGGGCTCAGTGCAGGATGTTGACGTTCAGTTCGCGCTCGGCGGTACGGATGCCCTGGTAGACGGTGTCGCAGTCGTCCTCGACGCCACCGGCGAGGATGCCGTACGCGACGTGGCTGGCGAACATCGGCGCGCCGCTGTCGCCGGGCTTGCTGCAGTTGGAGGTGCGGCCCAGGTTGCGCATGGACAGCCCGCCGAGGTTGGCGGTGAGGCCGAGTTCGGTGACGTGACCGCAGTTGGTCATCCGGGTGGCCATGCCGGTGGTGCAGATGCGCATGCCGAGCAGGCTCATCTTGTCCTCGGCGATGTGGTACGTCGTGTTCTGGTTGGTCTGCGGGCTGTAGGTGATCAGCACCCAGGGCCGCGGGTCCCAGCCGGTCGCCACCGACGTGTCGCTGATCCGGATGATCGCCATGTCCCCGATGTACGTGTCGAAGATCCAGCGGTGCACCGGCCCGATGGCCTTGACGGTGAGCGCGGCGTTCTTGCTGCTCCAGGTGCCGAGGTTGTCCATGGCGCAGTGGCCGGCGGTGACGATGTACTTCTTGCTGTCGACCTTGCTCTGCGCGACGAACCCGGCGGTGCACGACGTGTCCGGGTGGTTGATCTTCACACCGCCGCGCAGTGGCGCGTCGCAGTACGGCGAGTCGCAGCCGAGGAAGGGGCGATAGCCGTCCGACGTCGAGGCCAGGACCACCCCGTCGCCCAACCGGGTCTGCGCCGCCTTCACCAAGGCCTCCTGCGCGGCCGTCAGCCCGCCCTTGCGGGGGACGCCGAGCTGCACCGCGTTCAGATCGGGGCGCAGGCCGGCGCTCAGGAACACGGTCGCGTCGCGGTTGACCCGGATGACCTCCTCGCCCAGCCAGTCGTTGTCGTCGGCCAGGCGTGTCGCCGAGCGCTTCACGGATACCAGGTCGTAGCCGCCGGTCAGGCCCACCGCCTGCGCCGCGGCCTTGACGGCGGCCCGCGCGGGCTCGTCGACCTGGCCGGTGACGCCGACCTTGACCCGGTCGCCGTCGCGCACGTCGATCCATACCGCGCCGTACCGTGCGCCGAGGTCGGTCTGCAGCCGTTCGTCGAGGTCCGGAGCCACCAGCTGCCAGGCCATGCGTTCGCGGGCCTCGGCCTCGGAGATGCCGCGCTCCTTGGCGAATCCGGCCGCCTCCTCGGCGAACCAGTCGACGCCGGCGGGACTCGCGTCGGCCGTGGGCCGCGCGGCGGCGGATCCGGGCGGCAGCAGCGCCACGGCCAGGCCGAGCGCGCATACGCTGAGGGCGGCCTGCTTCCATCGCACCATTCGTGTACTCCTCGGGCAGGGGAAATCGAGCCCTCACCATGTCCGGGCCGGAGACCACGTGCCATCGCACGTCGTGCTTGCGACTGTCGGGCACGCAACAGCGGTGTCAGGCGGTGACGACCAGGCCTTCTCGCTCGTCGTCCCAGGCTGCGGCGCTGATCCGCCAGCCGGCGGAGGTGCGTGCGAACTGCATCGTCTTCATGCCCCGGCCGGTGAAAGGTGTCCCGTCCTGCACCCCGGACTTGGCGTAGGAGCAGAAGTGCTGGGCGATGTCGCCGAAGACCTCGGTGCGTCCGGACAGCTCCCACTCCCGGAAGTCGGTCAGCGTCCCGCCTGCCAGCAGCGCCTGGCGGGGTGCGATGAAGCCGTCGACGTCGTACACGGTCGGCTCGCCGCCGCAGGTCTTCACGATGACCGCGCCGGGCAGGAACAGGCCGCGCAGCGCGTCGAGGCGCGTGGTGCCGTCCGGGCCGGAGATGAAGGCGGCGAAGAACACGCGCACGATCTCCGCGATCGCGGCACGGTCCGCCCGAATTGTTGCAGAGGTGTCGGCGGTCATGGCAGGGACGCTAACTTGTCGTTGCACCACTTGCCGATCCAGAGTCTTGAGGAGTGCCGCTCGTGAACGTGTCCACCGCGGTGTCGCAGGCGGTCGCGGCCGCACCGGATCTGGCGTCGCTCGGCGGCGAACCGCGCCGCGCCATGCTGCACGCGTGCGCGGACGCGCTCGCCGCGGCGGGCGACGAGATCGTCGCGACCGCGCTGGCCGAGACCGGCCTGACCGAGGCCCGGCTGCGCGGTGAGCTGGACCGCACCACCGGCCAGCTGCGGCTGCTCGGCGACCACGCGGCCAAGCCATGGCGGCGGGTGTCGGCCGGGGTCGCCGCCGGCGGTGGTGACGTGGTGACCGTGCCGGTGCCGGTCGGCCCGGTCGCGGTGTTCGCGGCGTCGAACTTCCCGCTCGCGTTCGGCGTGAGCGGCGGCGACACCGCGTCGGCGCTGGCCGCCGGGTGCCCGGTGGTGGTCAAGGCGCATCCGGCGCAGCCGCGCACCGGCGAGCTGCTCGGGCAGATCCTCGCCCGCACCCTGCCCGACGGCGCGTTCTCGCTGGTGGCGGGAGGGCCGGAGGTGTCGCTCGAACTGGTGCGGGCACCCGGGATCCGGGCGGTCGGCTTCACCGGGTCGCTGACCGGCGGCCGGGCGCTGATGGACGCGGCCGCGGCACGACCCGACCCGATTCCGGTGTATGCCGAGATGGGTTCGCTCAACCCGGTGCTGGTGCTGCCTGGCGCGGCCGTCCCGGCGACCGTGTCCGCGCTGGCCGCGGCCGTCACCGGCTCGGCGGGCCAGCTCTGCACCAAACCGGGCCTGGTCGTGACGGGGTCCGCGGCGTTCGCGGAGGAGCTGGCGCAGGCTGTGGCGGCGGTGCCGGTGCACCGGATGCTGACCGAAGGCATGGCGCAGGCGCACGAGAGCTGGCAGGCGTACGCGGCCACGGCGCACCGGGTCGTCGCGGGTACGGGATCGCCCGCGCCGTTCGCGGTGGTCGTGGGCGTGGACGAGCTGGCCGGGGAGTTGCTGGAGGAGCACTTCGGGCCGTCGGTGGTGATCGCCGTCGGCGCGGCCGACGAGGTGCCGTCGCGGCTGGCGGGTTCGCTGACCGCTTCGGTGTTCGGCGGAGACGACGACCGGGAGACGGCCCGTGCGCTGCTGCCGGGCCTGCTGGCGCGGGCCGGGCGCATCGTCTGGAACGGCGTGCCGACCGGTGTCGCGGTCTGCGACGCGATGCAGCACGGCGGCCCGTGGCCCGCGACGTCGGCGTCGTGGTCCACGTCGGTCGGCACCGAGGCGGTCGAACGCTTCCGCCGGCCGGTGGCACTGCAGGGGCTGCCGGCCGACCTGTTGCCGTAGCCGGGTCCACGTGTCGGAACGAAGGAAGGGCACCTTCTTATCGCTGCGCGTATAAGAAGGTGCCCTTCTCAACGGCCGACGGCCGCCGCCGGGGGTTATTGCAGGCCGAGCTGGGCGTAGAGGGCGTCCGGCGCGGGCTTCGCACCCGGCGGCGCGGACACCGTCACCGGCGCGCCGAAGTCGCTGTATCGCAGCGAGGCGCTCGGTGCCCCGCCCGCCGCGGGGATCACGAAACCGACCAGGCGGCCCTGGGCGTCCAGCGACGCGCTGAACGGATGGCGCTTCATGCTGTCGGGGAACTCCTGGCCCTGCGTGAGCCGGAAGCTGATGCCGTTGCCGGTGCCGACCTTGCTCAGGTCGATGGTGCCCTTGATCTCGGTGCCGCTGGTCACGGCACCGTCGACCTCGGCCGAGACGATGGCGTTGATCAGGCGGGCGGAGCCGCCCGGATCGTTCTTGCCCGCGGCGAAGGTCAGCTCGAAGCTCGCCGGGACCTTGGCCGGGTCGAGGCTCAGCCAGCCGTCGCCGACGCCCTGCATCTGCTGCGACTTCATGTACACGGCGTCGCCGATCATCCTGATCTCGGTGGCCTTACCCCCGAACGAGATCAGCGCGTCGCCGCGTTTGCGTGTGTTGTCCATGTGCGAGCGCGTGGTGACCTGCCCGCCGGAGACGTCGACGTCGGTGCGGAAGCTGGTCTCGTCGATGAACTTCGTGCCCGCGCGCAGCAGTTCGACGACGGAGGCGGTCGTCGCGGCGTCGGCGCTGACGACGGGGGCAGGCGAGGGCGCGACATCCTCGTCGCCGGTGTTCCATCTGACGGAGCAGGCCATGGTCATCAGCGCACCGGCCAGGGCCCCGGCGATCAGCAATCGTGATCTCATGGCCGGTGAAGGTATCGCGCGGACGCCAGTCGCGCTGACCCCCCGCCACGCCTGTGGTGGTGGTTACCACGGGCGCGGCGGGCAGGCAGGGTGCGCTCAGCGATCCAAGTCGATCCAGTAGCGGCGTACCCGGACGTGCCCGGCGTCGCGGACGCCTTCGAGCACGCCGCCCTGGCTCTCGATGGTCCGGGCGGAGGCGAGGTTGTCCACCAGGCAGGGGATGAGCACCCGGGGCAGGCCCAGCACGGTACGGGCCTCGCGGAGCATCTCGCCCAGCGCCCAGCTCGCCAGGCCCCGGCGGCGCGCCGACGGGCGTACGCCGTAGCCGATCTGGCCGAGGTCGTCGTCGTACCGGTGCCGCATGGCGATACCCCCGAGCACCTGGCCGTCCTCGACGATCCAGCGGCAGGAGGCGTGCCGCTCGGCGGGGCAGGGGGCTCCGGCGCCGTGGTCGAGGTGGAGACGCCGCCCGACCCAGTCGGCGAAGCCTTCCGGCGAGTCGAGGTCGTCGTCGGCGTGGATGCCGAAGCCGTCCTCGTGCAGGCCGGGTCCCCAGTCGTCGCGGCACTCCTGGAACGCGGTGTAGAGGCTGGTCGTGGGTGCGATCAGTAATGGCATGCGGGTCACCGTAGCCACGGCCGAGCCGGTCGACGAGCCGCTCCTCACGACTGTGGATCATGCCCAGAGGCCGCCTCTGCTCGCGGTTCGCCCGATCCGTTTGGGGGAGTACGGGCGCGCCGCACCGGACCATTCTCGGCGATGCCGGAGCCCTTGAAAGCCGGTTCGGTCGACGTGGGACCACCGCTCGTCGAGGCGGAAATCGAGTCGGCCTTGTGATCTGCGCCACAAAAGGAGTCGCGGCACCCGGACGGGTGCCGCGACTCGCGACTGCGCGCCGTGCACGCGCCGCTCACACCGGGGGACCACCGGAGGCGAGCAGCGGCGGGATCAGCGTTCGCGCAGTTCCGCGGCCCGGTCGGGGGAGCCGAGGATGCACAGCAGCGAGCAGGCCGTCGCCGACGACGTGCCGGACGTGCTCGGTGGTGTGCCCTGCGGCGCGCCTGCCGCGCTGTAGTTGACGCTGGCCGTGTTGGTCAGCGGCAGCAGCAGCAGGAACGTCGAGCAGTGGATCTGCTTGCTCGACCCGGCGGCCAGGGTGAAAGTGCCCCCCGCCGTGACGCAGCCCGGCGCGACCGAGTCGTTCACGGTCACCCCGACCGCGTCGACCGGGCCGGTGTTGGTCACCGTGATCCGCCAGTACGCCGTGCCGAGGACCCCGAGCAGCCCGGCCGGGCTGGTCTTGCCCCAGGGCCCGGCGCCGCCCGGCCCGCACCGCGAGGCCCGGGTGTCCTTGCAGATCTCCTTGTTGACGGTGATGTTCGGCTGGCAGGCCGCACCGGGGTTGATCGGCTGCTGGACGGTGTTGGAGGTCAGCGTGCCCCCGGCGTCGGTGCCGGTGGCGGTGTTGGACACCGAGTACACGCCGCAGTCGCTGCTCAGCCTGGTCTGGAAGCAGATCTGCGGCGGGTCGCCGTCGAAGCCGGCGACCAGGTGCGGCTCGTTGCCGCCGCCGAAGTCGTCGACGTTGAGCAGCCGCAGGCTGGCCTCGATGACCAGCGCCGGATGCGTGCTCGGCGAGATGCCGGACAGGTCGACGCTGCCGTCGGGCGCGAACGGCAGGGTCGCGATCACGGTGTTGTCCGGCTTGCTGATGGTCGCGGCGGAGTTGGCCAGGTCGATGTTGGCGATGTCGATGTCGACCAGGCGCGCGTCCTGGTATCCGGTGATGTGCCCGGATGCCCCGTCGCAGTAGAAGTCGGGCGCGGTCAGGTTCAGCGACGCCCCCGCGCGGAAGCACGGCGACGCGCCGGTGATCGGGTCCATGGAGAACAGCAGGCCCGCGTCACCGAGTCCGAGCAGGCACTCGCCGGCCTGGTCGTAGTCGTAGCCGTAGTCACGGGTGGCGCCGCTGCCGCCGACACCCGGGTGGGTCTTCGGGAAGGCCATGCCCGCGCACGCCGCGCCGGTGTTCCAGTCCCAGCAGCCGGTCGCGCCGAGGATCGGCCCGCCCCAGAACGGGAAGTAGCTGCGCAGGTGCCCGTCCGGCCCGGTGATCACCTTCGGGTTGAACGTCAGCACGCCGTTGGGCATGGCCGGGAACGCGGGCGGGGTCAGGGACGCGCCCGCGATCGTGTAGCAGTGCAGCTGGTAGACGCCGCCCGCGGGCGGCACGCAGACGCCCTCCTCGTCACCGGTGGTGGTGTACGTGGTGAACACCCCGTAGGTGATCAGGCCCGCGGGCCCGGCCGCCTTCGGCGTCGCCCAGCCGGTGCACGCGGCGTTGGTGGCCGGGTCGAAGCAGGCGAGCTTCGCGCCGCTGCTGGGCGACGACGAGATGAAGATCTTCCCGTCAGCCAGCGTGGTGGAGCCGAAGTACTGCGAGCTGGTGTTGGGCGAGGTGTCGCTGTGCGGTGCGACGATCCCGGTGTACGGCTGACCGGCGCACGGCGTCTGCGTGGCCATGGTCAGGCAGAGCACCGATCCGTTGGTCGACGCCGCGTACAGGTTGCCGTTGACGTGGGCGAGCCCGGCGATGTTGTTGCTTGCCGACGGGCTGCCGCCGGTGGGGGTGAGCGGGACGAAGCCGCAGTTGGCGCGGGCGTCCAGGTCTAGGCAGGCGACGCCGAGCGCGGCCGTGGTGTGGGCGGGGTAGTAGACCGTGCCGGGACGGTTCGGGTCGAAGACGAACTGCGGTGCCATCGGACTGCCCAGGTCGCCGGTGTTGCCCGTGCCGAGCGGCCCGGCAGCGCTGTTCAGCGGTCGCGGCCAGGGACCGCCCGCGCAGGGTTGCGCGGTCAGCAGGTTGATGCAGACGACCTTGGGGGCAGTCGGGACGAGGTGGTGGTAGATGTTCCACGACTCGACCGCGCCGTTGTCCGACCGGTACAGCACCGGGGTGAACCCGTCGCCGCCGGTGGCGGTGGTGGTCGGCTGCACCGGGGGCAGCAGCAGCCGGGTCAGGCTGGTGCCGCCGGGCTGCAGGTCGGGGTTGGTGGCGCGCACCGCGACCGTGCCCGAGGCCGGTTCGGTGGTCGAGAACGTGGTCCCGTCGGTGGACCAGGACTTCACCCAGTCCGGCGGCACCTTGAGTGATCCGGGAACGAGGGCCTGGCCCGCGCCGATCGGGTCGGTGACGGTCACCGAGCCGCCCGCGCCGGGGTCGTCGTAGGACATCACCCAGTTGACGACGTCGCCGTGGTCGGCGGGGTTCGACCCGGGATCGGTGATGTTCTGCACCGATTTGACCAATGTGCCCGGTGCGAGCGGCGGCGGGTCGGCCGCCGCCGTCACCGCCGGCGGCGCGAACGTCAGGGCCAGCGCCGTGGCCAGCAGCAGGATGGGCCGGGTAGCGATTCGTGGTCGTCGCACGGTGACGCCTCTCTGGACGGAGACCGTGGCACGGGTGCGGGCGGTGGCCCGTCACGCAGCGCCAGGTGGTGGACGCCGACCGTAACCCGCTTAAATGTGTGGATTGATGAATGAGATCATGAATGGCCACGCTCTTCACCGTTTCGGGTGTCCTGTCCGGCGTGGCGTCAGCCGCCCACCCGTGATCATTTGCGGGTACGCTGCGTCACGAGGAGGCGGCGATGGTGACTCGGGTGGCGATGTGGTCGGGGCCGCGCAACGTGTCGACGGCGCTCATGCGCAGTTTCGGCGCACGAGCGGACACGCTGGTCGTGGACGAGCCGCTGTACGCCCACTACCTCGACGTCACCGGCCTGGACCATCCGGGCCGGGCCGAGATCATGGCGAGCCAGCCCCGGCGCTGGCAGGACGTCGCCGCGGCGCTCACCGGCCCGCTGCCGTCCGGGATCGACGTGCACTACCAGAAGCACATGACCCACCACCTGCTGCCGGACATCGGCCGCGAGTGGCTGGGTGAGCTGGCCAACGCCTACCTGATCCGCGACCCGGCGCACGTGGTGGCGTCGTACGCGAAGGTGCGCGGCGAGCCGACCCTGGCCGACCTCGGCTTCACCCAGCAGGCCGAGATCTTCCGGGCGTACGGCGGCCCGGTGGTCGACGCCGCCGACCTGCTCCGGGACCCGGCCGGGGTGCTCGCGAAACTGTGCGCGGCACTGGGCATCGGCTGGGACCCGGCGATGCTGAGCTGGCCGTCCGGCCCGCGCGACACCGACGGCGTCTGGGCCCCGCACTGGTACGCCAACGTCGAGTCCTCGACCGGCTTCGCCGCCTACGACCCGTCGCCGGCCGTGGTGCCCGACCGGCTGCGCCACCTGGTCGACGCCGCCCGGCCGTACTACGACGAGCTGCACGCCCACCGCCTGACCACCGCGGCCTGACCCGCCCGGCCGGGCGGGCCGCGGTCAGACGACCTGGGTTCCGGCGGCGCGCGCGTGCGCGAGGTAGATGTCGGCGATGCGCTTGGTGACCGGCCCGATCCCGCCGTCGCCGATGGTCCGGCCGTCGATCAGCACCACACCGGCGATCTCGCCCATGGTGCCGGTGCAGAACACCTCGTCAGCGGAGTGCATCTCGGCCAGCGAGATGTCGCGCACCTCGACGTCGATGCCCGCCTCGGCGGCCAGCGCCAGCACCGTCTCCCGGGTGACACCCTCGGGACAGGCGACGGTCCGCGGGGTGGCCAACCGCCCGCGGATCACCGCGAACAGGTGCGTGGCGTTGGTCTCGGCGACGAAGCCGTGCCCGTCGAGCATGAGCGCGTCGTCGGCCCCGGCGAGGGTGGCCTCCATCTTCGCCAGGATCGAGTTGATCAGGTTGTTGTGGTGGATCTTCGGGTCGAGCACGTCCGCGCCGGGGCGGCGCACGCTGGAGGTGGCGAGCTTCAGGCCGCCGGTGTCGTACACCGGGGCCTTGTGTTCGGCGAGCACGATCAGGGTGCAGCCGGACTGGTTGAGCCGCGGGTCCATGCCGCTGGTGACCTTCACGCCGCGGGTCAGGGTGAGCCGGACGTGCACGCCGTCGGTCATCTGGTTGGCGCGCAGCGTCTCGGTCAGCGCGGCGGTGATCTCGGCGTCGGAGGGCACGGCCGCGAAGCCGAGCGCGGCGGCCGAGCGGCGCAGCCGGGCCAGGTGGGCATCGAGGGCGAAGATGCGGCCCTGGTAGAGCCGCAGCCCCTCCCATACCGCGTCGCCGCCCTGCACGACGGAGTCGAACGGGGAGATCCCCGGCTCGTCGCGGTGGCGCAGCACGCCGTTGACCCAGTACTTCAGGTCGGCGTTGCGCTGGTCGTAGCGCTGAAGCATGGCGGAACCCTCCCGGAGTCGACGCCCAAGGAGATCATGTCCGCCGGTCGCGGGTCGAGGCGGACCCACCGCATCGGCGATGCCGTCGATCTGTGACGCACGACAACACCGAATCGTCAAGATGTCGACAAAAGTCGATATTGGATTGCCGCCTGAGGCGAGCTGCTCGTAGCTTGCTGGCTACACACAGCAATGTCCAGGAGAGAGAGCTCGATGACCCAGCTCCAAGCCCCTCAGCTCGTCGTCAACAGCCGGATGCTCTACTTCGGCTGGGTCCCCGCCGACCCCGACGCGGTCGCGGCACTGGTCCCGGCGGGTTTGAAGCCCATGGCCAACCGCCAGGTCTTCATGAACCAGTACGTGGTGGACTCGCCGGAACAGACCTCCGGCTTCGGCGCGTACTCGCTCACCTACATCGGTCCCGACCTGGAGGACGCGTACGCGCCCGACGGCGTCACCCCCGGCCGCTGGTGGACCCACTACTTCAACTCCAGCGCGGTGGTGCGCGACTACGCCTCCGCCCGAGGCGTTCCCGCGAGCGTCGGCACCACCACCATCGAGATCCACGGCAAGAAGCTCACCGCGACGACGACCTCCGACGGCGTGCCCGTCATCCGCACCACCGTGCGGGTCGGCCACAAGCTCGGCGAGACCGCTCGCGGCCAGCTGCGCTACCTGACCGAGGTCGGCGGTGACTTCGTGGCGGGCAACTACCCGTTCATCTCCGAGCCCGTCGCCGACTTCGAGGTCGAGAAACTGGAGTTCCTCGACAAGACCCATTCGGTGTACGCGCTGCGCCCGGCGAACCCGCTGGAGATCACCTGGGGCTTCTACGCCCCGCGGGCCTCCTTCGCCTACCCGGGCGGCGAGACCGTCCTGAGCTGACCCGCGTCGGCCGCCCCGTTCGGCGTAGACGTTGGCCTATCTCATCGATTCCGAGGCGCGGATTTTCGATGGGGTAGGCCAACGTCGATGAAAATCGGCGCGGGTGGCGCGTTACGCGAGCGCCTCTGGGGTGCGTAGTTGCGCGGCCAGGACGGCGAGTCGCCTGCCGTACGCCTCGCCGTCGCGGCGGCCCAGGGGCGTGCGCTCCCAGATGTCGCGGTCGGCGTTCTCCCGGAAGTCCGTCTCCCAGTACAGCGTCCCGTCGGCCGCCCACTGCGAGTCCACGGCGAACCCGCCCGCCGCGGGCCCCAGCCCGTCGCTCACCCCGAACAGCGACTGCGCCAGCGCGGTGCGGTACTCGGTGCGGTGGTACAGCTGCAGGAACGAGTCCTCGTCGCCGACCAGCGGCAGCAGCACCGGCATGGTCTCCTCGCGCAGCAGGCGGCTCTGCGGGTACTGCCAGGTGGTGCCGTGCCAGCGGGGGAACGCGTTGACGGTGTCGAAGTCGAGCACCCGGCAGTCGTGCAGCGCGTCCATCGCGGCGACCGGCCGGTGCCCGTTGCCGGCCCGGATCCGCCAGGTCGGCCGGCGCAGCAGCCGCAGCAGCACGTCGTCGTGGTAGGACGCGACCGCGGCCAGGCTCGCCGTCTTCAGCGCCAGCAGCGCCGGGTAGTGCTGCAGGTTCGCCCAGCGCGGGTCCGGTTCGTCCTCGGGCCGCCGTCGGCAGCGCATGAGCTGCTCGATGACGCGCACCCAGAGCGCGGTGTGCTGGCGGTCGCGGTCGAGGTAGACCCCGTGCGCGAGCAGCCGCATCAGGGTGTCGCAGCGGGCACGCACGTCGTCGTGGGCGCGCTGCAGGGTGGCCGGGTCCTGGGCGGCGGGCGCGGCAGGCATGGCGCGCAGGTAGTCGCGCAGCCGCCGGATCTCGGTGTCGAACAGGTCGGCGACCTCGATGTGCTTGACCGGGTCGGGCAGCAGCCGCTTGAGCCGGGCTACCGCCATCGCCTTGGTCAGCGGCGGGTCGGCGAGGTCGTCGAGCGCTTCCAGCCGGTTGACCAGGTCGGGGAAGAACTGCTCGGCGGCGGCTCCGGTGATGACGTGCGCGCGGTGCTGCGCGACGAGGCGCTTGGCGATCTGGCCCAGCTCGCCGCGGGACGCCCAGAACAGCGGGTAGCGCCGCGACCGGGTGCCTTCGAGGGCGGCGACCAGGCCGTGGTCCCAGTCGCCGGACCAGCCGTTGACGATCAGGCCGTACTCGTCGAGGACGCGTTCCAGTAGCCGCTGCCACGGGGCGCGGTAGGCGCTCAGCTCCTCGACGGTGTTGAGCTGGTCGGTGCGGGCGTAGTCGCCGTGCAGCTTGATGACGGTGCACCGGGCGTGGGGCAGCGGCTCCATGCCCTCGATCGCGGCGGGGCTGGCGATGACCTGCGGGAAGATGCCCTCGGCTTCGAGCGCCTGCTCGATGAGCCGGTCGAAGTTGGTGGTGACGATGACGCGTACCGCGCCGCGGGCGACGAGTGCCGCGATGGCGCGGTGGGCCGCGCCGGGGACCTTGATGCCCTGCTGGCGTTCCTCGGCGGTGGGCTCGAAAAAGGACGCCAGCAGTGCGCGCCGCGCGGCGGGGGTGCTCGCCAGCGATTCCAGCAGCGCGGAGTAGCCCAGCGGCGCGCCGTCGCCGTGCTTGGTCCACCACTGCTCCAGTTCGGCGTCGGTGGGCGCGGCCTCGCCCGCGGCCGCGGCGACCTTCGCGACCAGCGCCGTCACGACACCCCAGCCGGTGGGCACGCCGACCGCCGTGGAGGTGCCGGAGCCGAGCAGCAGGGCGTACACGCCTGGCTGCGCGTGTACGGCGGTGGCGAGGCTGATCCGGGCGTCGAAGACGGGGCGGCGGGTGGCGAGGAGGTCGTCCATGGCGGCAACCATAGACAGCCGTGGTGACGGAGGGGAGGGTGCGTCCGCGGGCCGACAGCGCGCGATCGCATGGGTGCGTACGGTGGCGGTGCGGCTATGACATCCGTTCCCATGTTCATGTTGCAATGAATTCATGATTGGCTGTACCGTCGGCGTGCTGCGCGCGTCGTGGCTGCCGTTTCCCCTGCTGGGGCGCACGATGTCAGCATTCCGGGCACGAGGTGGACGACCATGCATGACGACCATGAGCACGGGCACGACCATGACGGGCACCCGCACGGCGTGAGCCGCGACGCCGATCGGCGCTGGCTGGCGATCGCGCTGGGGGTCATCGCCGCGTTCATGGCGGTCGAGGTCGTCGTCGGCGTGCTCGCGCAGTCGCTGGCCCTGATCTCCGATGCCGCGCACATGCTCACCGACGCCGCCGCGATCGTGCTCGCGCTGGTGGCGATGCGTTTCGCCGCCCGCCCCGCCGGCGGGCGATACACCTTCGGCCTGGCCCGCGCGGAGATCCTGTCCGCCGCGGCCAACGGGTTGAGCCTGCTGCTGCTCGCGGGCTGGCTGGGCTACGAGGCGATCGCCCGGCTGACCGACCCCACCGAGGTCACCGGGTGGATGGTCGTCGTGACCGGACTGCTCGGCCTGGCCGTCAACGTGCTGGCGGCCTGGGCCATCGGCAAGGCCAACCGGACCAGCCTCAACGTCCAGGGCGCCTACCAGCACGTGCTGATGGACATGTTCGCCTCGGTCGCCGCGACGGCCGCGGGCCTGGTGGTGCTGCTGACCGGCTGGGCGCGCGCCGACGCGGTCGCCACGCTGGTCGTGGTCGTACTGATGATCAGGGGCGGCTGGGTGCTGCTGCGCGAGTCCGCCCGGGTGCTGCTCAACGCCGCGCCCGCCGGGGTGCGCCCCGAGGCGATCGGCGTGGACATGCTCGCCGCCGAGGGCGTCGTCGAGGTCCACGACCTGCACGTGTGGACGATCGACTCCGGACAGGCGGCGCTGTCGGCGCACGTGCTCGTCGACGAACCCGCCGACTGCCACCTGGTGCGCCGGGAACTGGAGCGGGTGCTGGCGGCGTCGCACTCGATCACCCACACCACGCTGCAGGTCGACCACCAGGTCCGGGAGAGCGCCGACGAGCACTGCGAATCCGCGCACGGCCAGGTCCACCGCCGCTGAGACGTTAGTTCAGCGAATCGTGTACTATTCTCGCGTGGACACGATCGCCTCGCCGCCGACCTACGGGCAGGTGCTGGCCCGCTTCGGGCACGCGCTGTCCGACCCGACCCGCGCCCGCCTGCTGCTCGCGCTGTGCGAAGGCCCGGCCTACCCGGCGGAACTGGCCGACCTGCTCCAGGTCAGCCGGCAGAACATGTCCAACCACCTCGCCTGCCTGCGCGGCTGCGGCCTGGTCGTCGCCGTGCCCGAAGGCCGCCGCTCGCGGTACGAGCTGTCCGACCCGCGCCTCGCGCACGCCCTCGGCGACCTGCTCGGCGTGGTGCTGGCCGTCGACCCGACCGCCTGCGCCGCCGCCGAGACCGAAGACTGCTGCTGATGAGCGTCGGCCTGCCCGTAGCCCGCCGGTCCCGGCTCGTACGCAGGATCAGATTGCTGGTCGCGGCCACGATCACCTACAACGTGGTCGAGGCGGTCGTCGCGATCACCGCCGGGCGCGCCGCCGGTTCGACCGCGCTCATCGGGTTCGGGCTGGACTCGGTCATCGAGGTGTCCTCGGCTCTTGCGGTGGCCTGGCAGTTCTCCGCCAGCGACCACGAGCGACGGGAACGGGTCGCGCTGCGGGTCATCGCGCTGTCGTTCTTCGCGCTCGCCGCCTACGTCATCGTCGAGGCCGGGCAGGCGCTGCTGGGCGGGCACCGGCCGGACCACTCGACGGTCGGCATCGTGCTGGCCGCGGCCTCACTGGCGATCATGCCCGCGCTGTCGTACGCCCAGCGGCGGACGGGCGCCGAGCTGGGCTCCCGCAGCGCCGTCGCCGACTCGAAGCAGACCCTGCTGTGCACGTACCTGTCCGCGGTGGTGCTGCTCGGGCTGGCCGCCAACAGCCTGTTCGGCTGGTGGTGGGCCGACCCGGTCGCGGCCCTGGCCATTGCCGCGGTCGCGGTCAGGGAGGGCGTCGGCGCGTGGCGGGGCGACACCTGCTGCGCCACCGTGCCCTCGACCGGGGAACGCGATGACGCCTGCGCGGACGGCTGCTGCGGCGGCTGATTCCCGGCTGCCGTCGCGCCGGGCGAAGGCCGCCCCTTACACTGAGGTCGCCTCGCTGTACGCGTCTGAAGACCGTGCGGCGGGGCTCTTGTTTGCGCGGATAGTGCGAACCTCCTGCACACGGCGGTCCCGGTGGGTGATCGTAGGGGAGCAGGGCCGACGCGTCCGGGCGGGAGCGCGCGCTCACCCCGGCCGCGGGCTGACGAGGCACCTTCGGGAGGCGCGACCATGAACACCGCCGCAGAGCAGCACCGGCCTCCCGCGGCCGCGTACGCCCAGGCGGCCGAGACGGCGGGCCGCGCTCCCTCGATCCACAACACCCAGCCCTGGCACTGGCAGGTCCATCCCGACCGCCTCGACCTGTACGCCGACACCACCCGGGCGCTGCCGGGCACCGACCCCGACGAGCGCATGCTGCTGGTCAGCTGCGGTGCGGCGCTGCACCACGCACAGGTCGCGCTGGCGGCCCAGGGCCACACGGTCGATACCCGCACGCTGCCCGACCCCGCCGAGCCGCATCACCTGGCCGTGCTCACGATCAGCGGGGACATGCCGGTGACCGCGGACGCCGTACGCCTGGTGCAGGCTCTTCAGCTGCGGCACACCGACCGCCGCCCGACCGTGGACACACCGGTCGCCCCGGAGCAGGTCGACGAGCTGCGCCGGATCGCGGGCGAGTACGGCGTGCACCTGCACCGGCTCACGCCCCCGCAGGTCAGCGAACTGGCGGTGGCGGTGTCGCGGGCCGAGGACGCCGCGGCGGGGGAGCCGACCCTGCGGGCGGAGACCGCCGCCTGGACCGGCCCCGACCGCCCCGCCGGTGCGGGGGTGCCGCCGGAGTTCATCCCGGACAAGCGGCCCGAGACCGACGTGGGCGAGCGCGACTTCACCGCGCGGGGCGCGCTGCCCGTCGGCGGCGGCCACGACAAGTCCTCGACGTACGTGGTGCTGTTCGGCGGCGACGACGACCGCGCCGCCTGGCTGCGCGCGGGGCAGGCGCTGTCGGCGGTGTGGCTGCACGCCACCGGGCAGGGGCTGGCGGTGCTGCCGTACAGCCAGGTCATCGAGATCGACGGCAGCCGCGCGATGATGCGCCGCATCCTGTCGAACCTGGGGTACGCGTACATCGTGCTGCGGCTCGGGGTCGCCGACCCGGACCACCCGTTGCCCGGCCACACGCCCCGGCTGCCCTTCGACGCCACCGCCACCGTCGACCCGGCGTAGCGTCAGGTCACGAAGACGGTGAAGGCCGTCCGGTGCACCTGACCGGCGACCTTGAACTCCAGGTACAGGCGCTGCTCGCCGCGGTTGGCGAATTCGACGTGGAAGGCCAGCGTCGCGTCCGGGGCCTCGGCGGCCGCGTGCGCGTGGGTCAGCCCGAGGGTGCGCACCTCGAAGGCCGACAGGTGCGCCATCGCGCCCAGGTGGGGTTCGAGCACGGGCGGCCCGGCGACCGAGCTGACCTGGAAGCGCAGCAGCTCGCCCCGTCCGGCGCGCAGGTGGGTGACCCCGTCCAGCCTGGTCAGGGTGAAGCCGTCCGCCGTCGCGGTCGGGGCGGGCGCGGGCAGCGGGGCCAGCTTGGTGTCACCGGTGATGAGGAAGGGCAGGCCGAGCACCGTCGGATGGCCGAGGGCCTCCTTGCCGCGCGGGACGAACTCGGCGTAGAAGCGGTAGGAACCGCCGTCGGTGACGTCGACCTTCGTGGACCAGGTGTCGTCGGCGAACTCGGGGTGCAGGTGGCGGTAGCCGCTGGCGTCGTCGCGCACCAGGTACAGGTGCAGCTGCTTGGTCTGGATCGTCTCGTAGTCGCGCAGCGGCAGCCCGTCCGGGCCGAGGATGCGGAAAGCGACCGGGATCGCCGTGCCGCGCTTGGCCGGCATCGTCACGGGCTGGATGAGGTAGCCGTCGTGGCTGTCGGACAGCCCGTCGCTGTGCATGAACGGGGTGGGCGACGGCGACGGGGCGGGCGCGGCCCCGGACGGTGTCGTGGGCAGCTCGTTCAGCACGTACCCGATGGTGATCGCGCCGGCGGTGACCAGCACGAGGTAGGGCAGCAGCCGACGCCACTTGCCGACAGTCACAGCAGGTCCCTCCCAGGGCAGCGATGGGAAGGGCACCTTCTACAACGCATGGCGATGTGAAGGTGCCCTTCCTTTCCTAACTACGGGTGATGGTGACGTCGTCGACGCCTGCCTCGAGGAGGCTGGCGGTGGAGAGGTCGGCGGCGGATATGAGGATCTGGACGGACTGGCCGGCGTACGGGGTCAGGTCCCAGCTGCCGGCGGTCCACGCGCCGTTGCGGTTGGACGCGACGCCGGGCTGGTTGAACAGCTGGGTCGTGCCGCCGGAGTGCACAACGGAGATCCGGAAGTAGTCGGAGCTGCTGGAGTTGCTGCCGTGGGCGAGGTACCAGGACAGGTTCAGGCGCAGGGTGCCGGTGCCGGGCAGGGTGATCGCGGGGGAGCGCACGCTGGTGACGCCGCTGTCGACGTCGTAGTCCCCGGCTGCGGAACCCGCCAGGCGGCCGGTGACCAGGTCGTTCACGCCGCTCACGGTGGTGCCGAGCTGCTTGGTCCCGCTGGAGGTGGTGGCGGCGGGGTCGCCGCGTTCCCACGCGCCCGCGGTGGCGGTGTCGACGCCGGTCGGGTTGACCGTCCAGCCGGTGGCCGTCTCGAAGGTGTCGCTCCACACGGTGGTGGGCGGCACGCCCGGGTTGTGCTTGACCAGGACCAGGCCCTGCTCGATGCCGCTGATGGCGATGGTGCCGCTGGCGAAGAACGGGTACACGTTCCAGGCGCCGTTGAAGCCGGTGTTGTTCGACGCCGGGTAGATGTCGAAGTAGGCGATCTCGCTCAGCGCGTTCGAGGCGATCCCGGTGATGTCCAGGATGCGCAGGCCGGCGCGGTAGCTGGCCTGGTAGGCCTTGGTGCCGATGATGTACAGGTTGTGGTCGGTGGCCTGGATCGTCGGCGACACGTGCACGCCGGTGTTGACCGGGGCGTTGAGGTCGGACACGTTCCAGATGAAGGTCTTGGTGCCGGGCAGGTCGGAGTCGGTCTCGTCGTCCATCAGCAGCCGCGCGTGGTCCTCGGTCAGCCAGCCCTGATGGGTGTACCCGACGCCGACGTACCCGGTGCGCGACAGCTGCACCGGCGCGGCCTTGTTGGTCACGTCCACGATGGTCAGCGTGTCCACGTTGTAGTTGAAGCAGATCTCCCGGCCCTGGTAGGCGACGTCGGGGCCGTGGTAGACCACGCACTGGTTCTCGTGCACGTAACCGTCGTTGCTGACGCAGCCCGCGTTGACGGGGACCTTCGGGTTCTGCACGTTGACCATGTGCACGCCGCCGCTGCACGTGTTGGTGCCGACGGCGTAGATGAAGCCGGTCTGCTCGTTGACCGCCAGGGTGTGCGAGTTGCCGAAGCCGGTGTAGCGGGCGTCGGCGGCGAACGTCTGCGGGGTGGTGACGGTGCGCAGCCGGGTCAGGTCGAAGACCTGCATGCCGTGCGAGCTGATGGAGTCCGCGCCGATGTAGGCGTGGTTGGCGTACACCTTGATGTCGCGCCAGGAACTGGACGTGCCGTTGTAGGACGGCAGGTTGCCCAGGTAGACGGGCGCGGTCGGCACGGTGACGTCGATGAAGGACGCGCCGGTGGACCGGCCGAAGATGATGTACTCCTTGCCGGTGGTGGTGTCCGTCCAGCCCCACATGCTGTTGCCGTTGCCGCCGCCGATCGAGCCCAGCGGCAGCACGCTGAGCAGGTCGACGTTGCTGCACGGGTAGGTCCCGGCGAAGCCGCCGACGCACGGGGTCGCGGCGAGCGCGGCCGCCTCGGCGCGTACGGGGGCCTCGTAGTCCTGCATGATGCGCCGCACTTCCTCGCGGCCCTCGGCGCTGTTCGGGTCATGTGCCCAGGCCGATCCGGCGGCCAGTGTCAGTGCCAGTACTCCCGCTACGAGCCCAGCTGTTCGCAAGGTCTTTCGCATGGCGCGGTCTCTCCCCTCGACGGTGCAGTCATCGTCACATGCGAATGTTTCGAGGGCAATGAGACTGTGAACGGCCGGTGGCGAAGAGCCACCGGCCGTTCGGAGGAGCGGGGGTTCAGCTGGTGGTGCCGGTTACGGAACCGCTGGTCGCCTTGGTGACGTAGTAGGTGACGGTCGTGCCGCTCCAGAAGTGGAACGTCAGCGTCACCCGGGAGCCCGCGTTGACCTCGGCGAAGAACTCGGGCTTCAGCGTGATCGTGTTCGCCGTGTAGTTCGGCGCGAACGTCACGTCGAACTCCTTGAACGAGGTCCAGTTGTGCGGGCCGGCGAAGGTGCCGTCGGCGTACTTGGCCTCCATGGTGGCGAGCTGGTCGCCGCGGAACTGGGTCGGCACCGCGAACGACGACGTGGTCCCGGTCGCGTTGGACACGATCGGCGGGTCGTTCGTGACGATGTTGATCCGCCACGGCACGCCCTGGGAGAACCTGGCGTGCAGGGTCGCGTTGACGCCGTACGCCCGGCTGCCGGTCAGGCGGGTCAGCGCGGACGCGGTCAGCGTCAGCGTGCTCCCGGACACCGTGTAGTCGGTGCCGCTGACCAGGTCGGTGCTGCCCTGGCGCAAACCCTGGAACGTGGTGCCGTTCAGGTTCAGCGCGAGCGTCTTGGCGGTGATCGTGCTCGCCTTCGGCACGAAGACCTGGTCGGCGTACGCGGTGCCGGAGCGCGTCGTCCAGCTCGACTTGATCTGCGCGAACAGCTCCGGGTCGCTCCACACCAGCGAGGTGCGGCCCAGGTGCTGACCGTTGTCCCAGAGCATGGTGGTGAGCTGCCTGCTGCGGGCGTAGTGGCCGAGGTACTCGAAGAACTTGAGCTTCTCGCCCTGCTGGATGGTGCCGGTGTGCCGGTCGAAGCCGAGCAGGCCGTACTCACCGATGATCACCGGGATGTTGCGGGCGACGAACGCGTTGTAGACGCGGTCGAACTGCCCGACCAGGTCGGCCTGGGTGGTGGCGTCGAACCGGGTGCCGCCCGCGACGTTCACGCTGAACGGCCAGTAGCCGTAGAAGTGCACGGTGGCGATCAGGTTCGGGTCGTTGAGCTGGGTGAAGGTGCTGGTCAGCTCGTCGATGCGGGCCTGGTCGGCCGAGGTGTGCAGGGTCGGCAGGACCAGCAGGCGTGTGGCGTTGGCGCCGCCGGACTGGCGCACGATGCGATGGAACGACGTGTTCAGCTCGTTGAGCAGCTGCGCGTTCTGTGCGTCGCCGGAGCTGCCGGTGAACTGCGGCTCGTTGACACTCTCGAAGGTCAGCTTCGCCGACGAGTCACGGAACGCGGCGGCCAGCTGCGTCCAGAGCGCGTTGTACCGGTTGAGCACGGTGGTGCGGTCGCCCGGCATGTTGGCGATCCACTGCCACGAGTCGTGGTGAATGTTGATCATCACGTAGAAGCCGTCGGCGAGAGCCCAGTCCACCACCTGCTTGACGCGGGCGAGCCACGCGGCGTCGATGGTGTAGTTCGGCGCGGAACCGTGGTGCTGGCCCCAGGTCACGGGGATTCGGATGCTCTTGAAGCCCTCCGCCTTGACCTTGTCCAGCAGCGCTTCGGTGACCTGCGGGTTGCCCCAGGAGGTCTCGTCGGCGCCGGTGGCGTCGAACGAGTTGCCGAGGTTCCAGCCGGGCTGCATCGCGGCCACGGCGGCCATCGCGTTGACCGGCGGCTGCCCGGACGGCGAGGGCGAGGCCGACGGGGAGACCGACGGAGACGGGGAGGTGCTGCGCGACGGGCTCGGGCTCGACGGCGGCGGAGTGCTGCCGCCGACGCTGCCGGTGCAGGCGACGCCGTTGAGCGTGAACACGGTCGGGTTGGTGTTCGTGCCCGACCAGGAGCCGTTGAAGCCGAACGAGACGGTGCCGTTGGTCGCGATCGCGCCGTTGTAGCCGACGTTGGTCGCGGTGAACTGGCCGCCGGAGGAGGTGACGGTCGCGTTCCACGCCTGCGTGACCTGCTGGCCGGAGGGGAACGTCCAGACCAGGGACCAGCCGCTGATCGGGTCGCCGAGGTTGGTGACCTCGACGTTGGCGGTGAAGCCGCCGGGCCACTGGCTCGGGGCGGAGTAGGCGACGCGGCATCCCGACGCGGCGTACGCATTGGCCGTCGCGACCATGCCGAGACCCGTCACCACGGCGGCGCTCGCCACCGCGGCCAGACCTGCCCGCCATCGTCTCCTGCGTGCTGTGCTCGATTGTTCAGACATGATGCTCCTGAGTCGTGGGCGCGACCGGATGCGGTGCACGGCAAGGCCGCCAGGACACCGCTGATGATCAATGGACATTAGTTTCGACGCTAAACTTTGTCAATCGGTGCGGGCCGATGCGGTGCGCATCGGGCGGCACGCACCGCTTGTGCGACGTTCTGGCCGTCGTGTGCGCGACCCTCACTCACACATAGCTGGTTGCGGATGTGTGGCGCGCGTAATGTCCAGGGGCGGGTGGCGTGACGCCTCGGTAACGGTGGGTTCCTACCGTCGGGAGGCATCACGGGGCGTCGCCCGGGTGCCTTCGCCGACACGTGGAGGAACAGGCATGACGTCCACCGATCGTGCTGGGACGTCCCAGATCAGGACAGTGTGCTCGTACTGCGGCGTCGGCTGCGGGATGATCCTGCACATCGGGCAGGACCCCGGCGGCGAACGCCGTGTGCTCAAGGTCTCCGGCGACCGCGAACACCCCGCCAACCATGGCAGGCTGTGTACCAAGGGCGCCACCAGCGCCGAGATGCTGGCCGCGCCGGGCCGGCTCGCGGCGGCGCGGGTGCGCCCGGCGCGCGGGGCCGAGCCGGTGGACACGGGCGTGGACGAGGCGATCAGCCGCACCGCGCGGGGGCTGCGCCGGATAATCGACGAGCACGGCCCGGACGCCGTGGCGCTGTACGTGTCCGGCCAGCTCACGCTGGAGGCGCAGTACCTGGCGAACAAGCTGGCCAAGGGGTTCATCGGCACCAACCAGATCGAGTCGAACTCGCGGCTGTGCATGGCCAGCGCCGGCACCGGCTACAAGCTGTCGCTGGGCGCGGACGGCCCGCCCGGCTCCTATGACGACTTCGACCACGCCGACCTGTTCTTCGTCATCGGCTCGAACATGGCCGACTGCCACCCGATCCTGTTCCTGCGGATGATGGACCGGGTCAAGGCGGGCGCGAAGCTGATTGTGGTCGACCCGCGCCGCACCGCCACGGCCGACAAGGCCGACCTGTTCCTGCAGATCGCTCCAGGCACCGATCTGGCGCTGCTCAACGGCCTGCTGCACCTGCTGGTCGAGGCCGGTGACCTCGACGAGCGCTTCATCGCCGAGCAGACCGAGGGCTGGGCGGCGATGCCCGCGTTCCTGGCCGACTACCCGCCCGCCGAGGTCGCCCGGATCACCGGCATCCCGGAGGAGGACATCCGTGCCGCCGCGACCCTGATCGGCGCGGCCACGGACTGGATGAGCTGCTGGACGATGGGCCTCAACCAGAGCACGCACGGCACCTGGAACACCAACGCGCTGTGCAACCTGCACCTGGCGACCGGTGCGATCGGCCGCCGGGGCAGCGGGCCGTTCTCGCTCACCGGCCAGCCGAACGCGATGGGCGGCCGGGAGATGGGCTACATGGGGCCGGGGCTGCCGGGGCAGCGTTCGGTGCTGGTCGCCGCCGACCGGGAGTTCACCGAGCAGCAGTGGGGACTGCCGGCGGGCACCCTGCGCACCGAGGTCGGCAAGGGCACCGTGGAGATGTTCTCGAGGATGGCCGACGGGCAGATCAAGGCCTGCTGGATCATGTGCACGAACCCGGTCGCCTCGGTCGGCAACCGGCGCACCGTCATCGCGGGCCTCGAAGCGGCCGAGCTGGTCGTCACCCAGGACGCGTACGCCGAGACGGAGACCAACGCGTACGCCGACGTGGTGCTGCCCGCGGCGACCTGGTCCGAGACCGACGGCATCATGATCAATTCGGAGCGCAACCTGACCCTGGTCTCCGCGGCCGTGCCGCCGCCGGGCCAGGCGCTGCCGGACTGGCAGCTCATCGCCCGCGTCGCCGCCGAGATGGGATACGCCGACGCGTTCGACTACAGCAGCGCCGAGGAGGTCTTCGCCGAGCTGCGCGCGTTCGCCAACCCGCAGACCGGATACGACCTGAGCGGCGTCACCTACGAGCGGCTCCGGCAGACCCCGGTGCAGTGGCCCGCCGCCCCGGAAGGCCCGGCCCGCAACCCGGTGCGCTACCTCGACGGACCGTCCGCCGCGGACGGAGCCCGGCCTCGCCTGAGGTTCCCGACGGCGAGCGGCCGGGCGGTGTTCCACCCGCGCCCGCACCTGCCCGCAGCGGAGCTGCCCGACGACGACTACCCGTTCGTGCTGAACACCGGCCGGCTCCAGCACCAGTGGCACACCCTGACCAAGACCGGCAAGGTCGCCAAACTGGGCAGGCTCAATCCCGCGCCGTTCGTCGAGCTGCACCCGGCCGACGCCGCGGACCTCGACGTGCACGACGGGGACCTGGTCGAGGTCGCCTCCCGCCGGGGCCGGGCCGTGCTCCCGGCGGTGGTCACCGAGCGGGTCCTGCCCGGCAGCTGCTTCGCCCCGTTCCACTGGAACGACCTGTACGGCGAATACCTCAGCGTCAACGCCGTGACCAGCGACGCGGTGGACCCGCTCTCGTTCCAGCCGGAGCTGAAGGTCTGCGCCGTCGCGCTGACGAAGGTGGCCGCCCCGGCCGTGTCGGCATCGGGGGAGGGGCTGCCCGACGACGTGGTGACCGCGCCGCCGTCCGACGTCACCGCGAGTTCGCTGCTGGCCGCCGACGATCTCGCTCCGCCCGTGTTCAGCCCGGCGCAGCGGCGTTACCTGGCCGGGTTCCTGTCCGGCGTCGACACCGCGCCGCCGGGGGCGGGTTCGGTGCCGTGCCTGCCGGGCGACGCGCCGTTCGACCCCGATCAGGCATTGTGGGTCAACGGCTTTCTGGCGGGCAGGTTCTCCCGCAGCTCGTCGCCCGAGTCGCAGGCCGGTCCGGAGCGGGCGCTCCCTGCCGCGCGGGATGTGCAGGTGCTGTGGGCGTCGCAGACCGGCAACGCCGAGGGGTTCGCGGCGACCGTCGCGCGACGGCTGGCCGAGGCGGGCTGGCAGGCGCGGCTGCGCGGGATGGACGGCCCGGCCCCGGACCTGACGGCCGGCGACGCTCCGCTGCTGGTGATCACGAGTACGTTCGGCGACGGCGACGCCCCGGACAACGGAGCCGGTTTCTGGGACTTCCTGGACCGGCCCGACGCCCCTCGGCTCGACGGCCGCCGCTACGCGGTGCTCGGGTTCGGTGATTCGTCCTATGCCGAGTTCTGCGGCCACGGCCGCCGCCTCGACGGCAGGCTGAGCGAGCTGGGTGGGGTGCGCCTGGCCGAGCGCGTCGACTGCGAGCCCGACTACGACGCCGCCGCGCTGGCCTGGCTCGACCTGGTCGTCGCGGCGCTGGCGGCTGATCCGGGGCCGCCGGCCGACGGTCCGGCACCGGCCGTGGCAACGGCACCAGACGCCTTCACCGCACCGGGCAGGGGCCTGGCACCGGGCACTGGCCCAGCACCGGGCACTGGCCCAGCACCGGGCACGGGCCCGGCACTGGGCCACCACGCTGCCGGCACCCGGCCGGGCGGGCGTGGCACGAGTCGGCGCGGCCCGGTCCGGACCGCGCAGCCGGACAGCCGTGCCGGGGGGTCGGCGGTGGGGGTGCTGGACGCGCCGCCGCGACCGGACGCCGCGCCGAGCAAGGCCAGGCCGCTGACCGCGCTGCTGGCCGGCAACCGGCTGCTAAGCCTGGCCGGTTCGGACAAGGAGGTGCGCCGCTTCACCTTCGACACGGGCGCGGCGCTGGACTACGAGGCGGGCGACGCCCTCGGGGTGTGGCCGACCAACTGCGCCGACCTGGTCACCGAGTGGCTGGCGGTGACCGGGCTGCACCCGGACGAGGTCGTCGACGTGGGCGGGCCGGTGCCGCTGGCCGAGGCGCTGCTGCGGCGGCTCGACATCACCCGGGTCACGCCGGGCCTGCTGCGCTTCGTCGCCGAGCGCAGCCACGACGCCCACCTGAAGACCCTGCTGCGCCCCGACAACAAGGGCGAGCTGGCGAAGTGGACGTGGGCCCGGCAGGCCGTCGACGTCGTGGCCGGGCACGCCGTGCGGGCCGCGGCGGCGGACTGGGTCGCGGTCCTGCCGCGCCTGCAGCCCCGGCTCTATTCGATCTCCTCGTCGCCGCTGCTGGACCCGGCCCGGGTCAGCCTCACCGTGTCGGTGGTGCGCTTCGGCAACGACCGCGGGCAGCCGCGCAAGGGCGTCTGCTCGTCTTATCTGGCCGATGCCGCCCCGGACACGCCGGTGCCGGTGTTCCTGCAGCGTACGCCGCATTTCCGGCCCCCGGCCGACGGAGCCACTCCCATGATCATGGTTGGTCCGGGCACCGGGGTCGCCCCGTTCGTGGCGTTCCTGCAGCAGCGGCGTGCGACGGGTGCGCGCGGGCGCAACTGGCTGTTCTTCGGCGAGCAGCGCCGGGCCACCGACTTCTACTACGCCGACGAGCTGGCCGAACTCGTCGAAGACCGGGTGCTCACCCGGCTCGACCTGGCATTCTCGCGGGATCAGCGGAGCAAGGTGTACGTCCAGGACCGCATGCGCGAGCACGGCGCTCAGCTGTGGGCGTGGCTGCAGGAGGGCGCGCACTTCTACGTGTGCGGCGACGCCGCCCGGATGGCCAAGGACGTCGACGCGGCGCTGCGGGAGATCGCCGCACTGCACGGCCGCCTCGACCCGGCGGCGGCTGCCGCGTACGTCAAGCAGCTGGCGGCCGACCGGCGTTACCTGCGGGACGTGTACTGACCGGGTGCTCGCGTCGAACCCGAGCCCTGGTCGGCGGGGGTGATCCGGGACAATGACCTCGTGTCCATGCGTGATCTTCTGCGAGGACTGCCGGTCTTCGCCCGTCCGCTGCCCGTCTTCGACCCGGCCGCCGCCGCGCCGGACCCCGCCGACCTGCTAGCCGCCTGGCTGCGGGAGGCCATCACGGCGGGGGTGTCCGAGCCCCACGCGATGACCCTGGCCACCGCGGGGCCCGACGGCCTGCCGGACCTGCGGGTGCTGATCCTCAAGGACCTCGACGCCGAGGGCCTGTACTTCGCCACCGAGTCGATCAGCGCCAAGGGCGCCCAACTCGGCGTCAATCCGCAGGCCGCGCTCGGGTTCTACTGGCGCGAGCAGGGCCGGCAGATCCGGGTCCGGGGGCCGGTGCAGCCCGCGGTTCCGGAGGTCAGCGCGCAGGACTTCCTGGCCAGGCCGATCGGGTCGCGTACGGCGAGCCTGATCGGACGGCAGAGCACCGTGCTGCACGACCCCGCCGACCTCGTCGCGGAGCTGGCCGCCGCGCAGGCCCGGCTGGAGGCCGATCCGGAGCTGGTCGCCGAGCACCACACGGTGTATGTGCTCAAGCCGGTGAGCGTGGAGTTCTGGCAGGCCGACACGGAGCGGCGGCACATCCGCCTGCGGTACCGCCGCACCGCCGACGGCTGGCGCACCGAGCGCCTGTGGCCGTGACCTGGCCGGGGCGGACGCGATGTCGTTTTCCCGCCAGCCTGCCGCCGGGTCCCGGTGACATGATCGGCTGAGGCTAGCGAGGACGGAGGCAGGGCCATGACCGCACGGCACACCCGGATCGGCACGGGGCTCGGCGAGCTGACGGTGGTCGCCGAGGGCGACACCCTGATCGGGCTGTACTTCCCGGGGCACTGGTACCCGCCGAAGCCGGACGCGATCGGCCCGTACGTCGAGGCGGCCGACGACCGGCTGTTCACCAGGACGGCCGAGGAGCTGGCCGAGTACCTCGACGGGCGGCGTACCGCGTTCGACGTGCCTGTCGCCCTGCACGGCGACGACTTCCAGCAGCGGGTGTGGGCGCTGCTGCGCGAGATCCCGCACGGGCGGACCACGACGTACGGCGCGCTCGCCGGCCAGCTGGGCAATCCGGCGCTGGCGCAGCGGGTCGGGCAGGCCGTCGGCCGCAACCCGTTGTCGGTGATCGTGCCCTGTCACCGGGTCGTCGGCAGCGACGGCAGCCTCACCGGATTCGCGGGCGGCCTGCGGCGCAAGCAGTTCCTTCTCGAACTGGAGGAGCCGGCCGAGGTCAAGGCGGGCAGGCTGTTCTGAGCGCCCGCTCAGCCTGCCGCGCCCGCGGTCGGCGGGGTGAGCCGGGCGAGCACCTGGCGGGCCTGGTCGGCGTACTCCGCGGAGACGCTGACCGCGTATTCACCCGCCTGCAGTGAGCGGCTGGACGTGAAGTCGCGCTTGCCGCGGGTCATGGCGTGGGCGATGGCGCCGAAGATGGCGCCCCAGATCGCGGCGATCACCACCGCGGTCAGCACGACGGCCAGCCAGTTCGTCGGCACGAAGATGCCGAACAGCAGGCCGATGAACAGGCCGAACCAGGCGCCGCCGGCCGCGCCGTACAGGGTGGCCCGGCCGGTGGTCATGCGGCCGAGCACCTGCTCCACCATGCGCAGGTTGGTGCCCACGATGGCGGCGTGCTCGACGGGGAACTTGTTGTCGGACAGGAAGTCCACGGCGCGCTGGGCGTCGCCGTACTCCGGGTAGGTGGTGACGGCGACCATCGCCCGGCTGGGGTCGACGGGCTGTACGGGCACCGGCTGTCCGGCGAAGCCGCCTGCCGCCGCGGACGATGTGCTCATGATGCTCCCTCGCTCGGTCATGTCTCGTCAGTCCTGATCATCGCGCGCCGCACCGCCCGAACATGCCGTTTTGCGGCTTTTGTCGTCAGCAGGCGTCGACGAACGCCTGACCTGCGGGAATGCCGAGCGGATCGTGGCGGTTGTCGATGGGGCAAACAGAAAGGGCAGGTGCCAGATGAAGGTCAGAAGCTCACTGCGCAGTCTCAAGAACCGGCAGAACTCGATCGTGGTGCGTCGCCACGGCGCGGTCTTTGTGATCAACAAGTCCGACCCGCGCCAGAAGGCCCGCCAGGGCTGAGTCCCGCCCCTGCGCGTGCCACGCAAGATCAGTGGACTTGCCAGGCACCTGGGCGTATGACGTCTCAAGATACGCACAGGTGCCTGGCAATTCAGACGATCTAGGTAGAACGGGTCACTTCGCGGCGTCGCGCAGGGCGTCGCGCACCCGGTTGGCGATGGCGGCCGGTGAGCCGTTCTGGCGCGACGGGTGCGCGTCCGGGGCCGCCGGTCCGACCCGCTCGGCCGCGCGGGCCGTGGCGGCGATCCCGATCAGCTGCTCGACGGGCATGTTCTCGCGCAGATAGCCGAACTCCTCGTCCTCTTCGAGCTCGGCGTGCTCGATCACCGCGTCGCGCAGCTCGATCAGGCGGTCGTCGAACTGCGGGTGGTCGACGCCCATCTCGTACAGCTGGGACAGGTCCTCGGTGGCCTGCTGCTCCTCCTGCAGCCGCGACTCGATCAGGTCCTCGCCGTCGGGCAGCCGCCGAGCGGCCAGCGGGTGCACGAGCTGCTGCTCGATGTTCTCGTGGACCACCAGCAGGCGTACCAGCTGCTGCCAGGCCTGCTGCTTCTGCTCGCCGTGCGTCCGGCCGACCTGCCCGAACAGCTGCTTGATCTCCTCGTGGTGGCTCAGCAGCAGGTCGATCACGTCGTCGTGGCGGCTCTCCCAGGCCGTCTCGCCCGCCCGGCCGGAGCTCTCGGCGCGCGCCGTCGTGCCGGGCTGGGCCGTCTTCTTGCCGCCGGTCTTGTGGGCCGCGCCGCTCGCCGGGCTCGCGCCGGTGCTCTTCTTGCCGGTGGCGATGCTCGCCGACATCGTGCCCTGGTCGGAACGCATGGTCTTCACCGCCGCCTTGACCAGTTCCTCCTTGCGCATGCCCGAGGTTCCGGTCACGCCGTGGTCCTTGAGCCAGCCGCGGAGCTGGTTGACGGTCATCGTGTCGATATCGCCGGCCATGTCCGAGTGGTCGTGCCCTCGGCCGGCCTGGCTCCCGCTGCTCATGTGCTCCGCCATCGTGTCGTCCCTTCCTCCAGCTCGACCCCCACCCCCGTGGAGCCACCCCCCATCCTGATGGAAACGGCATGGCCGCGGGCCGGGTTGGCGAACCTCGGCAGCCCTCGGAGTGCGCCGGGCGGGGCGAGGTTTGGCGCGGCGGGGATCAGGGCAGCCAAGTGACGCGGAGCAACCCCCGACTCACGCATAGAGGAGCACACCATGACCGTCGCCGGTATCATCTCGGCCATCATCGTCGGACTCGTCATCGGCGCGCTCGGCCGCCTGGTCGTGCCCGGCCGGCAGAGCCTGCCGATCTGGCTGACCATTGTGGTCGGCATCGTCGCCGCCCTCATCGGCACCGCGATCGCGCAGGCCGTCGGCGTCGCCGTCACGGACGGCATCGACTGGATCGAACTCGTCTTCCAGGTCGGCCTGGCCGCCCTCGGCGTGGCGCTGCTCGCCGGTGTGCGGGGCCGCGGCACGGTGTGACCGCCACGGCGTAGTGCGGGCCCCGGACGGCGATCGTCCGGGGCCCGTTTCCTGTGCCCGGGTGAGAGGATCGGGGGCTGTGGAACCTGTTCGTTTCGACGCGCTGGTCGGCCCGGCCGCCCGGGGCGGGGTCGTGATCCCGGTGCCGTTCGATCCGGACACCGTGTGGGGAGCCAAACCGCGCCATCACGTGGCGGGCACTGTCGGCGGCGTACGCGTGCGCGGTGTCGTGGAGGCGGTGGGCGGCGGCTTCGGCTTCACGCTCGGCCCGGCGTGGCAGCGCGACTGCGGGGTCCAGGCCGGCACGACGGTGCCGGTCGAGCTGGTGGCCGAAGGTCCGCAGCGGGCGGACCTCGCCGAGGACGTGGCCGCGGCGCTCGACGCCCATCCGGCGGCCGGGGCGTTCTTCGACTCGCTGGCCCAGTTCTACCGCAAGGCCTACCTGCGCTGGATCGACGCCACCAAACGCCGGCCGGAGCAGCGCCCGCAGCGGATCGCCGAGATGATCGCGCTGCTCGAAGCCGGCCGCAAGGAACGACCGTCGGCATAGGGCCGACAGGCCGGTACGCGCCCGTCATTCGGCTTCATAAAGTAGTCAACCCCTTACGCAAAGTAACCCTGACGCGTTGATGAATTGGGTGACGCACCCAGATCAACCAGGACAGGGGGACACCGTTGTCTCGTAGACGTCTCATCACCGCGCACGTCGCGCTGGCCATGGCCGGCGGACTCGCGGTGCTCGCCGCACCAGCGGCCGCGTCGGGCGCCGGCCCGACCGGTCGTACGGTCGCGAACCAGCAGGCGGGAGTCGACCGGTTCATGCCGGTACGCGGTCTGCCGCACGCGACGAACATCATCGGCAAGGGCGCGGGCTCCATGCGCGCCGTCGCCCGGACGCTGTCGAGCCGGGCGCAGATGGCCGACCTGGCCATCACCAAGGTGGGTACGCCGGAGACGGTCCTCGCCGGTGAGGAGATCACTTACACGATCACCGTCACCAACAGCGGGGCCCCCGCGGACCGGGTAGGCGTCCGCGACGTGCTGCCCGCAGGCGTGGAGTTCCTGGCCAGCTCGATTCCGTGCCAGAACAACGGGGGCACGCTGACCTGCGGGCTGGGCCCGATGGCCACCGGCCAGACGATCCAGCTCGTCATCCAGGTCCGCGTCCCCGCGAGCTTCACCGGCCTCACGCTCACCAACACGGCCACCGTCACCAGCCCGCAGGACGAGACGGACAGCACCGCGACCGTCACGACCCGCGTCGCCACCGCCGCCGACCTGTCGGTCACCAAGGTGTGCAAGCCCGACGAGCCCGCGCCCGCCGACACCGAGGGCTATTGCGACATCTACGTCGACAACCTCGGCCCGTCGGACGCCCAGAACGTGACGCTGACCGACGTGCTCACCTCGGCGGCGCCGTTCGAGGTGTCCCGGGTGCGGGTGAGCCCGGGGACCTGCTCGGCGACCCCGACGGGGCCGATCCGCGACCTCACCCTCAACTGCACGCTGGGCACGGTCCCGGCCGGCACGCGGGGCGTCGTGCGGGTCGTCGTGACGGCGGCGGACGTCGCCCAGATCAACGACGTCGCCACGGTACGCAGCACGACCGCCGACCCGGAGAAGGGCAACAACCAGGCGACCGGCCGCGTCGACTTCGTCGGCTCGGCGGACCTGAGCCTGACCAAGACCGGCGACGCGACCGCCGACGCGGGCACCGACCTCGAATACCTGATCACGGTGACCAACAACGGTCCGTCGACGGCCCGTGACGTGGTCGTGCGGGACACCATGCCCGCCGGGGTCACCTTCGTCTCGGTGTCGCCCTCGGTCGGCTCCTGCACCAACGGGCAGCCCAACGGCGGCCGGCTGGAGTGCGGCCTCGGCAACCTCGCCAGCGGCGCGAGCGCGACCATCACGGTCGTCGGCCACGTCGCCGCTGACCTGGTGCCCGGCACGATCCTGTTCAACGAGGCCATCGTGTCCGGCGCGACCGCCGACCCGGACAACAGCGACGTCCGGGCGAGCGTGCCCACCGAGGTGACCGCCTCGGCCGACCTGTCGGTGACCAAGTCCGGCACGCCGGACCCGGTGACGGCGGGCAACGAGCTGAAGTACACCGTCACCGTCGCCAACGCGGGCCCGTCGGACGCGCAGGCGGTCGTCGTGACTGACACGCTGCCGGCCGGCACGACGTTCGTGAGCAGCAGCGGCGACGCCGTGTGCACCGCGGACGAGCCCGGTGAGGTGGTCTGCGCGCTCGGCACGTTCCCGCAGGGGGAGCGGCAGTTCACGCTGACGGTGGCGGTCGGTTCGGACGTGCCGGACGGCACGCTGACCAACACGGTGGTGGTGTCCTCGCCGACCCCCGACCCGAACACCGGCAACAACACGTTCACCACGACGACCGCGGTGGAGACCTCCGCGGACCTCGCCATCGAGGCCGCGGCCACGCAGACCTGGCAGCAGGAGGCGGCCGCGCTCAGCGACAAGAAGGACAAGGACAAGGGCACCGTCGTGCTGCTCACGCTGACGGTCCGCAACCTCGGCCCGTCGGACGCGCAGAACATCACGGTGCTCGACTCGCTGCCGCTGCGTCCCGACAAGGTCGGGGTGGAGTCGCTGCCGCCGGCCTGCACCTACGACTCGGGCCAGGACCACGTCATCACGTGTACGGCCGACAGCCTGGCGGCGGGCGGCACGCTCGTCTTCCCGATCAAGCTGAAGGTGCGCGCCGAGGGCGAGCTGGTCAACACGGCCACGGTGTCCAGCACCACGCCGGACCCGAACCCCGACAACAACACCAGCACCATCCGGTTCTTCGTGTGGAAGAAGAACTGACGATCGGCTGACGGCCGGTCGGTGACCCGGGGTGGCGCGGGTGTCCCGCCACCCCGGCAGGCGGCCACGGTCAGGAGTGCTCGGCAGTTCGCTGCCGAGCGATCCGGACCGTGGCCGCCGCGCGTCACCGGAGCCCGGCGAGGAACACCGCGATGACGGTGTCACCGACGAGCGTCAGCACGTCGCCCGCGGGCGAGAAGCCTGCGGCGACCTGGCCGGACTCGATCCACAGGAGACGGCCGCGCTCGTCGAACAGCACCGCGCAGTCGTCGTCGACGGCGAGGGCCAGCGGTCCCTGCCCGCCCCACACGCAGCGGGTGCACACCGCGGCGAGCGGCGACCGCGCGGACATGTCCGGCGGCAGGCCCTCCGGCCGGATGAGCCGGCTGTCGACGACCCGGTCCCCGTCGAGGGTGAGCAGCACCGCGGCCACGGCGTCCTCGGCCGCGTCGCTGCCGGCGGCGAGCAGCCCGCTGCCGTCCGCCGCGAACGTCACGGCGTTCACTGTCGACAGCCCCGTGTCGTAGCTGGTGAGTACGCCGGAGGCTGTCTCGCGTACCACGATCGCGCCCGCGTCGCCGGCATGGGCCAGCAGCCGGCCCGCGTGGTCGAGGGCCACCGGGCCGCAGTCGGCGACCTCCTGCGTGAACAGGACGTGCCCCGTCGCGGTGTCGATCACACGCAACCCGCGGGCCACGGATCCGGCCGCGACGCGGCGGCCGTCGCCACTGAAGCCGATCCGGGTCGTCATGCCGACCATGTCGAAGCTGTCGACCGACTCCTGCGCCGGACCGAGGTCGAGCTGCCACAGCTGTTCGCCGCCGGGGGTCCGCCAGGCGTGCAGGCGGCCCTCGACCGACGCGACCGCGACCCCGCCGTCCGGGCTGATCTGCACGTCCAGCGCCTCGTCATGGAAAGCGCCGCCGTCGAGGAGCATCCGGCTGGGAACCTGCGGGCCGGTGCCCCAGACCACGATGTCGCCGCCGTTGTGGTGCCACTCGGCTGCCGCGCCCAGCACCAGCCAGGCCGGGTCGGGTGGGCAGGCCACGGACACAGCCCCCTCGCCGAAGCTCGCGAAGTCGTCGTCTTCGGCCGGGAATCGCGGGGAACCGCCGGTCTGCACATGGTCGAGGTCGCCGAGCTCACGCCAGGCCGCCGTTCGGTGCCAGGGCCGGCGCCGCCCGGCGCGCTGCTCGTCCCACCAGTGGTCGGGCATCGGCCTGCACCGTGCGGGCCAGTCGAGCAACCGCGCGGCCGCGGCGGCCAGGACGTCGGCGGACGCGCGTTCGAGCAGTGGGACGGCCCGCGCCCACGCCTCGGCCGAGGGTTCACCGGACAGCAACGTGTCCAGTGTGGTCGCGTCGTCCATGCCGCCTCCGCCGTCCGGCGCGGTTCCGCCGCCGCGCTGCGGCGTGGACCGTATCACCGCGCCCGGACAGGCCGAGGTCAGCGCCGGGCGGCGTCGAGCGCCCGCAGGTACTCGTCGACGGTGAGCGTCGCGTGCGAGAACAGCGGATACCGCGCGACCATGGCGTCGTACGCGGCCGGGCCCGCGTCGGAGGCCGTGGCGTCGGGAATGGTCGTCACGTGGTAGCCGTGTTCCATCGCGCTGCGGGCGGTCGACTCGACGCACATCGAGCCGATCATCCCGGCGACGGCGAAGAACTCCACGCCGTGGTGGCGCAGCTGCGCGTCGAGGTCGGTGCTGGCGAACACGTCGATGTTCTTGTGCGGCGCGAGCGCGACCTCACCGGGCCCCGGCGAGAGGTCGGGATGGAACTCGGTGTTCCAGCTGCCGGCCTCGAACAGCCGGTTGTCGAACATCGCCCGGTGGATGCCGGTCAGGCGGCCCCAGCTCGCGTACTCCTGCTCGGTGTAGGACATCCCGGAGAAGAACACCGGCATGTCCCGTTCCCGGACCCCGGCCAGCAGCCGGCGCAGGTTGGCGAAGGTGCCGATCCGCTCGAACTCGGCCTGGTACAGCGGGTAGCCCTTGCCGCCGGGGTCGAACACCTCGTTGACGGTGTCGATGAGCAGCAGCCCGCAGCGTCCCGGTGTGTAGTCGTCGCCAGGCATGATCCCTCCAGGTGCGCTCAGACGAGTTCCAGGCCGCCGTCGACGGCGAGGATCTGCCCGGTGAGCCAGACCGCGTCCGGGTCGGCCAGCCGCAGGATCCACGTGGCGACCTCGTGGGGCTCGCCCCGGCGGCCGAGCGGGATGGTGTCGGCCTCCTGCTGCTTGATCCGGGCGAGCATCTCCGGCGAGAGTCCGGCCGCGCCGAGCGCCTCGCTCTCGGTGGGCCCGGGGGCGACGGCGTTGACGCGGATCCCGTCGGCCGCCAGCTCCAGCGCCCAGCTGCGGGTGAGCTGCTCCACGGCGGCCTTGGTGGCGGCGTAGTGGGACGCGCCCGACAGCGGCCGCCGCCCGTACGTGCTGGAGACGTTGACGATCGAACCGCGGTGTTCCCGCAGGTGCGGCAGGGCGGCGCGGGCGAGCAGGCTCGGCGCGGTGACGTTGACCTCGAACAGGTCGGTGATGCGCTCGGCGGTCGCCTGTGCCAGCGGCATCAGCGCGGTGATGCCCGCATTGTTGACCAGCACGTCGATCCGTCCCCACCGGTCGGCGGCGGCCGCGGCGACGGTGTCGGCGGCGTGCGGGGCGCGCACGTCGATGGCCAGCGGCACGACGCCGGGATGCTGCCGGGCGGTCTCTTCCAGCGCCTGCGCGCGGCGTCCGACGCCGAGAACGTGCGCGCCGTGCTCGGCGAACGCGAGCGCCGTGGCGCGTCCGATGCCCGATCCCGCCCCGGTGACGATGACGACCCGGTCGGTGAAGGAGAGGTCGGTGGATGGCATGACGATGTCAGCTCCTTGCGGTGTGCTCATGAGCCGCCGCGCGCACGCCCTGGGACCGGCATGCGCGCGGCGCGGCTTGCTCAGGCGGTGGGGCGGGCGGCCAGCCAGTCCGCGTAGTTGATCTTTCCGATGCGGGCGTCGCCGAGCGGCACCAGGGACGTGTCGGTCACGGCCGCGCCGAAGTAGGTGGCGGAAGGGTCGGTGATCACCTCGCGCGTGTCGCCGTCGGCGGCCAGCATCTGGCGCACCATGTCGTCCTGGCGGATCTTGTCCGGCCCGGCGATGTCGTACGTGCCGTTGGCCGGGGCGGCCATCGCGGCGTCGGCCACGGCGGCGGCGACGTCGTCGGCCGCGATCGACTGCATCATCGCCGAGGGCAGGTGGATCGCCTCGCCGCGGCTGCCGCCGTGCGCGATCGCGCTGGTGAACTCGAAGAACTGGGTCGCCCGCACGATGGTGTACGGCACGCCCGCGGCCTTGACCAGGTCCTCCTGGGCGACCTTCGCGCGCATGTAGCCGCTGTCCGGGATGCGGTCCGCGCCGACGATCGACAGCGCCACGTGCTGCCCGACTCCGGCTGCCTTCTCGGCGGCCATCACGTTGCCGGTGGAGGTCCGGAAGAACTCCATGATCGCGTTGTCCTCGAAGTTCGGGCCGTTGGCCACGTCGACGACCACGTCCGCGCCCTTGAGCGCATCGTCCAGGCCGGCACCGGTGATGGTGTCCACGCCGCTGCTGGGCGAGGCGGCCAGCACGTCGTGACCTTGTGCGCGCAGCCGCTCAGCCGCCTTGCTGCCGATGAGGCCGGTGCCGCCGATGATGACGATCTTCATGGTGATGCTCCGTTCGCAAACTCGGATGATTCTTGTCCGAGACTCTACTCGGATAAAACGTGTCCGGGTCAAGTACACTGGGAGTTGTGAAATTGTCCTCAGGCGTCGAATGGGCCCTGCACTGCTGCGTGGTGCTCACCGCCGCAGACCGCCCGGTGCCCGCCGCACGCCTGGCCGAGCTGCACGACGTATCCGGCACGTATCTAGCGAAGCAGCTCCAGGGACTTTCGCGGGCCGGTCTGGTGCGGTCGGTCCAGGGCAAATCGGGCGGATACGTCCTGACCAGGGCGCCCGAGGACATCACGCTGCTCGACATCGTCGAAGCGGTCGACGGCGCGCAGCCCACCTTCCTGTGCACCGAGATCCGCCAGCGTGGACCGCTCGCCACCCCCGCCGAGGCCTGCACCAAGCCCTGCCCGATCTCCCGCGCCATGGGCGTCGCCGACCGCGCCTGGCGCGCCGCGCTGCGCGAGACGACCGTCGCCGACCTCGCCCGCGACGTCGTCGACGACAACGGCCCGACCGCCTTCGACGGCATCCGTGCCTGGCTGACCACCCCCGACGGCCGAAACTGAGCTGCACGGCTGAAGATCAACCGGATAGGGTGCCCGGATGCCATTGCGCACCGAGACCGACGCCACCCTGCTGCACGCCGACGACGGCACCCCGCTCGCCCACCTGAGCCTGCGCGACGACGACGGCACGTTGCTCGCGGAGCGGGTGCGGCCCCTGCCCGGCGCGGACCTCGCCCAGGTCGCCGCACAGGCCCGCCGTGACCTGGCCGGACGCCGGCTGACCACACCCGACGACGCGCTCGCCCGCGCGCTGGTCGACGGCGGGCTGCGGCTGCGCCGGGCCGCCACCGACATGCGCCACGACCTCGCCGTGCTCCCGCCGGTGCCGGCTCTGCCCGCCGGCTGGTCGCTGCGAGACGGCGGCTGGGACGACGACCTTGCCGAGGGACTCGCGGCCGCGTACGGGCCGGAGCACCCCGACGGCCGGTGGCAGGCCAGCGACACCAGGGAGATCCAGGGCATGTTCGAGCGCGGTGAACCGGTGTCGCCGCTGGCCGAGGCCTGCGCGCGGGTCGTCGGGCCGGACGGGCGCAGTGCCGGTCACGTGCTGTGCGCGGGGCCGGTGCCGTGGACCGAGGACGAATGCGCCTGGATTCTCAACCTGGGTGTCGCGCCCCGGGCCCAGGGTCTGGGGCTCGGTCGGGCGCTGCTGGTGCACGCGATGCACGGCTCGCGCGCGGCGGGGCTGCCGCGGCTCGGGCTGGAGGTCGCCGACAGCAACCCCGCCCGCAGGATGTACGACAGTGTCGGTTTTCAGGTGCGGGCCCGGGTGCTCTCGGTGGACCTGCCGCCGCTCGACTGAAGCGGTCGGAGGCCCCTGAGCGCCTTCGCCGGGTGGCCGACGTTGGCTACGCTCGCGCGAATGCAGCCAACGCCGCAGGGGACGCGGTTTCGTTCGGTACTCGCTGGCTCCGGCAGGACACCCTCCGGGACGGTCGGATTTCACCCGCTGCTGGCGCAGACCGCTCTGCTGTACCTGGTCATGACCGCCTTGGTCAGCGGGATCCAGTCGTTGTTCGACGGTCGATGGCAGTGGTACACGGGACACGGGCAGATACTCGGCCTGGCCGGGTTGCTGCTGCCGTACCTCAACGCCCGTGTGCGGCATCATCGGCAGGCCGCCGGTGGCGCGCTGGTGGGACTTGTCGCAGCGCTCGTGGTGATCCACTTGTGGGGTGTGCCGTTGCTTCCCTGGGCGGGTGTGGCCATGGTTGCGGCCTCGGCCGCCTTCGCCGGGGTAACCCGCCTGCCGACCTGGTTCTTCACCCGGGCCGACGCCGAACGCGACGGCGGCGTTTGAAACTGTGCCTGGCGGGCCAGGGCAGGGCCTTGTCCCGCCAGGCGGTGCGTTTGTCAGTCGTCGAGGTTCCGCTCGGCGAAGACCTTCATCGCGTCGCGGACCAGGATCGCTGTGCCGGTGCCGTGCCGGTCGTACGCGTCGGTGAAGCGCGGGTCGGCGACGTACATCTCGCCCAGCGCGATGAAGTGGCCCTTGGTGGGGCTCGGGGAGATCGCCAGCCAGTCGTAATGGCGCTGGGTGATCGCCTGCACTACATCGCCGTCGGCAGCCAAACCGGCCAGGTGTGCTGCTGCGAAGGCCTTCGCGATGTAGACCTGCTGCTGCTTGAACGCGGCCTTCTCGGCGTCGCTGAGTGAGCGCCACCAGCGGTCGCCCTGCTCGTAGGCCTCGCGGCCCCAGCGCTGCGTCACCTCCTGCTCGTACTGGGTGTGGTCGAAGCCGTCGAATACTTCCTCTGCCATGAGCTGCTCGCCTTCCTCTGTTTTGCGCAGCGTCGTCTTCACCGACTCGATCTGGCGGCCGATCCGCTCGCGTTCCTGTTCGAGCAGGTCCAGGTGGGTGCGGAGGGCGGCCACGGTGTCCCGCTGTGCGCCGTTGAGCACTTCGGCGATCACCGGGAGGCCTAGGCCCAGTTCACGGAGCAGCAGGATGCGCTGCAGGCGTACCAGGCAGTCCTGGTCGAAGTAGCGGTAGCCGTTGCCGCCGACCCGGCTGGGCGTGAGTAGGCCCAGCTCGCCGTAGTGGCGCAGGGTCCGGCTCGTCGTTCCGGCCAGTCGTGCCACGTCCTGGATCGACCACTCCATCGCCCGCGCCTCCCGTGTCTCGTCGGTGAGCCCACGGTAGAAGTTGACGTAACGTCAAGGTCAACGGCTTTGTGACCGTGTACGAGCGTGGCTGTGGAACCTGGGTCATTCGGCGTGTGCGACGGTCCAGAGTTGCTCGAAGTGGTCGGCGTAGCGGTCGAATGCGCCGCCGGTCTGGCGTCGGCGCAGGTGCATGGTGACGGAGTCCTGTCCGAGGCCGTCGCCGATGTGCGTCGAGACGAGCATGTCGTCGTCGAATACCCATACCGACATCGCGATGTGGCGGTCGGACAGCCGGACGGCTGCTCCCACCTCGTGCTTGGTCAACTCGGCGCGGGTCATGGCGATGCGGGTGGAGATCGTCAGCGGCGTGGCTTCGATCTCTTCGCGGTGCCGTGTGACGACACTGTTTGGGTCGCCGAGGAGGAAGCGTACGTCAGCGCCGGTCGCGGTCTTGTCCGCGAGCACCTGGCCTGCGCCTTCGACGTCGAGCCACACGAAGTAGGAGGTGTAGCCGCCGAACCACAGTCGGCGGGTGGCGGAGCCGATGAGGTCGCCGAACAGCGATCGGGGCAGGTCCAAGCGGCGCGGGTACACCGCGATCATTTCTCGATCCGCGCCAAGCTTCACCGAGCGGCGGACCGCTTCGGGCCACAACACGCCTACATCTTCCCTCAAGAGCTCGGCGGTCTTAATCCGGTGCCGGGGATGGGGGAGCCTACCCTTGCTCACCCACCGTTCGACGGTCTTCGGATCGACGGCGAGCGTCGTCGCCAGGTCGACCGTTGTGAGGCCGGCCGAGCCCAGCGCGGTGCGGAGCGCTTCGTTGCGAGCCACGAGGGGACCTTTCGTAGACGTCCCTGAATCGTGGCACGTCGGAGGTGTGAACGTCTCCACTTGCGACACAGCATTTCTTCCATGAGTCGATGGAGTGAGGCGCCAGGTCGGCCGACATGGGCTGACGAGGACACCGCCGAATTCACCCTTGCTGAACGGCTGAGGTACGACGTCGCCGAGTTCAACGCTGCGCACGCGTGGACGGCCTCGACGGGGGTGCTGTGTACCGTTGCCGACTTCCTGCGCCAAGATCTCGGAGGGGACCGATGAGCAGCCCCACCTTCTGGGTCGCCGCGGACGGGAGTGCCGTTCGACTCGGCGACGTCGTGGCCCTGGACCCGATCGCGTTGGTGCTGGACCGTGACGCTGCTGGTCCGATCGTGGGTGTGACCGCGCTCGGCTGGCCGGTGGTCGAGGTGACAGCGGGCAGGCACGCGGGGACTCGAATCGGCGTTCGGCCAGTCCACGTGCTGCTGCTCGTTCGGTCGGCGCGCCATTGACTTCTCGCCGGGGCCGCATAAAGCACGTTGCTCACGATCGTGATGGCTGTGTCGAACAGCATGCGGCGTGGCAGTGTTGGGCTTGGTCGGGTGGGACTGGCGGCGGTGCGCAAACGCGGCTTGTGACGGTCTTGTGACGTGATGCGCGATGGGCGCAGACATCGGCTCGGCAGTTTCGGCATGTGCGAACAGAACTCACCCCGCCGGTCACCGAGACGGTCCCAGGGCCTCGTCCACGCGCGGTGTGGGCCGACGTCGCCAAGGGCACCTGCATCGTCCTCGTCGTGCTGTGGCACGTGGTCATGAAGGACTACCTGCAGGTCGACTGGCACATCGGCATCCCGCTGCCCGGTGCCTGGGGCACCCTGGGCGAGCAGCTCCTCCCGCTGCGGATGCCGCTGTTCTTTACCATCTCCGGCGTCTTCGCGACCACCGCCCTGGCCCGGACCTGGCGACAGACCGCCCGATCCCGCATCGCCAAGTTCCTCTACCTTTACACCGCCTGGCTGCTGATCCACACCGCGATCCTCAGCGCCACCCCCGACTTCGCCACGGCCCGCGCCGACTCCGCTTTCGCCCTGCTGGAACAGCTCACCATCACCCCGTCGAACCTCTGGTACCTGTACGCCCTCGCCGTCTACTTCGTCATCGCCAAAGCCCTGCACCGCCTGCCCCGCGCAGCGGTGCTCACCGCCGCGGCCGCCCTGTCGATGATCACCGCGACGGGCATACTCGCCACCCCCGGCGACCGCGGCGGCCTGTACCAGAACCTGGTCTTCTTCCTCGCAGGCGCTTACCTGCGGCCCCACATCGAACGATGGGCCGACACCGCGACCAGCCGCCGGCTCGCGTGGTCGTTCGTCGCCTACGCGAGCGCGCTGATCGTCATGGCTCTGGCGGGCGCACAACGCTGGCCCGGGGTGTGGCTGGCCGTCGGCGTCATCGCCGTAGCCTTCGGGATCACCGCCGCGGCCAGACTCGTCCGCGTGCCCTCGGTCGGCGGCCCGCTCGCCGCCCTGGGCCGGCGCACTCTGCCGATCTACGTGATCCACATGCCGATCGTGGCCCTGCTGCACCTGCTGCTGCACGACCCGATCTCGGGCCTCGGCTTCACCGGCCAGCTCGTGTCGGCGCTCATCTACCCGGCGGTGCTGTCGGCGGTCGTGATCGCACTGTGCCTGCTGATCCACCGAGGCCTGCTCACACTGGGCGCGTCGTGGCTGTTTGACCTGCCGCAGTGGACGAAGCGACGAACCAGGCTCGCGCCCACAGTGACCGAACCGGCCAGCTCCGCGCGGCCGGGCGTTCCTGTCTGAGGCCGCGCGGTCCACGAGCGGCGTTGATCGCTCGACTTGCCAGGCAGGTGTGGGAAAGCGACGTCAAGATACGCACACCTGCCAGGCAAGTCGAGCGATCTTGGAGGTCACACCGGGCCGAAGCGGTAGCCGAAGCCGCGGACCGTCTGGACGTAGACCGGGCTGGCGGGGGAGTCTTCGATTTTGGCGCGGAGGCGTTGGACGCAGGCGTCGACGAGGCGGGAGTCGCCGAGGAAGTCGTGCTGCCAGACGGCTTCGAGCAGCTGGTGGCGGCTGTGCACGCGGCCGGGCGTGGCCGACAGGGTGAGCAGCAGCCGCATCTCGGTCGGGGCGAGTCGGACCCGCCGCCCCGACTTGCCGACGCAGAGCGAGTCCCGATCGATGGTCAGCGCCCCGTGCCGCTCCGAGCCGACCGGCCGAGCGGGCTCGCGGCGGGTACGCCGAAGGACGGCGCGGATGCGGGCCTCGACGATCCGGGCGTGCACCGGCTGGATCACGTAGTCGTCCGCGCCCGCCTCCAGCGCCGCGACCACGTCGATGTCGTCGTCGCGGGCGGTCAGCACGATGATCGGCAGGTCGCCGTCGGCCCGCAGCCGGCGGCACACGTCGAAGCCGTCCATGCCGGGCAGCTTGAGGTCGAGCACGACCACCTCGGCGGCGAACGTACGCAGCCGGGCCAGGCCCTGCTCACCGCTGTCGGCGGTCTCGACGATGTGGCCGTGGCGGGTCAGCGCCAGGCGCAGGCCTTCGCGGGCGGGGCGGTGGTCGTCTATCAGCAGTACGCGTGCCATCAGGGGACAGCTCATCGCATGCCCCGTTAGCGGGGCATGAGCCGGTTCGCTCACGCCGTGCTCACAGCCTTGATCGGGATGCCGCTGCGGGCGGCGTCCGGAGTATCCCCACTCACCGGACGCCGCCCGCCGGGTCACTTGCCGGACTCGCTGGAGGAGGTACGGTCCGGTGAGTGGCCGTGGCCGCCGAGGACACCCGCCTCGGTCGCCTTGATGATCGCGTCGGCTTCGGCCTGGGTCAGCTTGCCGGCCTTGACCGCCGCGGCGAGCCGCTCCTTGAGCTGCGCGGTCCGGTCGGCGGACTTGCCGTCCCGGTTCTCGCCCTTGCCGTTCTTGCCGTCCGGGCGCAGTTGGGACTGCACCTTCTCCAGCGCGGCGGAGACCTTCGCCTGGTCGACGCCGAGTTCCTTCGCGAGCGCCTCGGCCAGCTTCTGCTGATGCTCGGCCCGCTGGTCGTTCTTGTCCTTGCCCTGCGCGGTGGTCCCGGCGGACGCCGACCCGCTGCCGTCGGCGGCCCACGCCGCAGCGGGCGCCGCGATGCCGAGCGCCAGTACTCCTACGGCGCCGACCGTGACCAGGGTCTTCTTCGACGACTTCATCATGAGAGCTCGCCTCCTTGCGATCGGTGAGTCTCCGACGCTGCCGCGGCTGGCTCGACGAATCGCAGACAGAACCTCCAGCACCCCTGGCAGAACAACCCAACCCTGCCCGTATTGACCCGCGTTGAGCGTTATCTCCCCAGCCATCGTCCAGCATTCCCAGCCGCCGCCCAGGCGAAGATCGCTGTCTCGGGACAGAAACTGCGGTCTGACCGCAGATCATGACCTCAAACAGCGATCTTCACCCGGAGCGATCAGTCAGAGCGGCGATCTTCACCCGAACCGATCAGCGAGACGACCCAGTGGTCCCGGCGAGCACGTCCTCGATGCGGATCGGCAGGCGGCGGTGGCGTAGGCCGGTGGCGTGGTAGACGGCGTTGGCGACCGCCGCGGCGACGCCGACCATGCTGACCTCGCCGAGGCCCTTGACCCCGACGGGGTGGAAGCGCAGGTCGGGTTCGCCGATGAAGTCGACGTCGAGGGTGCCGATGTCGGCGTTGACCGGCACCGGGTATTCCTCCAGGCTGGCGTTGAGCCAGCCGCCGTAGCGGGGGTCGACCTCCCCGGCTTCGCGCAGGCTCGCGCCGATGCCCCAGACGATGCCGCCGCGCACCTGGCTGGCGGCGGTGACGGGGCTGGCCACCCGGCCGCAGTCGGCGACACTGACGACGCGGGGCACCCGGATGCGGCAGGTCGTCGGTTCGACGCGCACCTCGACGAAGTGGGCGATCCAGCTGAACGTGCTGTATCCGGTGAACTCCGGCCCGGAGAGGGCGACCAGGCCCTGCCGGGCGTGCTCGGCGTCCTGCTCGGTCTGCCCGGGGCCGAGCGTCTCGGCGCGGACCTCGACGTGGTCGTGGCCGGTCGCGGCGACGGCGGCCGTCACGTCCACCGGGCCGTTGATCTCGGTGCCAAGCTGTTTGCGCAGTTCGCGCAGTGCGGCGTGGACCGCGCCGAGGGTGGAGGCGGTGCCCCACGATCCGGCGGTGAGGTGCTGGGTGGCGACACGGGTGTCGCCGACGACGATGTCGACGTGGCGTACGTCGATGCCCAGGTTCTCGGCGACGAGGAGGGCGATGGAGGACCGGATGCCCTGGCCCATCTCGTGGCCGTCGACCTCGACGCGGATCCGGCCGTCGGCGGTCGCGACCAGGTGCGCGGCAGAGGGCACGATCGAGGCCGGGTACGCCCCGACGGCGACGCCCCAGCCGACCAGGGAGCCGTCGTCGGCGCGCATGCTGGCCGGCCGCTGCTGCCGGGCGCTCCAGCCGAAGCGCTTCGCGCCGCGGCGCAGGCACTGGGCCAGGTGGCGGGACGAGAACGGCTCGCCGGTGACGGGGTCGACGGTGGTGTCGTTGGCGAGGCGGAATTCGAGCGGGTCGCGGTGCGCGGCGTAGGCGAGTTCGTCGACGGCGGACTCGAACGCGAACACGCCTGGGTGCTCGAACGGGGCGCGCATGAAGCCGGGCGTCTGGGTGTCCATCCGGGCGAAGGTCTGCCGGCCACGGAAGTCGCCGATGCCGTACAGGCGTGCGGTGGTCTCGGTGTACATCAGCGGGAACAGGTCGAACCGGGAGGTCTGGTGTTCGACGTCGTGGAGCGCGGCGAGCATCCGGCCGTGCTCGTCGGCGCCGAGCCGGATCCGGTGCCGGCTCGCGGGCCGGAAGCTGGTGTGGTGGAACAGCTGGGTGCGGGACACGACGAGTTTGACCGGGCGGCCGAGCCGGCGCGCGGCCACGGCCAGGGGTGCGATGTGGATCTGCAGCGAGTTCTTCTGCCCGAAGCCGCCCCCGGTGTACGGCGATACCACTTCGACGTGGTCGGGGTCGATGCCGAGCTGTCGGGCCAGGCCGTGGCGGATGGCGGCGGCGTTCTGGGTGCCCTCGTGCACGACCACGCTGTCGCCGTGCCACCAGACCGTCGCGCCGATCAGTTCCATCGGGTTCTGGTGCTGGGCCGGCTGGTCGTAGACGGCGTCGACCCGCACCGGGGCGGCGGCGTAGGCGCTCTCGGCGTCGCCGACGTCCAGGTCGGCGAGGAACGGCAGTGGGATGGTCGCGGGCTGGGACAGGCGCTCGACGCCGGGAGAGTCGAGAGTGACGGCGAACGGCTCCGGCTCGTAAACGGCCCGTACCAGGTTGGCGGCCTGGGTGGCGGCGATCAGCGTTTCGGCGACGACGAGCGCGATGGCCTGGCCGCGGTAGGCGATCTGGTCGTCGAGCAGCGGTTGCAGGCTCTGCACGCCGTAGCCGCCGCCCATGACGAAGCCGGGGGAGCGCAGGTCCAGGTGGTCGAGGTGGGTGAGCACGAGCAGGACGCCGGGGACCGCGGCGGCGGCCGAGGTGTCCAGCTCGGTGATGCGGCCGCGGCCGACGGTCGCGGTGGCCGGCACGGCGTACGCGAGGTCGTCGGGGAGCAGGTCGGTGGCGTACCGGGCGGCGCCGGTGACCTTCTCCCGGGCGTCGACGCGGCGGGTGTCCACGGGTGGGAGGTCGGCGGGCTGCGGGCTCATCCGGCGGCCCTGCCCGCCGCCAGGTGCACCGCGTCGGCGACGGTGCGGGTACCCAGCTCGATCTTGAAGGCGTTGTGGCGGCCCGGCCGGGCGCCGGCGAACGCGGCCTCGCCTGCCGCGCGGGCGCTCGCCTCGGTGACCGGCTGACCGCGCAGCGCCTGCTCGGCCGCGGGGACCCGCCACGGTCGGGTGGCCACGCCGCCGACGGCGATGCGGCAGTCGCCGACCCGGCCGTCGCCGTCCAGGGTCAGCGCGACGGCCGCCGAGACCAGCGCGAACGCGTACGACTCGCGGTCGCGGATCTTCAGGTAGGCCGAGCCGCGGCCCGCCGGGGTGACCGGCACCCGGATCCGGGTGATCAGCTCGCCCGGTTCGAGGGTGTGTTCGAGCTGCGGGGTCTCGCCCGGCTCGCGGTGCAGCCGCGCCAGCGGCAGGCTGCGTGCGCCGCCCGGCCCGAGCACGTCCACCTCGGCGTCGAACGCGACCAGCGCGGTGGCCCAGTCGCCCGGGTACACCGCGATGCACGACTCGCTGCCGCCGAACAGCGCGTGCGAGCGGTCGAGGCCCTCCTGGGCGGCGCAGCCGCTGCCGGGGCTGCGTTTGTTGCACGCGAACGGCTCCCCGCCCCGGAAGTACGGGCAGCGGGTGCGCTGCAGCAGGTTGCCGCCGAGGGTGGCCATGTTGCGCAGCTGCTGCGACGCGGCGCGCCACAGCGACTCGGTCAGCGCCGGGTAGTCGCGGCGCAGCCGGCCGTCCTCGGCGACGTCGGCCATCCGCGCGCCCGCGCCGAACACCAGCTCCCGCTCGCCGGAGGTGTCGAAGCCGGCCAGGTCGGCGACCCGGTGCACATCCACGACCGCCGGCGGGGTCTCGATCTCCAGTTTCATCAGGTCGTACAGCGTGGTGCCACCCGCGAGCAGCCGGGCCTGCGGGCCGGCCGCCGCGAGCGCGTCGACGGCTTCGGCCGCGGTCGCGGCCGTGGTGTACGCGAACGGGCGCACGCTCAGCGCCCCTGCTGCTCGGCGACGGCGCGCACGGCCGCGACGATGCCCGCGTACGCCCCGCACCGGCACAGGTTGCCGCTCATGTACTCGCGCACCTGGTCGTCGTCGCCCGCGTGGCCCTCGGCCAGGCAGGCCAGCCCGGACATGATCTGGCCGGGGGTGCAGTAGCCGCACTGCAGCGCGTCGTGGTCGATGAACGCCTGCTGCAGCGGGTGCAGCTCGCCGTCAGGCCCGGCCAGGCCCTCGACCGTGGTCACGTCCGCGCCCGCCACCTGCACGGCGGGGGTCAGGCAGGACACCACCCGGCGGCCGTCGAGGTGCACCGTGCACGCGCCGCACTGGCCGTGGTCGCAGCCCTTCTTCGGCCCGGTCACGCCGAGCCGCTCGCGCAGCAGGTCGAGCAGCGACTCCCGGGTGTCGACACGCACGTGCACCGGCTCCCCGTTGACCGCGCACGACAGCTCCACCTCGTACGCCGGTTCTGTGGCAGCCATCTAGCCCCCTCGCGCGGGTCGGCACATCACCCGATTTTATGACAAACCAGGTCGAGCGGAGCGCCAACGCAGGATCGGGCGGCGGTCAGGCGTGCAGGCTGCGGCCGCCGTCCACGACGATGCGCTGCCCGGTGACGAAGCCCGCGCCGTCGGAGGCCAGGAAGCTGACCACGTGCGCGATGTCCTCCGGGGTGCCCATCCGTCCGGCGGGCACCGTGGCCAGGTAGCCGTCCACGGTGGAGCCGGCGTGCCGCTCGACCGGGATCCAGGCGGGCGCGACGCTGTTCACGGTGATGCCGTGCGGGGCCAGCTCGCGCGCCCAGGCGCGGGCCAGGCCGATCTGCGCGTTCTTCGCGGTGGCGTACGCCGACCAGCCCGGCTGCGGCCGGTCGGCCACCTCCGAGTCGAGGTGCACGATCCGGCCGAAGCCGCGCGCGATCATGCCCGGTGACAGCGCCCGCCCGAGCAACACCGGGCTGTGCACGAAGAAGGCCAGCTGCGCCTCGAACGCGGCCCGGTCGGCGTCGGCGATCAGGCCTTCGGGCTGCGGGCCGGTCGCGTTGAGCACCAGCACGTCCACCGGGCCCAGCCGCGCGGCGATCGCGTCGGCCAGCCGGGCGACGTCCTGCTCGTCGGTGACGTCGGCGGGGAAGGCGGCGGCGGTGCCGCCCTCGGCGCGGATCTCGTCGACCAGCTCGGCCAGCGGTTTCTCCTGCCGACCGTTGACGGCCACCGCCATGCCGTCGCGGGCCAGCCGCCGGGCGATGACCCGGCCGAGTCCGCGAGAGCTGCCGGTGATGAGGGCTACGCGTGTCGTCACGGCGCGATCATGCCAGTGCCGTAGGCGGCGGCCCGGTCCGGCTCGCAGGCCGACCACGAGGCGGAATCCGGTCCGGTGACGTGGCACACGTTCCACGCTCGTCGCCTGCCTTGTTCAGGCCGGCGCGGCCGAATGATGTCACGCAGTTCAGTTCGCCGACATCCCCGGAGTGCCTACTGGGTGCGCTTGCAGATCCGACCCACCCGGGAGACCCGCAGATGTACCCCGCTCTCTCACGCCGGACCGGCCGCCTGGCCGCCGTGCTGGCGCTTTCCTTGACCACGGCCCTGGCCGCCGCCGCGTGCGGTGCGAAGGAGGAGGCCCCGGCCACCGCCTCCGGGGTCGCCGCCGACAAGGCCACCTCGCTCGCCGACTTCGGCGGCATGGACGGACTGATCGCCGCCGCCAAGAAGGAGGGCCAGCTCAACGTCATCGCGCTGCCGCCGGACTGGGCCAACTACGGCGAGGTCATCGAGGCCTTCAGCAAGAAGTACGGCATCAAGGTCAACAGCGACAACCCCGACGGCTCCAGCGCCGACGAGATCACCGCCGTGAAGACCCTCAAGGGCCAGGACCGGGCCCCCGACGTGCTCGACCTCGGGGTCGCGTTCGCCATCAGCGGCGCGCAGGAGGGCCTGTTCGCGCCGTACAAGGTCGCCGCGTGGGACAAGATCCCGGCCTCGCAGAAGGACGCCGAGGGCCGCTGGTTCAACGACTACGGCGGCTACGTGTCGATCGGCTGCGACGCCAAGCGCGTCGCGGTCTGCCCGCAGACCTTCGCCGACCTGAAGAAGCCCGAGTACAAGGGCAAGGTCGCCCTCAACGGCAACCCGACCAAGGCGGGGGCGGCGATCGCCGCGGTGTACGCCGCGTCGCTGGCCAACGGCGGCAGCTTCGACAACATCCAGCCCGGCATCGACTTCTTCGCCGCGCTGAACAAGTCCGGCAACTTCATCCCGGTGGAGTCCACCCCGGCCACGGTCGAGAAGGGCGAGACCCCGATCAGCCTGGACTGGGACTACCTCAACGCCGGCTACGCCAAGCAGTTCGCCGCCAAGGGCGTCGACTGGAAGGTCGCCATCCCCGCCGACGGCAAGTACGCCAACTTCTACGCGCAGGCCGTCAACCTCGACGCGCCGCACCCCGCCGCCGCGCGGCTGTGGCAGGAGTTCCTCTACAGCGCCGAGGGCCAGAACCTGTGGCTGAAGGGCTTCGCCCGCCCCGTCCTGCTGCCCGGCATGATCACCGACGGTACGGCGCAGGCCGACCTGGTGTCCGCGCTGCCGAAGGTCGAGGGCGAGCCGAGCTTCCCGACCCCCGAGCAGAACGACAAGGCCAAGGCCGACCTGGTCGCCAACTGGGCCAAGGCCCTGGCCGGCTGACCGATGCCGACCGCCGTCACCACCGTGTCCCCGCCCGTGCCGGACGCCGCCCCCACGGCGTCCGGCCGGGCGGGGGCCCGCCCACGCCGCGGCTCGGCCACCCTGGCCGCGCTGCCGCTGCTGACCTTCGTCACCGTCTTCTTCGGACTGCCGATGATCGCGGTCTTGGTCGGTGCGGTCACCGTCACCGACCGCGCCACCGGCACGACCACGCTGACCGCCGACAACCTGACCCGCTCCGTGCAGGGCGCCTACCTCGACGCGCTCACCAGCAGCATCAAGCTGTCGCTGGTCACCGCCGCGCTCGGCGTGGTGCTCGGCACGCTGCTCGCCCAGGCCGTCGTCGCCAGCCGGCTGCCCGGCCTGCGCAACCTCGTCGTCACCGCCTCCGGCGTGCTGGCCAACTTCGGCGGCGTGCCGCTCGCCTTCGCGTTCATCGCCACCCTGGGCATCTCCGGCGTGATGACCGAACTGCTGCACCTGACCGAGGCCGGGTGGAGCCTCTACACCCCCGCCGGGCTTGCCGTGGTCTACCTGTACTTCCTCATCCCGCTGATGGTGCTGGTCATCGCGCCCGCACTGGACGGGCTGCGCCCCCAGTGGCGCGAGGCCGCCGCCAACTGCGGCGCCACCGGCTGGCAGTTCTGGCGGCTGATCGGCCTGCCCGTGCTGGGCCCGTCGCTGCTCGGCGGCTTCGTGCTGCTGTTCGGCACCGCCTTCGCCGCGTACGCCACCGCCGCGGCCATGGTCGGCAGCGTGCTGCCCCTGGTCACCCTGCAGATCGCCGACGCGCTGTCGGGCAACGTGCTGATCGGGCAGGAGGGCGTCGCCTCCGCGCTGGCCCTGGACATGGTGGTCGTGGCCGGGCTGGTCATGGCGATCTACCTGCCCCTGCAACGACGGAGCGCCCGATGGCTGCGCTGACCCGCCGCGCCCGCGCCTGGCACGGCGCCGTCCTGGCCCTGGCCGGGCTCTACTTCGCCGCGCCGCTGATCGCGTCGTTCGTGTTCACCGTGGACGTGCCGGGGCAGGGCCTGACCGGGCAGGCGTACACCCAGATCCTCGGCGCGCCCGGCTTCCTGGACGGGCTCGGGCTGTCGCTGCTGCTCGCCGTCGCCACGATCGTGCTGGTGCTGGCACTGGTGGTGCCCGCGATGGTCGCGGTGCGGCTGCGACCCGGCCGGCTCGGCACGGTCATCGAGGTGCTGTGCACCCTGCCGCTGGTCGTGCCGCCCATCGCGTTCGTCGCCGGGATCGGCTCCATCCTGCAACTCGGCCCCGAACGGCTCTCCCGCACCCCGCTGTACCAGACGTTCCTCGCCGTGCAGGACGAACGTTTCCCGCTCGCGCTCGTGCTGTCGTACACGGTGCTGGCGCTGCCGTTCGTCTTCCGCTCCCTCGACTCGGGCCTGCGCGCCATCGACGTGCCGACGCTGACCGAGGCCGCCCGCAACTGCGGGGCGAGCTGGTGGCAGGTGCTCGTCCGCGTGCTGCTGCCCAACCTGCGCAGCTCGCTGGCCGGGGCCGCGTTCCTGACGCTGGCGCTGGTGCTGGGCGAATACACCATCGCCCGGATCCTGACCTTCGAGACGTTCCCGGTGTGGATCGTCAAGGTCAGCGGCAGCGAGGCGCGGCTGTCCGTCGCGGTGTCGCTGCTCAGCCTCCTGATCACCTGGTTGCTGCTGCTCGCCCTGTCGAGCGCGGGCACCCGGACCACCAAGAACGAGGATTGACGATGACCATCTCGGCGAAGAGTTCGGGCGCGGGCGTCGAGTTCCGCGCCCTGCGGCGGACGTTCGGCAGCACCGTCGCGCTGGACGGGCTCGACCTGACCATCGCGCCCGGCGAGCTGCTGGCGCTGCTCGGGCCGTCGGGCTGCGGCAAGACGACCGCGCTGCGCATGGTCGCCGGATTCGACCACCCCGACTCGGGGCAGGTGCTCGTCGACGGGGCCGACATCGTCGGGGTGCCCGCCAACAAGCGCGACGCGGGCATGGTGTTCCAGTCGTACAGCCTGTTCCCGAACCTGACCGCCCGTGACAACGTCGCGTTCGGGCCGCGCATCCGCAAGGTCGACGCGGCGACCCGCCGGGCCCGCGCCGACGAGCTGCTCGCGATGGTCGGTCTGCCTACCCAGGGCGACCGGTATCCGCACCAGCTCTCCGGCGGCCAGCAGCAGCGGGTCGCCCTCGCCCGGGCGCTGGCGCTGCAACCTCGGGTGCTGCTGCTCGACGAGCCGCTGTCGGCGTTGGACGCGCAGGTGCGGCTCACCCTGCGGGAGGAGATCTCCCGGCTGCAGAAGAACCTCGGCATCACCACGATCTTCGTGACGCACGACCAGGAGGAGGCGCTGTCCATGGCCGACCGGGTCGCGGTGCTGCGCGACGGACGGCTGGAGCAGTGCGCGACACCGGTCGAGCTGTACCACCACCCGGCGACGGCGTTCGTGGCCGAGTTCGTCGGCACCATGAACCGCGTGCCGGGGCGGCTCACCGGCGAGGGCCGCGTGGAGGTGGCAGGGCAGCGCCTGCCGGTGCTCGGTGACGTCCCCGCCGAGAACACGGTGGACGTGCTGATCCGGCCGGAGGACGTACACGTCAGCGCCGACGCCGATGGGGCGGCCCGGGTCGTGACGGTGTCGTTCCTGGGGCCGACCACGCGGCTGTTCGTGGAGCTGCCGGGCGGGGTCGGGGTCAAGGCCGACCTGGCCACCCGCCAGGCCGCGGGCCTCGGTCCCGGTGCCGCCGTCCGGGTGGAGCTGGCCGGGCACCCGGTACGGGTGGCCGCGTCACGCTGACGTTCCGAGCAGGCACGGCAACGATCTGGAGCGGCCGTTGCCGTGCCGCCCGGTGCCACCGCTTGCCGTCGGACCCGCGCCGTAGTGTGCGTGACCTCGGTCCGGTGGATTACTGGGAGTGGTGATGGGTGCGAAGACCGCGTTGCTGGCGTTCGCCGACGGGGACCTCCGTGCGGCATTGCGGGGCGCGGCGACCACCCGCCGCGCCGAGGCGCAGGAGGCGGTGCGCCGGGTCCACCCCGGGTATCGGGTCGAGTTCGACGCGGAGACCACCCTCGACGACACCAACCCGTCGGACGACGTCACCAATGTCGCCGTGCTGCCCGGTGCGGAGATCTTCTGCGACCGGCGGTTCGTCCTCGACCGCCCCTCGGAACTACCCGAACACCTGCTCGCCTTGGGCGCGGGCCGGCGGATCGTCATGCACGGCATGCACTCCGTCGTCGACTGGCTCTGCTTCGCGGTCTGGGAGGACGGCCGGCTGATCCGGTCGCTGAGCCTGTCGCCGGACAGCGGCATCATGGAGAACATCGGCGAGCCGTACGCGTTCGAGCTGTCGTACTGGGCTGGCGAGCACCCGGTCGAACCCTGGTTGGACGAGGACGACGAGCCCTACCCGCTGCCGTTCCACCCGCTCGAACTCGGCGAGGAGGCACTGCGGGCGCTGTTCGGCTTCGTCCTGGAGGGGTATCCGGAACCGGACGACCTCGAAGCGGAGTCCGTGCCCATGTGCGGCTTCCGGGTCACCGATCCCACCGGGGCCGAGCAGGCCGCCCGGGAGGCGATGTACGCACACATCAAGGCGTCGATGGGGCCGCCGCGACTGTTCCGGATGGGACCGGACGGCCGGATGCACGAGGTCGGCATCGAGGAGCTCTGAGCAGTCCGACGTGCCGGTGGCGGCCGTCGGGCTGCCACCGGCACGTGCGCGGATCAGGGCAGGGTGTACCTGACCTGGTAGGAGCCGCCGTCGCCGACGTAGGTGGCCCATCCGCCGATGCTGCTGCTCGCCGTGGCGACCATGTCGTCGTTGGACAGGTACATGTTGGTCGTGTTGCGCAGCGTGGCCCGCATCTCCGAGATCATCGTGCTGGCCGGCTTCCAGAACGAGATCTGGTACTGGTTGTGCATGTTGTTGCCGATCCAGGCGATCTCACCGGCGGTCAGGTCGTTGTCGTAGTCCTCCTCGACCATCAGCGAGATGAGCCGCCAGCCGCTGCCGACGCCGGTGGCGATCGAGGCGTTCGGGCTGTAGGAGTCGCCGCTGGCGATCTCGTCGTCCCAGCCGCCGGGGCCCCACTTGCCGAAGGCCGTGGCGCCCGGGTTGGTCGTGCTGGCCGCGAAGACCAGGAAGTACGGGCTGTCGTCGCCGATCTCGTCGGTCTCCTCGTTGCAGATGACGGTCGCGACCTTCAACGTGGTGGCGGCCTGCGCCGGGGTGCCGACGGCGAGGCCCGCCGCGAGCGCGACGCCGGTCAGCGCGCCGAACGCGCTGAGCCTGCGCAGGAGGGAGGTGGCTTGCATGGGGGACTCCGTTCCGCCGCGGGCCGGACGGGCCTCGCGGCTGCTGTGCCGGGGAACGGGCCGGTGGTCCCGGCCGCTGGGCACAGCGTCGGCGACCGGGGTTGTGACGGGGTTGTGTCCGGGTTGTCGGGCAGGTCAGCGGCCGGTCACTCGGCGTCGAGGTCGCGCAGGTTCGTCTTGGCCAGTTCGACGATCTCGGAGCCGCGCCCGGACAGGATGGTCCTGGTGGCGTACAGCGTGAAGCCCTTGATCTGGCCCAAGGTGAGCTTGGGCGGCAGGGACAGCTCGTGTCGCGCGGTGCGCACGTCGAGCAGCGCCGGGCCGGGATGGGCGAACGCGGCCCGCACGGCGTCCTCCAGGTCGCCCGCCTTGTCGACGCGGGCCCCGAACAGCCCGGCCGCCTCGGCCATCGCGGCGAAGTCGGGGTTGTCCAGGTCGGTGGCGAAGGTGACGAAGCCCGCGGCCTTCATCTCCAGCTCGACGAACGACAGCGCGCCGTTGTTGAACACGACGACCTTCACCGGCAGCCGCATCTGCCGCAGCGTGATCAGCTCGCCGAGCAGCATCGCCAACCCGCCGTCGCCGGACAGCGAGACGACCTGGCGGGCGGGGTGCTCGGCCTGCGCGCCGATGGCCTGCGGCAGGGCGTTGGCCATGGACCCGTGGTTGAACGAGCCGATGAGCCGGCGGCGGCCGTTCATGTGCAGGTAGCGGGCGGCCCAGATGCAGGGTGTGCCGACGTCGGCGGTGAAGATCGCGTCGTCGGCGGCGAGCCGGTCGATGACGGCGGTGACGTACTGCGGGTGCAGCGGCGAGTCGTCGGCGTTCGCCTCGGCGAGCCGGTCGAGCCTGGCGCGGGCCCGCCGGTAGTGGGCGGTCATCCGGTCCAGGTGCGCCGAGTCTGCCTTGGCGGTGAGCCTCGGCAGCAGGGCGTCGACGGTGTCGCGGACCGTGCCCACGAGCGGCACGTCGACGGGCACCCGGCGGCCGATCTGCTCCCCGCGCACGTCCACCTGCACCACTGGGACGCCCTCGGGATAGAACTGGCGGTAGGGGAAGTCGGTGCCGAGCATGAGCAGCGCGTCGCAGTGCTCCATCGCCCGGTAGCCGGAGCTGAAGCCGATCAGCCCCGTCATGCCCACGTCGTACGGGTTGTCGTACTCGACGAACTCCTTGCCGCGGAACGCGTGCACCACCGGCGCCTGCAACGCCCCGGCCACGGCGAGCAGTCGGTCGTGTGCTCCGGCGCAGCCCGCCCCGGCGAGGATGGTGACCCGTTCGGCGGCGTTCAGCACGTCCGCCGCGGCGTCGAGCGCGGTGTCGTCGGGCCGCACCAGCGGCGACATGGGGCGGATCGGCAGCGGCCGGGCGTCGCCCGGTGCGTCGGCGAGGAACACCTCCCCGGGCACCACGACGACCGAGACGCCGCCCAGGGCCAGCGCGGTGCGCAGCGCGGTCGCGAGCACCTGCGGCAACTGGCTGGGGACGCTGACCAGCTCGCGGTAGACGGAGCACTCGCGGAACAGCTCCTGCGGGTGGGTCTCCTGGAAGTAGCCGGAGCCGATCTCGTCGCGTGGGATCTGCGCGGCGACCGCCAGCACGGGGACGCGGCTGCGGTTCGCGTCGAACAGGCCGTTGATCAGGTGCAGGTTGCCCGGACCGCAACTTCCGGCGCACACCGCGAGCTCGCCGGTCACGGCCGCCTCGCCCGCGGCGGCGAACGCGGCGGCCTCCTCGTGGCGCACGTGCTGCCAGGTGATCCCGCCGTCGCGGCGCAGCGCATCGGTGAGCCCGTTGAGCGAGTCGCCGGGCACCCCGTACACGCGGCGCACCCCGGACGCCTTCAACGTCTCGACCATCAGGTCGGCCACCGTGCGTGCCATCGTCGCCCCCGTCGTCGGCATGGACGTGGTGTCGGTCCCGGCTGTGCAGGCCGACGGGGGCTCGCACCATTATCGCCCGTGGTGGCGGGATCACGCTGGGGAAAGAGCCAGGTCAGCCGAGGAGTCAGCGGGCTGCGGCAGGCTCGGCGGGCGGCTGCCACTCGCGCCTGAGCAGCCCGTAGACCCATGAGTCGGAGACGTCGCCGTTCACGACGCAGTCTTCGCGCAACGTCCCCTCGCGTACGAACCCGAGCTTCTCCAGGACTCGGGCAGACGCCACGTTGCGGGTGTCGGCCTCCGCCTGGACGCGGTTGAGGTCCAGCGTGCCGTATGCCCACCCGAGCAGAGCACGCGCGGCCTCCGTCGCGTAGCCGTGGCCCCACGCTGCCTCGCCGAAGCAGTAGCCGAGCGATGCACTGCGGTAGTCCGGATTCCACCGGTGCAGGGTGCACCAGCCGAGGAAGGCCCCGTCCGAGGCGCGCTCCACGACCAGCCGGGCCCCGGTGCCCTCCTCCGCCAGCTGCCGGCAGACCGCTAGGAACCGCTCGGCGCGCGCGGGTTCGGTCCACGGCGGCGAGTCCCAGTAGCGCAGCACCTCGGCGTTGCTGTGCAGCGCGAACAGGTCGTCCGCGTCCGTGTCGTCGAACGGACGCAGTCGCAGGCGGGCGGTGTGCAGCGTGGGAGTGGGCAGCGACATGAGGGTCATGGTCCCTTCCGTGTTCAGTGGTCCGTCAACCAGACAACTGATCTCGGCCGCTCGCAACGGGTTTACCGGCGCTGACAACCACGTGGGTGGGAATGTCTGTCTACTGTGGTCGGAAGTCCCGGTGGAGCCGCCGCCGGGACCGTCACGAAACGGGGTCAACGTGTCCACCCTGCGGACCAAAGCCTTCCGGGCGCTCGGCATCGCCGGTGTCGCGCTCGCCACGACGCTCCTCGTGCACGAGGTCGCGCTCGCGGACACCGCGCAGACGCCCGTCGGCTGGCTGACCAGCAGCCTTGAGGGTTGCAACGACCACGGTGGGGAGGTGCTGGTCGTGCTGACCGGTGGACAGCCCGACACCGTGTACACGGCGAGCACCGCCCGCGGCTTCCACCACGCCGACACCTTCACCACCGACGCGAGCGGCAACGGGCAGGGCTATTTCCACAACGCGTGGGCCGACGCCGACCCGCACTGGTCCGGCCAGGCCGTCATCACCGTCACCGGCAACGGCCAGACCGGCACCGTGACCGTGCAGATCGACTGCCTGGACCCGAAGGGCGAATAGGCTCCGCCGCGCGGGTCCTGCCGGCCGCGCAGACGGAAGGAACGTCCGCCGACGGGGCGAAGCCCTGCCGGCGGACGTTCTCCTTGACCTCGCCCCAGGGGCACGCCGCAGACTGGCCGGGTGGCACGGGAACATCTGCTGGCGGGGGAGTTCGGGGCGGCGGCAAGGCTGTCGCCGAAGGCGCTGCGCCTGTACGCCGAGCAGGGCCTGCTCCCGCCCGCGTGGGTCGACCCGGCGACAGGCTACCGCTACTACCGCCCTGACCAGCTGCCCCGGGCCCGCCTGATCGCCCGGCTGCGACGGCTCGGCCTGCCGTTGGCCCGGATCGCCGCGCTGGCCGACCTGAGCCCGCAGGACCGGGCCCTCGAACTGCGAGGATGGCTGCACGCCCAGCGTTGCCTGCTCGACGACCGGGCCGCCGTGGTGGAGGCCGTGCAGGGCTCGTCCGACGGCTCGGGGCTGGCCGACGCCGTGGCACAGCGGGACGTGCCGGTGACGAAGGTCCTCGGCCGGCGGCGGCGGATCGACTCCACCGCGCTGCCCGGCTTCGCCGCCGCGGCCGAGCAGGACATCCGCGCTCAACTGCGGGCCTGCGGACAGGCCGCGGACGGCCCCCGGTTCGTGTTCTTCGAGGACCTGATCACCCCGGACAGCGACGGGTACGCGGAGGTGGCGGTCGCCTGCGACGGGAGCGTCGAACCCGTCGACGACCTGCACGTCCGCCTCGTGCCGGCGCACACGGCGGTGTACCTGCCGGTGCCGCCCGGCTACGAGGATCTGCCGCTGATCCTGCGCGTCTACGACGCGGTCGAGGCGTGGACCGACGCCCACCCCGGTGTCGTCTGCACCGGGCACCCCTACGAGATCTATCCGGGCACCGGCACGCGTTTCGACGTCGCGTACCCGGTCGCCGTCTGAAGGAGAGGTTTACCGTGCGTCATCTTCCCTATGTGGGCAGCGGTCCCTACTGCTACTCGAACTCGTTCGCGATGCTGCTCGGCGCGCAGGCGCCGTCGACCGCGGTCATCGAGGTCGCCACCGGTGGGCCGTTCGGCATGCAGCTCATCGGCGGCACGCTGGTGTTCTTCGACGCCTACGGGTGGGATCCGGAGCAGGGGTTCGACCGGGCGCTGGCGGCGATCGGCTGGACCTCGACGGTCAGCAAGGGCGGCGACGCCGAGACGGCGCTGGCCCGCCTCGCGGCGGCGGTGCGGCAGGGGCCGGTGTGGGTCGGGCCGGTCGAGATGGGGCACCTGCGCCACCAGCCCGAGATGACCGGACCGATCGGGGCCGATCATTTCGTGGTCGCGCTCGACGTGGACGACGAGCGGGTGCTCGTGCACGACCCGCACGGTTATCCGTACGCCGAGGTGCCGGTCGGCGACTTCATGATGGCATGGCGGGCCGAGACGGTCAGTTACGGCGATCCGTACACGATGCGCACCGGCTTCGCGAAGGTCGCCGACGTCAAGGACGCCGACGCGATCCGCTCGATCATCCCTGCCGCGATCGACTGGCTGTCGATGCGCGCCGAGGTGGAGATGCCGCCCGGCAGCCTGGGCAACGGCGCGGCCGCCGAGCGGGTCGCCGAGCTGGTCGAGGCCGGGGCGGGGGACGGGCTGCGCGAGCACCTGATGTACTTCGCGATCCGGGTCGGCGCGCGCAGGTTGAGCGACACCGCCGACTGCCTGCTGCTGGCCGGCTACGACGACGCGGCCCGGATCGCCGCCGAGCAGGCCCGGCTGGTCGGCTCGCTGCAGTACCCGATGGTCACCAAGGACTTCCCGGCTGCGGCGGACGCGCTTCGGCGGCTCGCTCCCACCTACGACCGACTGCACGCGGCGCTCGTCTAGCGCCCCGGCGAACGGGGGCGTCGGGGAACTGCACCATCAAGATGTGGGCACATCATTTTTGATGTGGCCCACATCAAAAATGATGTGGGCCACATCGAGCGTTGTACTCGTCAGGCCGTGGTGGTGTCGGCAAGTGCCTGGTCGAGGATCTCCAGGCCGAGGGCCAGTTCCTCCTGGGACGCGGTCAGCGGCGGCGCGATGCGGAACGTGCCGCCCATGCCCCGCAACTGCACCACGTTCAGATGCAGGCCGAGTTCCAGGCAGCGGCGGGTGACCCGGGAGCCGAGCGCGTCCGCGCCCTGCTTGGTGGCCCGATCGACGACGAGTTCGAGGCCTTGCATCAGCCCGCGGCCGCGTACGTCGCCCACGGCCTGGTGCCGCTGCCGCAGGTCCAGCAGCCCGGTGCGCAGGAACGCGCCCAGCTCCCGCGCGCGCAGGTCCAGCTGCTCGGACTGCGCGACGTCGAGCACGGTGTTGCCGACGGCCGCGACGAGCGGGTCCGACACGTGCGTGGTGTAGAACAGGTAGCCGCGCTCGTGGGCGCGCTGCTCGATCTCCTCGCTGGTGATCACCGCGGCCAGCGGCAGCCCCGCGCCCAGCGTCTTGGACAGGGTGAGGATGTCGGGCACGATGCCGTCGCGCTGGAAGGCGTACCAGTCGCCGGTGCGGCACAGGCCGGTCTGCGCCTCGTCGACGATCAGCAGCATGCCGCGTTCCCGGCACTTGGCGGCCAGCGCGGCGAAGTAGCCCGGCGGCGGCTCGATGACGCCGCCGGAGCTGAGGATCGGCTCGACGATGCAGGCCGCGAGGCTGCCCGACGACTGGGCGTCGATCATGGCGAAGCCGTGGTCGAGCTGCCGCCGCCAGTCGAGCTCGCCGTCGGCGGTGGTGAAGTCGGGACGGTACGGGTTGGGCGTGGGCAGCGCGAAGTTGCCGGGCGCGGTCGGCCCGTAGCCCTGGTGGCCGGCGCTGTACGTCGCGGCGGCCGCGGCGCCGGTCATGCCGTGCCAGGAGCGCGCGAACGCCACGATCTCGTGCCTGCCGGTGACGAGTTTGGCCATGCGGATGGCGGCCTCGTTCGACTCGGCGCCGGTCGTCAGCAGCAGCACCTTGTCCAGCGGTGCGGGCAGGGTCTCGGCGAGCCGCCGGGCGAGGTCGACGACCGGACGCGACAGCATGCCGCTGAACAGGTGGTCGAGGCTCGCGATCTGCTGCTGCACGGTCGCCACGATCGCCGGATGGCTGTGGCCGAGGATGGCGCTCATCTGCCCCGAGGTGAAGTCGAGGATGCGGCGGCCGTCGGCGGTGTACACGAAGCTGCCCGCCGCTCGCTCGATGATCTCCGGCGTGAACGGGCCGCCGTAGCGCACCAGATGGCGTTCCGCGTCGGACCAGAACTGTGCGGCGGTGGACTGCTCGCTCGTCAGCGTCATGTCCTCACGATATGGACGGCTGCTGTACGCGAAAAGCTCCGATTCCCGGCTAGCCTGTGCGCAATCTCTGCACAAGGAGCATCGTTGCGATTGAACACCGCCCGCCTGGAGATGCTCGCCCTGCTCGACAGCCTCGGCACGGTGCGGGCCGTCGCCGCCGCGCTGCACCTGAGCCCGTCGGCGGTGTCGGCGCAGCTGGCGGTGCTGGAGGCGGAGACCCGTGCCGACCTGCTGCAGCGGGTCGGCCGCCGGGTGCGGCTCACGTCGGCCGGGCGCACCCTCGCCCGGCATGCCCGAGCCATCCTCGACCAGGTCAAAGCAGCCGAGGCCGAGCTGCGCGACCTGTCCGGACAGCCGGCCGGACCGGTGCGCCTCGCCGCGTTCTCCAGCGCGGTCCGCACGCTGGCCATCCCGCTCGCCGCCCGGCTGCGGCAGGCGCACCCGCGGATCGAGCTGGAGATCAGCGAGCTCGATCCGCAGGCCAGCCGGCCCGCCCTGCGTCGCGGCGACTGCGACATCATCGTCACCGCCGACTTCATCGACGGCTCGACGCCCCTGGACCCGGACGTGCACACGGTCGCGCTGCTCGCCGACGCCGTCGTGCTGGTGACCGCACTGGACCAGGCGGGGCCGGACGCGCCGGTGGACCTGGCCGACTTCGCCGAGGCGGCCTGGTCGGTCGATCTGCCCGGGACGTACCTGTCCCATCTGGTCACCAGCAGCTGTCGCCATGCGGGCTTCGAACCTCGGGTGGCCGGTCGTTTCGGCAGCTACGAGCTGCTGCTGGCACACGTCGAAGCGGGCCTGTCCGTGTCGTTGCTGCCCGAGCTGGCCGTGGACGCCAGATACCGGGTGGCGACCCGCGTGCTGCGCGAACCGCTGACCCGCCAGGTGTACGCGGCCGTGCGCAGCCGGTCGGCGCTGACCGCGGCGACCCGCATCGTGCTGGACGAACTGCGCGGGCTGGCGGCGGCGCGCCCGCACGCCTGAGGCTGCGCCGTGATCGTTCGACTTGCCGGGCAATCGTGCGTATCTTGAAGGCCCGTTCCCCCAGGTGCCAGGCAAGTCGAGTGACCTTGGTGCGGTCGGCGACCGCGCTCAAGCCTGCGGCGGGGGAGCCGTGCCCGGCGGGGGAGCCGTGCCCGGCTGGTGGGTCGGAATGCCGCGGGTGAGAAAGAGCGCGGCGAGCGCGATGATCGCGAGCAGGCCCAGCGCGGCGCGCAGGCCGTCGAGCCGGGACTGCTCGTTCTGCGCGAGGGCGGCGGCCGCGGTGGACGGGTCCACGCCGGCGTCCGACAGCGCCGCGGCCAGCTGGTCGTTGGACAGGAACGGGATGCCGGCCGCCAGCTGCACCTGGGCCTGCGCGGACACGTCGGCGGGGATGGCCGGGTTGGCCTGCACGCCGGTGAGGAACGACGTCGTCAGTCCGGAGATGAGCACGGCGCCGGCCAGCGCGGTGCCGATGGACGCGCCGAGGTTGGTCACGGTGTTCTGCAGCCCGCCGACTTCGGCGCTGCGCTCGTCGGGGACCGCCGACACGGTGACGCTGCCGAGCTGGGACGCCAGCGCGCCGATGCCGAGCCCGGCCAGCAGCAGCGGCCACGTGACGATCTCGGGCCCGGCTCCGACCTCCAGCGCGGCGGCGAGGGCGACGATGCCGGCGAACAGGGCAGCGAAGCCGACCTGCACGACGCGCCGGGGCGAGGCGCGGGGCAGGAACCTGGGCACGCCCACGGCGGCGAGCAGCAGGGTCACGGACAGGGGGAGGATGCGCAGGCCGGTGTCGATCGCGGACAGGCCGAGCGCGACGGACAGGTAGAGCGGCACGGTGAAGAACAGGCCCGCCTGCAGCAGGTACTGGAACAGGAACGAGTTGAGGCCGCCGCGCAGCAGCCGGTTGTCGAGCAGGCCGGGGTCCAGCAGCACCGGGCGGCCCCGGCGCTGGCGGGCCCGTTCGCGGGACAGGAACCAGCGCAGCACGACGCCGCCCGCGATGACCAGCCAGAACACGGGCGACAGACCGAGCCAGGCCGGTCCGCCGGGTTTGGGGTTGACGAAGCCCCAGGTGCCGCCGCGCAGCACGCCGAAGACGACCAGCACCAGGCCCAGGCCCGACAGGGCGGTGCCGCCCATGTCGAGGCGTGTCGTGCGGTCCGGTGGCAGGCCGCGCATCCGCCGGGTCAGCAGCAGGATGCCCAGGACCACGACGACCTCGCCGGCGAAGACCCACCGCCAAGAGGCGTACGTGGTCAGCAGTCCGCCGATCAGCGGCCCTACCGCGACCGCGATCGCGCCGAACGCGGCGACCAGGCCGTATGCCCGAGGTCGCTGGGAGCGGTCGAAGTTCGTCGCGATCAGTGCCACGATGGCGGGCAGGATGAGCGCGGCCCCGACGCCTTCGAGCAGCGACCAGCCGATGAGCAGCACGGTGAGGTCGGGTGCCAGGGCAGTGGTCAGGGAGCCGGCGCCGTAGATCACGCAGCCGATCGCGAACGAGCGCTTGAAGCTGATGATCTGGCCGATCTTGCCGCCGGTGATCATCAGGGCCGCCATGACGAGGGTGTACATCGTGATGGCGGTCTGGATGCCGGTGACGGTGGTGCCCACGTCCTCGGCGACCGTCGCGATCGACACGTTCATGACCGAGCTGTCCAGCGTCATCAGGAACTGGCCGCATGCCAGGGTGAACAGCACGGTCCCGGTCGCGGTCTGGCGGTCGGGTGATGTCAGGGCCATGACCCGTTCCTTTGCGCTCGGTCCCGCATCGGCCTGCCGGCGAAGATCCACAATGATGAACATTCATCCTATATGTCCCTTGTCGGCGGTGAGGTGTTCGCCGTGCCGCGCGGGCGGTCCGTGGCCTCGCCTGGGCGGTCCGAGTGCTCGCCTTCCGAGGCCTTCTCCGTAATCCAACCGTGATCTGGAGTCCATTGACCTTGCCCCCTCGGCCGACGAATTATGTGAGCGTTCACAAGCCCGTAATCTGCGAAAGTCGCGGGTTACCGAAAAAGTTTGTGAGCGCTCACAGCCTGCCGCCTGACTTGGCGGCCGGTGGGCCGTTCCCGTCGGGAGAAGGAGCGATATGAAGATCGCAAGACTGGCCGCCGCCGCGCTGGGACTGGTCGTGGCCACGAGCCTCGCCGCCTGCGGTTCGAGCACCAAGACCGCCGACCAGGAGCAAGGCGGCGGCACGGCGGGCGCGCTGGTGGGCGTGACGATGCCGACCAAGTCCTCCGAGCGGTGGATCCACGACGGGGAGAACCTCAAGACCCAGCTGGAGGCGCTCGGCTACAAGGTCGACCTGCAGTACGCCGAGAACGACATCCCGACCCAGGTCAACCAGATCGAGAACCAGATCACCCGGGGCGCGAAGCTGCTGATCGTCGCCTCGATCGACGGCACGGCGATCACCACGCAGCTGCAGCAGGCGGCTGACAAGAAGATCCCGGTCATCGCCTACGACCGCCTGATCCGCAACTCGCCCAACGTCGACTACTACGCCACGTTCGACAACTACAAGGTCGGCGTGCAGCAGGCGACGTCCCTGCTGGTGGGCCTGGGCCTGAAGAAGGCCGACGGTTCCGACGGCACGGCCAAGGGCCCGTTCAACATCGAGTTGTTCGCCGGTTCGCCCGACGACAACAACGCGACGTTCTTCTTCAACGGCGCGATGGACACCCTCAAGCCCTTCATCGACAAGGGCACGCTGGTCGTCAAGAGCAAGGAGGTCGACTTCAAGACGGTCGCGATCCTGCGCTGGGACCCGGCGACCGCGCAGAAGCGCATGGAGGACCTGCTCACCAAGACCTACGCCAAGGGCGACAAGGTGCAGGGCGTGCTGTCGCCGTACGACGGCCTGTCCATCGGCATCCTGTCCGCGCTCAAGAGCAGCGGCTACGGCACCGCCAACCAGCCCTACCCGGTCGTGACCGGCCAGGACGCCGAGGTCGCCTCGGTCAAGTCGATCATCGCGGGCGAGCAGTACGCGACGATCTACAAGGACACCCGGGAACTGGCGAAGGTCACCGTGAAGATGGCCGACGCGGTGCTCAAGGGCGGCAAGCCGGAGGTCAACAACACCAAGGACTACGACAACGGCATCAAGGTCGTCCCGTCGTACCTGCTGGAGCCGATCGTCGTCTACAAGGACAACTACAAGGCGACCCTCGTCGACACCGGCTACTACACCGCCGACCAGCTCAAGTAGCACCGCCGCGCCCGTCCGGCCGGTCACCCCGGCCGGGCGGCGTCCCGCCGAACCGGAGGAGGACGACCTTGACCGACGTGATCCTGCAGATGCGTCACATCACCAAGACGTTCCCGGGGGTCACCGCCCTCGACGACGTCAACCTCACGGTCCGCCGCGGGGAGATCCACGCGATCTGCGGCGAGAACGGCGCGGGCAAGTCCACCCTGATGAAGGTCCTGTCGGGGGTCCACCCGCACGGCGACTACAGCGGTGAGATCACCCTCGACGGCGAGGCCTGCCGGTTCGCCAACATCCGCGACAGCGAACGCCTCGGCATCGTGATCATCCACCAGGAACTGGCCCTGTGCCCGAACCTGTCGATCGCGGAGAACATCTTCCTCGGCAACGAGCGCGCCCCCGGCGGCGTCGTGAACTGGAACCGTACCCATGCCGAGGCCGCCGAACTGCTGCACCGCGTGGGCCTGCACGAGAACCCGGCCACGCTCGCGATGGACCTGGGCGTCGGCAAGCAGCAGCTGACCGAGATCGCCAAGGCGCTGTCCAAGCGGGTGCGCCTGCTCATCCTCGACGAGCCGACCGCCGCGCTCAACGACGAGGACTCCGCGCACCTGCTCGACCTGCTGCGCGGCCTGCGGGACCAGGGCATCACCTGCGTGATCATCTCGCACAAGCTGAACGAGATCCGGGAGATCGCCGACACCACCACGATCCTGCGTGACGGCCGGACCATCGAGACCCTCGACATGTCCGCCGGCGTCACCGAGGACCGCATCATCGCCGGCATGGTCGGCCGCGACCTGGAGCACCGCTTCCCCGAGCACGAGCCGAACATCGGCGACGAGGTGCTGCGCATCGAGGACTGGACCGTGCACAGCCCCACCCAGCACGGGCGGGTCGTCGTGCAGGGCGCGAACCTCAGCCTGCGCCGCGGCGAGATCGTCGGCCTGGCGGGGCTGATGGGCGCGGGCCGCACCGAGCTGGCGATGAGCGTCTTCGGGCGCAGTTACGGCATCGGCATCTCCGGCCGGATATTCAAGGACGGCCGCGAGATCCGCCTGAAGACCGTCGGCGACGCGATCCGCCACGGCATCGCGTACGCCACGGAGGACCGCAAACGCTACGGACTCAACCTGATCGAGGACATCAAGCGCAACGTGTCCGCGGCCGCCCTGAACAAGCTGGCCACCCACGGCTGGATCCACGACAACGAGGAGTACCGGGTCGCCGACGGCTTCCGGGCCGGCATGAACATCAAGGCCCCGAACGTCGCGGCCGTCACCGGCAAGCTCAGCGGCGGCAACCAGCAGAAGGTCGTGCTGTCGAAGTGGCTGTTCACCGACGCCGACGTGCTCATCCTCGACGAGCCCACCCGCGGCATCGACGTCGGTGCCAAGTACGAGATCTACTCGATCATCAACCACATGGCCGACCAGGGCAAAGCCGTGCTGGTCATCTCCTCCGAACTGCCCGAGCTGATCGGCGTCTGCGACCGCGTCTACGCGATGTCCGCAGGCCGCATCACCGGCCAGGTCACCCGCGAGCAGGCGACCCCCGAGCGGCTCATGCAGTTCATGACCAAGGTGAAGGAGCAGTAACCCCATGACCAGTGTCGGCCCCACGACCGGCCCGGCCACCGCAGTGCCCGTCACCGCGAGCGAGCTCGCGGTGACCAAGGCACCGGACCGATTCGGCGGTCGGCTCTTCTCGGCCAACCTGCGCCAGAACGGCATCTACATCGCGTTCGCGCTGATCATCGCCCTGTTCGCGTTCCTCACCGACGGAGACCTGCTCGCCCCGCAGAACATCTCCAACCTGGTGGTGCAGAACTCCTACATCCTGATCCTCGCCATCGGCATGATCCTGATCATCATCGCCGGGCACATCGACCTGTCCGCCGGCTCGGTCGTCGCCGTCACCGGCGCGATCTCCGCCGTACTCATGGTCAACAACGATGTGCCGTGGCCGCTGGCCATCCTGATCACCCTGATCTGCGGCGGCCTCATCGGCGCCTGGCAGGGCTACTGGGTGGCGTACTTCGGCATCCCCGCGTTCATCGTGACGCTGGCAGGCATGCTGCTGTTCCGGGCGCTCACCCTGACCGTGCTCGGCAACCAGGGCATCGGCCCGTTCCCCGACGAGGTCCGCACCATCGCCAACGGGTTCATGCCGACCACCCTGGGCAACATCGGCCTCGGCCCGCTGGGCGGCGCGGACCTGCTCACGCTGCTGCTCGGCGTCGCCTTCATCGCCGGGATCGTGGTCACCCAGTGGCGCAGCCGCGCCGGCCGCGTCCGCTACGGCCAGGTCGTCGAGCCGACCGCGTTGTTCGTCACCAAACTCGCCATCGCCGCCGTCGTCGTGATGACCGTCATCGTGCAGCTGGCCCGGTTCAAGAACCTGCCCTGGGTGCTCGTGCTGCTGGCCGCGCTGGTCCTGGCGTATTCGCTGCTCACCGACCGGGTCGTGTTCGGCCGCCACATCTACGCCATCGGCGGCAACCTCAACGCCGCCACCCTGTCCGGCATCAAGGTCAAGTCGGTCACGTTCTGGCTGTTCGTCAACATGGGCGTGCTCGCCTCGATCGCGGGCATCGTCTTCGCCGGACGGCTCAACCAGGCCGGTCCGACGGCCGGCAACGGGTTCGAACTCGACGCCATCGCGGCGGCGTTCATCGGCGGCGCGGCCGTGCAGGGCGGCGTCGGCCGGGTCGTCGGCGCGATCACCGGCGGTCTCATCATGGGCGTCATCAACAACGGCATGTCCCTGATCGGCGCGCCGAGCGAGCGGGTCATGCTGTTCAAGGGCCTGGTGCTGCTGGCCGCCGTCGCGTTCGACGTCTTCGCCAAGCGCCGCGCCGGAACCGCGCGCTGACATCGGGAGTCCGGGCTGCCGCCGTGCGGCGGCAGCCCGACTCGTCAGCTGCTGAGGCGCTGGATGAAGGCGACGCTCCCGTCGAAGATGCGCGGCGCGTCGTGGTCCAGCGTCGCCACGTGGTAGCTGTCCTGCAGGACGACCTCCTGCACATCCGCCGAGGTGATGCCCTTCAGCACGATCTCGCTGTTGACCGGCTCCACGACGTGGTCGTTGGCGGAGTGGTAGAGCAGCACCGGCTGGGCGACCTTGGGCAGGTCCGCGCGGACGACCGCCTGGAAGCGGCGCAGTGATGCCGCGGCCCGCACCGGTGTGCGCGGGTAGGCGCCCTCGTCGACGCCGGGCTTGGCGATGTCGTTGCCGATCGCGGGCACCGACGGCACGAGCATGCCCAGCACGGGCAGCAGCTTCGCGTCCCAGCGCAGCATGGTCACGGCCGGGTTCACCAGCACGATGCCGGCCAGGTCGGGGTGCTGCTGGGCCAGGCGCAGGGCGAGCGTGCCGCCCATCGACAGGCCGACGGCGTACACGGACGTGCAGTGCTTGCGCAGGTCGGTGACCGCGTGCTCGACCTCGGTGTACCAGTCCTGCCAGGTGGTGCGGTTGGCGTCGCGCCAGCTCGTGCCGTGGCCCGGCAGCAGCGGCAGGCGCACCGACCAGCCCTGCTCGGCCAGGTGGCGGGCCCAGGGGCGCATGCTGTGCGGCGACCCGGTGAAGCCGTGGCAGACCACGACCCCGATGCCGCTGCCGCCGTCATGGTGCAGGGGAGCGTGGTCGATGGTGTTGTCCATGGTCGGCTCCCAGCGGCGGGTGTGTGACGGGTCCCGCCATACTGCCACGTCGCGGCGCGCACAGGCAGGGTGCGAGCGGATGAGTGCGCGCCTCGCGATCGGGGTCAGTCCTCGTGGTCCTCCTCGTCCGGGACCATCTGCCAATCGCCCGGCAGCCTGTCCCGCACAGCCTGCACCGCTGCCGGGGTGCGGCCGTGGATCCACAGCCACGTGCCGCTGTCCTCTCGCAGCAGCACGTCGGGACCGGCGAACCAGCGCACGGGCGGGCCGTCCGGCGCGGCCCAGAGCGGGAGGTCCGGCAGCGGTAGGCGTACGAACGTCGCCCGCAGCGCCGCGCTTGCGGCGTCGTCCATGTCGTACCGGTTGTCGACGTTTGCCTCGTCGGCGGAGAACATCGCCTCCGACAGCACCATCTCGACCAGGGCGATCGACAGCCGATCGGCGTACGGCAGCCAGCGGCCGCCGGTGCTCATCAGGACCGGCGGATCGTCGTGGTCGACGGCCTCGGCCGGTACGCCCCACGACGCGCAGTACTGGTTCTCGATGCGGAACACCAGGACGCCGTCGGCATCGCGCCGCAGCTGGCCGGGTGCCAGCAGGCGGTCCTGCACGGCGGTCAGGTCCATGCGCCGCCCGAACAGCAGATGTGCCTCACGCAGGGCGGCCGGCAGCGCGATGCCGAGCCGCTCCTCGGCCGCCCGCAACCGGTCGGTGCCGACGCCGTCGCCCTCGACGACGGGGCGGCCGCAGGCCGCAGCCAGCGCGCGGACGAACTCCCACCCGCGGGGGCGGTCGCGGTCTTCGCCGCACAGGGCGCGAAGCGCGTCGAGACCGTCCAACATGTCGCCGACCCTAACCGGCAGCCGGCGCGGACGGCAGGCCCAGCGCTTCACCTGGTGACGCAGTGACCCACCATTGTGCAAATTGATTTGTGATGCAAAGCTATTGCTGACGCAGTAGCCACACTCGCTCACCTCGTGGAGGCATCCATGTCACCGGACTCTGTTCTGCCCGGTTCACCAGCTGAAATGCTCGCCGAACTGGACACATTGCGCCGTCGCACCCGCGCCGCACGCCACGCCCATTGGTTGCCGTTGCTGCTGTTCGGAATGCTCGGAGCGGTGGCGCTACCGTTCTACGTGATGGCCGAGACGCCCGCCGAAATGATGGCGCCCAAACAGGTGCCCGCCCTCGCCCGTCTCGGAGGCGACATCCTGGACCAGGCTGCCGCGCTCGGCTGGTACTGGCTCGCCGCGCTGATCGCGGGCTACCTGGTCAGCCTCGCCTGGTACCGGTGGCGGGGGCGGCGGGTCGGCCTGCAGTCCCCGGTTCGCGGCTACGTGCTCGCCGGGCTGGCCGGCACGGTCGCGGCGCTGCTCCTCATGCTCATGCTGGACCTGCTCTACAACAACGTCTCCGGTCCGGTGCACGATCTGACTGTCTGGATCACCCCCGAGCTGATGGCGGTCAGCGGCCGAGGGATGTTCCCGCACCTGGTCATCGGTGTGGGATTGGCGGTGCTGGCGGGGCTGGAGCGCAGCCGGGCGCTGACGGTGACGGTCCTGCTCTACGCGGCCGTGCTGGTGCTGGTCAGCGTCGCATTCCACGTCGACGCGTACGCCGTCGTGGACCTGCTGGGCCGGTTCACCTTCTTCGTCGCGGCGCTGCTGCCGGTCGTGGTGCTGCTGGCCGGGGGGTGTGCGGCCGCGCTGCTCCGGCGGCGGCCCGCATGAGCGACGCCGAGGACGCCGAGCGGTCCGCGTTCCCGACCAACGCCCTGGACGACGTCGTGCACCAGCGTCACCGTCTCGGCATCCTCACCATTGCCGCTGAGGCGGAGCGGGTCGAGGTCGGCTACCTGCGCGACGCCCTGGAACTCACCGCGGGCAACCTCTCCCGGCATCTCGCCGTGCTGGAGGAGGCCGGGCTGGTGCACACCGAGAAGGGCTACCACGGACGGCGGCCACGCACCTGGGTCGTCATCACCCCACCGGGAGTCGCCGCCCTCGACGCGGAACTCGCGGCGCTGCAGGAACTGGTGCGCCGCAGACTGGGTTGACCCCGTGGCCGTCAGCCACAGGACGCTCCGCGTTGCTCGGATGCTCGCAGGCCACCCACCGACAACCACCTTCATGATTCGCGAAGAACTAGTCGCGAGGGTGGCCTGCGCCGTTGCCTCGGTCGAGGTACCTCAACGCGGCTTCCCAGGGGAAGCGCGTCTGTTGCGAGCGCCCCGTACCGGGCTTGTGGGGCAGCCATGAACTCGTCTGGCCCAGGACAACGGCGATACCCTCCTGCCTGAGGCTCTCGACGGAGGAAACGAAGGGCCTTCGCGTGGCGAGAGCGGCGTTGACGAACGGAACGATCACGGTGGGCACTCGTCGGCCGACGATTTCAGCGACCGATGTGAGGACGTATGTGTCGGCGATGCCCAGAGCGAGTTTGTTGATCGTGTTGTAAGTGGCTGGGGCGATGAGCAGGGCGTTGACCGGCCTCACCTCTCGCTCATGGCTCGATGCGACTCCATAGTCGGTGCGTACCGCACTGCCGGACAGTCGTTCCAGTTCCGCGGTGTCGATGAAGCTCAGCGCCGCCTGCGTGGCTGTGACCGTGACGGTCCACGATTGCTCCTGCGCGAGCCTGATCAAGGCGGCTGCGTCGGCAGCCGGACCCGCGCCGCAGAGGACCAGGTTGAGATGCTTGCCTGTCACAGGCGGATACCCGCCGGCGGGCTGCCGAGACGGTTCCGATCGCGACGGCGTTCGTGTTGTGGCCGCTCGCCATCAGAGCATGGGTTAGAACTCGTGCGCTGGTCGCTTCGGCAATCGGGTCGCCACTCCTGGCGGCGTGGCGCACACTGCGTTCGGCGGCGAGCAGGGCGATCGCGGGGTCCCCGTGCTTGAGGAAGGCGCTTCCAGCCACGTGGTAGAGGTCCGCCGCGAGGACGTGTCCGGCATCGAGCCCGCTGCCGTCCAAGCCATCAAGGGATGGCAGTACGGCCGGTAACAGCCGCGCCAATACAGCGGTCACGTCGTCATAGCGGCATGCCTGGTACGCCGTTTTCACCTCGTGTACGCCGACCCTGAGCTGATTCAGCGTCAGAGCCTCGGCTTGCGGTGGTTGTAGGAGTGCATCGATGAGTCCAGCCCAACTCTGAAGGTCGACTGCGCTCGCCATTGTCGCGGTCAGAAAGACTCTGCGATCCATCTCGTCACCGTCGCCCAGGCCGGAGGGTCCTGCCTGCACAGTAATGGCAGCCGTGGCCGGTGGTGCGAGTGCGAGCAGTGCGTCGCACTCCGCCAGGGTCACACCAAGAGCCTGAGCGAGATTCGGGCGTTGCCACGGTTGAGGTGTGCTCGTGCCCGACTCCCAGCGGGCGATCGTCGTTCGGTCCACGCCGAGTTGCTCGGCGAGGCGCTCCTGAGAAAATCTTGATCGCTGCCGAGTGGGACGACACGGCGATCATGGCGCTCGATGCCCGAACCGGTCCGTGGTTCTGAACCGGGGAACCTTGACGACACCAGTCGCCCCGGGCGGCTTGACTTCGAGTGCGCTCCAACTGCGAGGCTGGGCGGCATGGAGGAAGGGTTCTCGGTCGGGGAGGTCGCGGCCAAGACCGGGCTGACGGCGTACACCCTGCGCTGGTACGAGCAGGTCGGGCTGTTGGACCCGATCCCGCGCGACCACGCGGGCCGCCGCCGCTACCGGCTGCGCGACGTCGAGCGGCTCGACCTGCTGACCAAGATGCGGGCCACCGGCATGCCGGTGCGGGAGATGGTCCGCTACATCGAGCTGGTCCGCGCCGGCACGCACAACCGCCGCGAGCGCCTGGAGCTGCTGGAACAGCATCGCACGACGGTGCTGCGCCAGATCAGCGAGCTGGAGCGCGACCTGGCCGTCATCGACCGGAAGATCACCAGATATCGGGGGTACCTGGATGCAGAGCAGACTGATTGACCCGGCCGGGCCGGCCATCCCAGCACTCGGCCTGGGCTGCATGGGTATGAGCACCAACTACGGCCCGGCCGACCAGGACGAGTCGCTGGCCACCCTGCACCGCGCGCTGGAGCTGGGCGTGACGCATTTCGACACGTCGGCGTCCTACGGCGACGGCCGCAACGAGGAACTGCTGGCGCGGTTCCTGCCCGGCAACCGCGACCGGGTCTTCCTGGCCACCAAGTTCGCGATCCGCCGCGACGGCGGTGTGCACCGGGTCGACTCCAGCCCTGGCTGGGCCCGGCAGTCCTGCGAGAACTCGCTGCGCCGCCTCGGCGTCGACGTGATCGACCTGTTCTACCTGCACCGCCGCAACCCCGAGGTCCCGATCGAGGACACCGTCGCGGCGATGGCCGACCTGGTCGCGCAGGGCAAGGTGCGCCACCTGGGGCTGTCGGAGGTCGGCGCGGAGACGATCCGGCGAGCGCACGCGGTGCACCCGATCAGCGCGTTGCAGATCGAGTATTCGCTGTTCAGCCGCGACATCGAGGACGAGGTGCTGCCGGTGTGCCGGGAGCTGGGCATCCGGATCGTGGCGTACTCGCCGGTCGGGCGCGGCCTGCTCACGGGCACGATCCGGTCGACGGCGGGCCTGGCCGACAGTGACAACCGGCTGAACCACCCACGTTTCGCGGACGGCAACCTCGATCACAACCTGGCGCTGGTCGATCGGATCCGCGACATCGCGCTCGCGGCCGGGTGCACTCCGGCGCAGGTGGCCATCGCGTGGGTGCTCGCCCAGGGCGACGACGTGCACGCCATCCCGGGCACGACCCGCCGCACGCACCTGGCCGAGAACGTCGCCGCCGCCGACGTCGTGCTGACCGCGGAACAGCTCGCGGCACTGAGCGGGCTCGGCCCGGCGGCGGGGGCACGGCTGTCGGCGTTCGCGCAGACGATGGTGGGCCACTAGCAGAGTCGGGGGCCGTCGCGCGACGCGACGGCCCCCGAGGTGCACGTGGGTGCGGTCCGGACCGGTCAGTCCTCCGTGGCGGACGGTTCCGGGCCGGGCGGCGTGTGTCCTGGTCCGTGTCCGCCGGCCGAGGGCGACGGCACCAGGTCGGCGTTGCCGGGCACGCTCGGGCTGGCCGCGAGGCACAGCGGCATCGGGTCGCAGCCGGTCGGCTTCGGCTTCTTCGACGGCTCGACGCCGTCGCCCACCCCCTCGGACTCGCCGAGCTTGCCGTTGGTGCCGTTGGCCAGGGGTTCCAGCGGGAGCTTCATGTCGGCATGGGCCTGGTTCATGAAGCCCTGCCAGATCTCGGCGGGCAGGCCGACACTGGTGATGTTGCCGCCACCCAGGGCCGCGGGCCGGTAGATCGGGTCCGAGGCGTTCTTGACGTTGCCGACCCAGATGGCCGAGGCGATCTGCGGGGTGTAGCCGACGGTCCACACGTTGGAGTGGGCCTTGTCCTGGACCTTGCTCTCCCAGGTGCCGGTCTTCGCGGCGGCTTGACGGCCACCCGCGAGCCCTCGGTAGTAGCTCTTGGGCAGTTGCTTGAGCATGCCGGTGACCTCGTCGGCGACCTCCTGGCGGATGCGCCGCTCGGCCTTGCTGACCTCGCCGGTGTTCGGGACCAGCCGGTATTTGCCGTTCTCGTCCTTCTTCTCGACGCGGAGCACGACGTGCGGCTTGTTGTAGACGCCGTGGTTGGCGAAGGTCGCCATGCCGGAGGCGTGGTCGAGCACGGTGATCGGGTACTGGCCGAAGCCGACCTGGTAGTCGAAGGAGGCGCGGCTGGTGTCCGTCTCGGGCTTGGTGAGGTCGCGGGCCTTGCCGTCGCTGACGGCCCACATGGTGTTGATGCCGGCGGCGTGCGCCATGGCGACGACGTTCTTCGGCTCGATCTTCTTGGCGATCTTGAAGAACGGCACGTTGAGCGAGAGCCGGGTGACGTCCTGCAGCGTGCACTTGCGCTTGCACTTGAGGCTGCCGGCGTCGCGGCCGGCGTTCTCCACCTCGTACGGGCAGAGCTTGTACTTGTCGCAGTTCCTCTTCTTGCCGGTGGCGACGATGGGCGTCGGGTCCCAGGTGGACTTGAGCGAGATGCCCGCGTCGATCGCGGCGGCCAGCGTGTACACCTTGAACGACGATGCCGGCGGGTGGCCGCCGTCCTCCCAGATGGTGCCCTCGTTGATCTTTCCGGCGTAGTCGATGCCGGTGCCGTCCGCGCCGCCGTAGTAGGCCAGGATGCGGCCGTTCTTCGGGTCGATGGCGACCCCGGCCGCGATCACGTTCTTGGGATAACCCTTGATCTTGGTGTACGCGCCGTCGACCTTGTGATCGACGGCCTTGACGACGTCGTTGGTGCACTCCTTCTCGTCGCCCTTGCCCTTGCAGGTCTCCTTCCACTCGAAGGTGCGGTAGAGCTGCGCCTCCAGCGCCCGCTGCGCCTTCGAGTTGATCGTCGTGGTGATCCGGTAGCCCTTGTTGCGCCAGTCCGTGATGCCCCAGGCGGCCATCTCCCGCTCGACGTATTTGTTGATCACGAAGCCGGTGCCGGTGCCCTGGATGCCGGTCTCGCCGGACCGGGCGGAGTACTTGCGCAGCGTCTTGTCCGGATACACCATGGCCGCGCGCTTCTGCGGGTCGAGCCGGCCCATCTCGACCATGTTGTCGAGCACGTAGTTCCAGCGGATGCGGGCGGCGTCGGGGCTGAGGTGCGGGTCGTAGCCCTTGGTCCCGTCGTAGTCGTTGGGCTCGGGCTGCTTGAGCACCGCGCCGAGGACCGCGGCCTGTTCGACCGTCAGCTGACTGGCCGACCTGTTGAAGTAGGCCTTCGCCGCCGCGCCGACGCCGCTGGAGCCGCGGCCGAACCAGACGGTGTTCACGTAGAACCCGAGGATCTCGTCCTTGGAGTGCTCTTCCTCCAGCCGCCGCGCCATCACCGCCTCGCGTAGCTTGCGGGCGTAGGTGACTTCGAGGTCCTTGGCCGCATTGCGGGCGTACTGCTGGGTGATCGTGGACGCGCCCTGGGTCTCGCCGCCGGTGAGGTTGTTCCAGGCGGCGCGCGCGATGCCCCACAGGTCGATGCCGCTGTGATTGAAGAAGTTCTTGTCCTCGCCCGCGATGAGCGCGACCTTCACCTCGTCGGACAGCCGGGACATGGGGACGATCTCGCGGTTCTCGCCGCCGAGCTTGGCGATCTGCTCGCCGTCGGCGGAGTAGACGAAGGTGTTCTCGTTGGCGCTGAAATCGGCGGGTTCGGGGACCGAGTCGTAGAGGTAGGCGACGCCGATCAGGCCTCCTCCGGCCAGCATGACGACGACCGCGGCCGAGGCCAGCACGATGCTGCGCCACTTCCGGCGGCGTCCTTTGGCCTTGCGGCCGGTGCTCTTGCCGGAGTCCGGGCCGTCGCCGTCCTTACCCGTGGGCAGCACGGTGGTGCGGCTCGCGCCGCCGACCGCTGCCCGGCCGGTGACGCCGCCGACGCTCGCTCGTCCGGCGGCCGACGGGACCGCGGCGCGACCGGCGCCGGGGCGCAGTGGTGCCGGCCCGGCCGGCGTGGGTCCGTGGCCGCCGTCGGTCCGGCCGGCCCGGTCGCCGCCGGGGCCGGGCCGGTCGGGGCGGACGCTGGGGCCGGGTTGCTTGCCGGGGCCGTCGGATGGCGCCGAGGCGCGGGCCGAGCCGGGTGCCGGGGGCGTGGTCATCGAGTCAACCCTTCCGGTCGGGGAGGTGCTGAGCGCAGGGACAGGGGGAAACGGCGGTGCGATACCGCCCGGTGGGGCCTTTCCCCGCGGCAGCCGCCCCGCTCAGCCCCCGGGTGACACCGTTCTCATGGGCGGCGAGGGCGACCTGTGCGAAGGCCACTCCACGTCCGACATCCTGCCTCACAAATCGGGTGAAGTCCGGCAAGACACCACGGTGCGGGTGGCGCGCCGCAAGGGCAAGAGGCCCCGTGGTGTATCCGCAACCGGCGAGCCGACCCTGACCTGCACCAATGCAAGATCTGGACTTGACGGTCCAATTATCCGGAGCTACGTTGGACCAAGCGGTCCAATACTGGAGCGCGAGACTTCGATCAGCGAACAGGGACGGCAGCTGTGAACGACTACTACCTGCTCGGCAGGTCCGGGCTGCGGGTGAGCAGGCTGGCGCTGGGCACGATGAACTTCGGCACCGGGGGCTTCCACGCCGCGTACGGCAAGACCGAGAGCGAGGCCGAGCCGACCTTCCGGCGTTATCTGGACGGCGGCGGCAACTTCATCGACACGGCGGACTTCTACACCGCGGGCGAGAGCGAGGCCATCCTCGGGCGACTGATCGCCTCGGCCGGGGTCCGCGACCGGGTCGTGCTGACCAGCAAGTTCACCAACACCGTCGACCCGTCCGACCCGAACGCGGCGGGTAACGGCCGCAAGCACGTCATGCGCGCCGTGGAGGCGTCGCTGAAACGGCTCGGCACCGACTACCTCGACCTCTACCTGCTGCACACCTGGGACCGGATCACCCCGGTCGAGGAGGTGGTGCGCACCTTCGACGACCTGGTACGCGCTGGCAAGATCCGTTATGCGGGCCTGTCCGACGTGCCCGCCTGGTATGCCGCCCGCGCCCAGAGCCTCGCCGAGGCCCACGCGCTGACCCCGATGATCAGCCTGCAGTTGCCGTACTCCCTGGTCAATCGTGGGATCGAGGCCGAGTATCCGGCCATGGCCCAGTCGCTGGGCATGGGGCTGACCGCCTGGAGCCCGATCGGCGGCGGCCTGCTGTCGGGCAAGTACCGGCGCACCGCCGACGGCCTGGCCGGCGACGGGCGGCTCGGCGGGGGAGCGCAGCCGGTCGCCGAGCGCGACTGGGCGGTCATCGAGGCCCTGGAGCAGGTCGCCGGTGAGCTCGGCCGGAGCATGGCCCAGGTCGCGGTCAACTGGGTGGCGACCCAGCCCGCCGTCGGCTCGGTGATCATCGGGGCGAGCAGTGCCGGGCAGCTCGACGCCAACATGGCCGCGCTCGACTTCACCATCCCGGCCGAGCTGCGCGACCGGCTGGAGCAGGCCGGGGCCCCGGAGCCGGGTGGGCCCTACGCGATGTTCACCTCGCGGTACCAGTCCTGGATCGTGAGCCCGGGTCTCGGCATCGGCGACAAGCCGGCCGGGTACGCGCCACCGGTCTGGAACGGCGCGACCGCCTGACCTCTGTCGGCGTCGCCCCCGGCCGGGCGGCGCCGACTCGCTCTATTTCGGACGGTCTCCGCTGATCTGACCTGCTGATATGCAGAAGTAACGCATGTGTTCGGACGGAAATCACGACCTTGTATGGTTGACACTGTCGATGCGTGTCGTAAGAATTACCTCCGGTTACCACCGGGTGCGGCATCGCGACTGACGCTGTGCTCCCTCACCCCTGCCGGATCGTGTCGCCACGATCGCCGAAAGGGGTGCCTTCTTGCTGCCCTCAGCGGGCCAGCGACTGCGCGCAACGAGGCTCGCGGGCGATCCGTCACGCCATGATGCAGCCAGGGTCCGAAAGAGATGCGCCGTGTCCGAACGAACCATGTCCTCGTTCCGGGAAGTTCGCGCTGAAGCCGCACCCGCCGGGGATCCGGCGAGCGCGGGGCCGGCCCGGTGAGCCACGCCCGCGGCACCTGCTTCGTCCCCCTGATGGTGGGCAACACACCCCTGGTGGCGGTGCGCCTGCGCGTCGGCGGCCGGACCGCCACGCTGCGCCTGAAGCTGGAGTCCTTCAACCCGTGCGGGTCCATGAAGGACCGCACGGCCGTCGCCCTGTACGACTCCGTGGCGGACAAGCTCGACCCGGCCGTCGGCATCGTCGAGTCGACCTCCGGCAACCTCGGGGTTGCCCTGGCGAGCCTGGCCCGCGCCAACCGCGTGCGCTTCACCGCGGTCGTCGACCCGCGGGTGCCCTCGGCGGCCCTGCACGAACTGCGCCGCCTCGACGCGACCCTGGTGCTGGTCGACGAGGAGGACGGCCGCGGCGGCTACCTGATGAACCGGCTGCGCCGGGTGCGGGAGCTGCTCGCCGAGCAGCCGGCCCTGTGCTGGACGAATCAGTACGACAATCCCGCCAATCCCCGCGCGCACCAGTTCGGCACCGCGCCCGAGCTGGCCGCGCAGGTGCCCGCCGACAGCGTGGTGCTGGTCGCGGTGTCCACCGGCGGCACGCTGGCCGGCATCCGCCGCTACGCCGCCGCGGCCACCCGCTGGGACGTGCGCGGCGTCGACGTCTACGGCTCGTACGCCGTCGGGCATGTGCCGGGGCGGCGGTTGCTGCCTGGCATCGGCTCCAGCCGGCGGTCGCAGTTCGCCTCGGCCTTCGACGGACCCACCGAGCGGGTCGGCACCGACGAGGCGGTGGCCGCCTGCCTGTGGCTGCTGGAGTCCTGCGGCATCGGGGTCGGGGCCAGCGCCGGTGCGCTGGTGTCCGCGGCGCTGCGCCTGATCGAACGCGACGGGCTCGACGACGTGGTGTGCGTGTGCCCGGACGGGGCCCGCAACTACCTGAGCACCGTTTACTCGGCCGCGTGGCGGCGCGCGCACGGGGTCGACCCGGCGCCGCCGGCCGCGGTCTGCGAGTCGGTGGACTGGGGGGCGCTGTGAGCGAGTCCCCGCTGGCCGACTGGCACGAGCGGGCCGGGGTGCGGGTCGATCCGCGCCGCGTGCTCGGCGACGACCTCGACGACGGCAAGGTGCTCTTTCCGGAGCGGCTGATCCCGTACCTGGCGCATCCGCTGGTCGCGCGGCTCGACTCCGGAACTCGCGAGCGGCTGGTGGCGCGGCACGCCTACCAGTACTTCGCGTTCACCGCGCACTTCGAGACCCGGGTGGTCAACCGGGCCACGGAGCTGATCGCCAACGGCCGCACCGACGTCGTGCTCGGCGGCGACGTGCGCGAGGACGCGTACAAGATCTACTGTGACGAGGCGTACCACGCTTTGTACTCGTTCGACGTGGTGCGGCAGCTGGAGGCGGCCACCGGCGTCGCCGCGCTGCCGTACACGTTCGAGCCGGTGATCACCGAACTCGACGCGGTCGCCGCACAGTGCCTGCCGCGGGCCGGGTCGCTGCCGTACCTGCTGCAGGTCGTGGTGTTCGAGACGCTGATCACGAGCCTGCTCGCCGAGCTGCCCAACGATCCCGACCTGGTCGGCCTGGTGCGCACCACGGTCCGCGACCACGCCCGCGACGAGGGCCGCCACCACGCCTACTTCGCCCGCTTCTTCCGGGAGCTGTGGACCGGCTGCGACCCGCGCACCCGGCGCGAGATGGCGACCGCGCTGCCCCGCCTGATCACCCAGAGCCTGCGCCCGAACCAGGGCGCGGTCGCCGCGACCCTGCGCGCGGCGGGCCTGACCGAGCCGCAGGTGCGCGACGTGCTCGCCGACGTCTACGCCCCCGACGTCGTCCGCCGGACCGCCCGCGAGCAGTCGGCGCAGTCGGTGCGGCTGTTCCGGTCCGTCGGGGTGCTCGACCTGCCCGGCGCAGACGAGGCGTTCGCCCAGGAAGGACTGATCTGAACGTGTCCACAGAGGAACTGACCCGGCTGCCGTGGTTCGCCGCTGGGCTGCGCGGCCTCGGCGGCGCGGGCTCGGTGCTGCTGATCTCGCGGGACGAGGTGGCTCGCTGCCTGGAGCTGCTGGATCCGGTGGCGATCGTGCGGGAGGCGCTGGTCGAGCACCACGCGGGCCGCACCCTGCTGCCCGCCGAGGCGTACCTGCGCTGGGACAACGACCAGGGGGCGTACACACGCTCGATCGCGATGCCCGGCGGCATCGTGCGTGACGGCGGCCCGGCCGCGTACGGCATGAAGATCATCAACGCGAGCGTGTCGAACCCCGCCGCAGGCCTGGAACGGGCCGGCGGCGTCGGGCTGTGCTTCGACCCGCAGACCGCCCGGATCAGCGCGATCATCGAGATCGGCCTGATCAGCTCCGTGCGTACCGCCGCGGTGTCGCTGGTCGGCGTGCAGGCTGCCGGTCATGCCGACGCGACCTGCCTGGCCGTGCTCGGCTGCGGCACGCAGGGCGGCACGCACCTGTTCCTGTTCGCCGACCGGCTGCCCGGCCTGCGCCTGGTCGCGCTGCACGACGCCGACCCGGCGGCCGCCGCGGCGCTGGCCGAGCGGGCGCGGCTGCACCGCCCGGGGATCGAAGTGGCGGTGCTGCCGGACGCCCGTGCCGCGCTGCGCGACGCCGACCTCGTGCTCACCGCGACCACCGCCGACGACGGCTACCTCCCGCCGGACTGGATCAGGCCCGGCGCGGCGGTGGTCAACGTGTCCCTGGCCGATCTCACGGCCGAGGCCCTGCTCCAGGCCGGGCGGCTCTACGTCGACGACGTCGAATTGGTGGAGCAGAACCCGCGCCGTCCGCTCGGCCGGCTCATGCAGCAGGGCCTGGTCACCGCCCCCGGCTCGACCGGTGGCGGCCGCCCGATCGACGCGACCATCGGCGCGCTCGCCGCCGGGGCGGTGCACGCCGCGCCGCCGCCGTCCGGGTCGTACACGGTGATCAACCCGTTCGGCATGGGCGTGCTGGACGTGGCGCTGCTCGACGCCATCCGGCGCGCCGCGACCGGCCTCGGCCTGGGCACGGAGGTGACGCTGTGACCACGACGCAGCCACCGCTCGCGCTGGTCGACGTCGCGCGCAACCGCCGCCGCAGCCTGCTCAGCGTGCGGCAGCTGACCGCCGCGCAGCTCGACGCGCTCGTCGAACGGTCGGTGGGCATCGCCGCCGCGCCCGCCGACGTCGCCCCGGTCCTGGACGGGCTGGTCGTGGCCACGCTGTTCGAACGCACCTCCACCCGCACCCGCACCGCGTTCAGCGTCGGCGCGCTGCGCCTGGGCGCGAAGCTGCTCACCTACGACGCGTCGGGGCTGCAACTGCAGACCGGCGAGACCATCGAGGACACGCTGCGGGTGCTCGGGCTCATGCTCGACGGCGTCGTCATCCGCAGCACCCGCACGCTGGCCGAACTCGACGGCCTGCTCGACCGGGGCGCGCCGCCGATCGTCAACGCGATGGCCCGCGAGGAGCACCCCACCCAGGCCGTCTGCGACCTGGCCACGATGCGCGCCCACCTCGGCGCGCTCGGCGGGATCTCCGTGCTGTACGTGGGCGAGGGCAACAACTCCGCCTCCGCGCTGGCGTACGCCCTGGCCCGGGTGCCCGGCGCGAAACTCTCGCTGTACGTGCCGCCCGGCTACGGCCTGCCCGAGGACCAGCTCGCACTCGCCGCCGCCGACGCCGCCGCCCACGGCGCGCAGGTCCGGCAGGTCGAGCGGGCCGACGAGCTGCCCGAACATGTCGACGTCGTCTACACCACGCGCTGGCAGACGACCGGCACCAGCAAACCGGACCCGGCCTGGCGCGAGACGTTCCGCCCCTACCACGTGGACGAGGCGTTCCTGGGCCGCTGGCCGGCCGCCCGTTTCCTGCACGACCTGCCCGCCCACCGGGGCGAGGAGGTCACCGGCGCGGTGCTCGACGGCCCGGCCAGCCTGGCCTGGCAGCAGGCGCGGATGAAGCTGTGCAGCGCCATGGCGGTGCTGGAGACCTGCTGGACGGCGCGATGACCGCGCCGTGGCGAAAGGACGGATGAGCGATGCAACCCGCGGTCCTGCTCGTGTACGCCAAAGGCGGCCCGGCGCTGGAGTTCCTGCTGCCCCGGCTGGTGAGCCGGGCGCTGGTGGACGTGCTGCTGATCGGCGAACCCCAGCCCTGGCAGCGCGAGCTGCTCGAACGGCTCTGTCGCCGGGTGGTGCCCGCCGACCCGTCGGCCGCACTGCCCGACGAGATCGTCCGGGTGGCCACGGAGCTGCGCAGCGACGGGGTGCTGACGTTCTCCGAGTTCTGCGTGGTCGCCACCGCGCAGGCGTGCCTGCGGCTGGGCATTCCCGGCCCGGGGGAGGGCGCCGCCCGCTCTCGCGACAAGGTGCTGATGCGCCGGGCGTGGCAGGCGGCCGGCGTGCCCAACCCGGCGTTCCGGCCGGTGGACTCGCTGGCGGAGCTGGAGGCGGCCCGCGCCGAGATCGGCGGTGACGTGATCGTCAAGTCGGCGCTGGGCGCGGGCTCCATCGGGCAGGCGATGCTCAGCCCCGGCGAGGACGGCGCGGCGGTGTGGCGCGAGGTCGAGGCCGCCACCGCCGCGGCCCGCCGCTCCGGCATGAGCGAGCACGGCGACCGGACCGGCCCGCGCTACCTCGTCGAGGAGATCATCCAGTCCAGCGTGGACGGCTGGTACGACCAGCCCGGCTACGGCGACTACCTCAGCGTCGAAGGCCTGGTGGCCGGCGGGGTCTACCACCCGGTGTGCCTGACCGCCCGGCTGCCGACCGTGCCGGTGTTCGTCGAACTGAGCAACCACGCCCCCTGCACGCTGGCCCCCGAGCTGCAGCAGCGCATCGCCGACGTGTGCCGCCGGGCGGTCGACGCGCTGGGCCTGGACACCTGCGCCACGCACACCGAGGTCAAGCTGATGCCGGACGGCACCGTGCGGCTGCTGGAGTCCGCGGCGCGGGCCGGTGGCGCGGCGGTCACCCGCGAGCTGGTCGAGGCGTACGGCGTGGACCTGATCGGGCTGCAGCTGGCGGCCGCGCTCGGGGGGTCTCCCGCGGTGCCCGACCGGTTGCTGCTGCCCGCCGACGCCCGCGGGGCGGCCGCGTCGCTGTCGGTCATCGCCGTCGACTCGACCGGCAAGCCCTGGTCGTCGCTGCCGCCGTTCCGGCCCGACCTGGTCGCCTGGGAGGAGCTGGTGTCGAGCGGGACCACCGTCGAGCTGGTGCGCGGCCAGTCCCAGCCGCTCGGCACGCCCATGCCCGCGTTCCACCCGCACACCGGGGTGCTGGCGTACGCGGGCCTGCTGCTGGTCCGCGCCGCCGACCCGCTGACCCTGCGCGACGACTGCTACCGCATCCTCGACGGCCTCGAAGAGGCCATGACCAGGGCCGCCGCCGACGCCTGACCGACCCGCACCCCGACCACGCACCACGGCCGCCGCGGCGGCACCCGACCGAAAGCGAGTAACGCATGTCCCTCGTGCTGGGGCTGAACCTGAGCCACGACCGTTCCGCATGCCTGGTCCGCGACGGCGAGATCGTCGTCGCGATCGAGGAGGAGCGCCTGGACCGGATCAAGCACTCGGAGGGCTTTCTCATCCAGGGCCACTTCGAACGCCTGACCAAGACGATCCCGATCAAGTCGGTGGCGTACTGCCTCGACGCCGCCGACGTGGGCATCGACGACCTGGACCTGGTGGTCGGCAACCGGCCGCTGGGCGACGGCGCGGTGTGGCGCATCCGCCGGGACCTGCCGATCCGCGACAAGTCGAAGATCCGGGAGCTGCCGCTGCCCGGCCACCACCTCGGCCACGCCTCGGTGGCGTTCTACCCGTCCGGGTTCGAGCAGGCCGCGGTGCTCGTCGTCGACCAGGCCGGGGCGCGCTGGCCGGGCACCGGCAGGATCGAGAAGCACACCCTGTTCCGGGGTGAGGGCAGCACGCTGACCCGGGTCGCGGCGGTGGACTACCCGTCGGACTACTCGGACATGAGCCTGGGGCTGTTCTACGACTTCTTCACCGTCAAGCTCGGTTTCGTCACCCGCTACGGCACCCCCGACTGGGGCGTGTTCGGCTGCGGCGGCTACCCGGAGGCGGGCAAGACGATGGGCCTGGCCCCGTACGGGCGGCCGCGGCCTGACTGGGGCAACTGGCTGACGTTCGACGGGTTCGACATCAAGGTGTCACAGCAGTCGCTGGAGGACGTCTGGCAGCGGCTGCTGGCCGAAGAGGGCGGCGAGTTCTCCGCCGCCGACCCGCTGCGCTGGCAGACCCAGTTCGCCAAGGACGTGGCCCGCAAGATCCAGGACGAGCTGGAGACGGCGATGCTGCACCTGGCCGACCACGCCCGGGAGGTCACCGGGCTCGACCGGCTGTGCCTGGCGGGCGGGGTGCTGCTGAACTCGGTGGCCAACGAGCGGGTGCGGGCCGAGTCCGGGTTCACCGACGTGTTCATCCCCGCCCCGGCGGGCGACTCCGGCGTGGCCATCGGCGCGGCCCTGTACGGCAGCATCGAGCTGCTGGGTCAGGCCCGGCCCGCGCCGATGCGGCACGCGTCGTTCGGCCGTGCGTACACCCGCGCCGAGGTGCTGGAGGCGCTGGCCACCGTCACCGGCTACACCGGCGTCGAGCTGGCCTGCCGCGACGCGGGCCCGCGCGACGTCGCCGAGCTGCTGGCCGGGCACCAGGTCGTCGGCTGGTTCAACGGCGGCTCGGAGATGGGGCCGCGGGCGCTGGGCCACCGCAGCATGCTCGCCGACCCGCGCCACCCCGAGATGCGCGACTACCTCAACAACGTGGTCAAGCACCGGGAGCCGTTCCGCCCGTACGCCCCGTCGGCGGTGGCCGAGGAGGCGGGCAAGTGGTTCGACTTCTCCGGGGAGAGCCCGTTCATGCTGCTCGTGCCGAAGGTCGCCGGGCATGCGCAACAGTCCCTGCCCGCCGTCACGCACGTCGACGGCACCGCGCGGCTGCAGACCGTGTCGGCGGAGGCCAATCCCGCCTACCACGAGGTCATCGCCGAGTTCGGGGCGCTGACCGGGGTGCCGATCGTGCTCAACACGTCGTTCAACGACGCCGGTGAGCCGATCGTGGAGACGCCGCTGCACGCGCTGTGCACCTTCGTGCGCACCGAGATGGACCACCTCTACCTGGACGGGCTGCTCGTCTCCAAGGCCGGCCGGGAACTGCCCGCCGCGCACCCCGCCCGCTCCCCGCTGGCCGCGGCCCGCTGATGGCGGCGCCGTACGCCCGGATCAGCAGCGGCTTCCTCGTCAGCCAGGTGTTCTTCGGCCTGGCGACGAGCCTGTTCGACATGTATTACGCGCTGCACCTGCAGCAGGTGGGGATCGGCCCGGCCGGGGTCGGGCAGATCTTCTCCGTCGGCTTCATCGTGATGGCCGTGGTCGTGCTGCCGCTGAGCGCCGTCACCGACCGGTTCGGGCTGGAGCCGTCGATGGTGGTCAGCAGCGTCGGCTTCGGCCTGACCATGCTGGTCATGCCGCTGTTCGACCGGTTCGCCGCCCAGTTGCTGCTGTTCGCCGTCAACAGCGTGGCGGCGGCGATGATGCTGGTCAGCGTCAACGCGGTGGTGGGCGCGTCGGTGCCCGACGAGCAGCGGCGGCTGAGCCTGTTCCGGTCCGGGTTCGTGGCGTTCCTGGCCGCGTCGGCGGCGGGCAACCTGCTCGGCGTCGGGCTGGCCGCGCTCGGCGGGTCCGGTGACTACTGGTCCGAGCTGCTGCTGTCCGGGGCGCTGGCGCTGCTCATCGGGGTGGCGCGGGCGATGATGTGGCAGCGCGGCGCGGTGCGGTCCGCCCCGGCGGGCGGCACCCTGTCGGCGCTGCGGGACGCGGTGCGCGAGCACGGCGCCCGGCTCGGCGAGTTGCTGCTGCTCGCCGGGCTGGTCGGCGGGGCCGGGGTGCTGGCGATCCGGTTCGTGCCGCTGCTGGTGGTCAACCACCTGGGCCTGGACGAGCAGTGGCTGGGCTGGGTGCTGGTCGCCGACCGCGTCGCCAGCGTCGTCGGCATCTTCGTGCTGTTCCCGCTGATGCGCCGGGGCGGGGTGTTCCGCGTCGCGGGCTGGGGGATGTGCGCGGCACTGCTGTTCCAGGGCCTGGGCGCGGCGGCGACCGGCGCGGCGCTGTTCCTGCTCTGGTACCTGCTGCGCCAGGGCAGCCACTACGCGCAGATGCCGGTGCTCGACCACACCGCGAACCTGCTCGCCCCGACCGGGGCCCGCGCGTTCGTCAACGGCGTGCAGCGCATGGGCATCTTCGTCGGCAGCGCCGTCGCTTCCCTGGCCTACGGCGCGCTGATGGACCAGGGGGCGTACCGCACGGCGATCGTGCTGTCCGGGGTGCTGTCGTTCCTGGCCGGTCTGCTGTATCTGCGCCGCGCACGGGCGCAGCGCCGGGTCCCGGTCGCCGTGGGGGAGCCGGTGCCCCGATGACGGGGGTACGCCGACCGGTGGTCAGCGGTCGGCGTACAGGGCCTCCAGCTCGCGGCGCAGCAGCGGCGGGCTCTGCTCGACGAGCTTGAGCAGCCGGTCGGCTTCGGCCAGCGTCATCGCGTGCTCCCAGCGCCTGCGGAACAGGAACGCGTCGAGGGCCTGGTGCCTGCGGCAGAAGTGGTCCAGGTTGCGCATCAGCTGGGCGCGCATGACGCGCAACGCGACCGCCGGGTTCGGGTCGGCCAGCGGGTGCACCTGGTGGTAGTTGATCGCCGTGGTGCTCACCGAGAACGCGACCCCCGCCCGGTGCAGGCGGTAGCTCAGGTCGGTGTCCTCCAGCCCCCACCCGGTGAAGGACTCGTCGAAGCCGCCCACCTCCTTGACCGCGGCCCGGCGTACCGACAGGTTGGCGGTCGTGGCCAGGGCCCAGCCGAACCGGAAGTCGGCCAGCTCGGGGCCGTAGGCCTCGACGATCGCGTGGTAGTTGTCGGGCTCGTCGCCCAGGCCGGTGCGGTCGAACGCGCCGGCCGGGTCGGCGGCCAGCTCGCCCGGCGCGAGGAAGTGGATCGGCTCGGCCAGCCGCTCGACGCCGCCGACCCGGGTGACCAGCGTCAGCAGGTCCTGCTCACCGAGCGGCAGGAGGCCGGGCCGCCACCAGGTCAGCGCCCGGCGCTTCCAGCCGATGGTGCCCTCGCGGCCCTGCCGTGCCGCCGCGACGTGCTCGGCGACGAACTCCGGCGCGGCCATCCGGTCGTCGTCCAGGAAGACGATCAGCTCGCCGTCGGCGTGGGCCAGGGCGGTGTTGCGGGCGGCGGCCCGGCCCCGGTTCTCCTGGCTGACCAGCCGGATGTCGAGCCGGTCGAGGAACGGCGCGACGACGTCCTCGACGCCGCCGGCGGTGCCGTCGTCGCAGAGCACGACCTCGAATCCGGGGTGGGTCTGCGCGAGCAGCGACTCCAGGGTGAGCGCCAGGTACTCGCGCTTGTCGCAGGTCGCCATCACCAGGCTGACCGGGAGCCGTTCTACCATCCGAGCCGCCACCCCTCGTCGCCGTACATGTCCACCATCTCGTTCAGGTCGCCCTCGACCTGCGGCAGGCGCGACGGCACCGCAGAGGGGGGGTGGGCGACCACGGGCACTGGCCCCTTCGGCGACATCAGCAGCCCGACCTCGCGGGAGACCGGGTTGCCGGGCACGGGGACCAGCACGTAGCGGCTGAGGATCGCGCCGAGCACGAGCTTCATCTCCAGGTCGGCGAAGGCCGCGCCGATGCACACGTGCGGCCCGGCGCCGTAGGGCAGGTACTCGTACCGCGTCGGGCTCGCCGCCTCCCAGCGCTCGGGCTGGAACCGCAGCGGCTCCGGGAACCGGGCGGGGTCGCGGTGGGTGACGTACTTGCTGGTCACGACCTGGCACCAGGCGGGGATCTCGTGCTCGCCGAGCATCGTCGGCGCGACCGTGATCCGGGCCGTGTTCGGGCCGGGCGGCAGCAGGCGCAGCGTCTCCTTGAGGATGCGGTCGAGCACCGTGGACGCGGCATGCTCCTCCGGTGTGCGTCCGTCGGCGTCGTCGAGCGCCTCGTCCAGGTCGGGACGGTGCTGCGAGAGCAGGATCAGCGCCCAGGACAGCGTGCTGGACGACGTCTCGTGCCCGGCCACCAGCAGCGTGGTGAGCTGCCCGACGAGCTGGTCGTCGGACAGGCCCCGGCCGTGCTCGTCGCGGTTGGCCAGCAGCGACTGCAGCAGGTCGGGCTGCTCGCCGCCGGACCGCCGGGCGTCCACGATGGACGCGAGGGCGTCGTCCAGCCGCCGGATGACCGTCAGCAGCCGCCGGTACGGCGTGCCCGGCAGGTCGAACGGGAAGTAGCGGATCGACGTGGCGAAGTAGCGCAGGGCCAGCATCTGCTGCACCAGGCTGCCGATCGAGTCGGCGTCGCGGGCGATGTCGACGCCGAAGAAGCACTGGCAGGCGATCCGCAGGGTGAGCCGGCGCATGCTCGCGGTCAGGTCGAACGCCTGCCCCGGGACCCAGGAGTCGATCTCCTCCGCGGCGAGCCGGGCGATGACCTCGGCGTGGCGGCCCATCGCCTGGGGGCGGAACGACGGGGTCACGGTGTGCCGGGCCGCGCGGTGGTCGGGGCCGTTCATGTTGAGCAGTCCGATACCCCGGCGGGCCCGCCGGATCCGGGCCGGGATCGCGTACTCCAGCACGGTGTGGAACACGTCGCCGCCGGTCAGCACCGTGCGGTTGTGCTCGGCTCCGAAGGCGAACACCTGCCGGCGGTCACCGTGCACCAGACCGCTGACCGGGCCGAACTCGTGGTGCAGGCGCGCGGTGTAGGCGACCGGGTCGGCGGCGTAGGCGTGGGCGTTGCCGCGCCGGCCCGTCCAGCGCCGGGGCGGCGGGCCCGGCACCGGGCTCATGCGGCGTACCAGCCGGTATACGGCCGGTCGAGGCCCGCCTGCCCGCCGTGCCGGAACGCCGTCGCGGCGAAGCGCCCGGCCGGACCTCGCAGGGCCGACACGGTCGTCATCGGCAGGTAGCGGCGGAACAGCCCGGGGAACGCGGTCGCGAACGCCCGCTCGGCCAGTGGTCCGGGCTCGGTGCGCACCGGGTCCGGCATGACCAGCCCGAGCATGAAGCAGGTCGTCCAGTACTCGAACAGGGTCAGCTCGCTGACCGCGCCGGTCAGCGCCGGCTCGGCGGCGAGGTCGGCGTAGAAGCGCCCGGACAGGTCGGCCTTGCGTAACCCGTCGGGCAGCCTGGTGTCGGCGAACTCGCCGAGCCAGGCCAGCTCGCCCTCGTCGCCGCAGTAGAACCACTCGGCGTGCACCCGCATCCAGGACGCCCACGGCACCCAGGTCAGGCCGTCGCCCGCCACCGGGGTGTCGAAGTCGACGGGCGCGTCGCCGTCGGCGGGGCAGGTGGCGTGCCGCAGTCCCTGGAAGCCGTTGCCGGTCAGGCTGAGGTGGTCGTCGTGCTCCACCAGGTGCGGCACGGTGACCAGGGTGCGCCGCCCGGTGGCGCGCAGGTGCGCCGACAGGGCGAGGTCGTCCGCGCCGGCCGGGTCGGTGACGCTCGTGGCGAAGTCGAGCGCCGCCTGCCGGGGCAGCACGAGGCCCTGGGCCGGGGTGTACACGTCGACGGCCCGCGCCCACGACCAGCCCTGCCAGGCGGCGGCGCGGACCAGGCCGGCGGTGCGCGAACCCCACTCGCAGAACAGGCTGACCGCGTCGTCGGGCCGGGCCCGCACGGCCCGGTGCAGCTGCTCGGCGAACCCGTCGCAGGGGATGACGTCGTCCTGCAGCACCAGGTGGTGGGTCGCGTCGTCGCCGGCCGCGGCCCAGGCCCGCACGGCGTTGCCGAGGTTGCCGCTGCCCGGCCCGCCCGTGTCGACGACCAGCGCGGGCGACAGCTCGGCGAGTTCGTCCGCGAGCGCGCGGGCGCGGTCGGCCCGGGCCGGATGGGTCATGATCACTGTCGACAGCCGGACGTCACTGTGCGGCATGGACGCTCCTCGTGATCCGGTGCAGGGCGACGGCGCGCTCCACGTGCTCGATCATCGCCTGCGCGCCGTCGGCGGCCCGCAGCGTGTCCGCGAACACGGTGTGCGCCGCGCGGTCCGCCGGAGCCAGCATCGACCTGATCTTCTCGGCGACGGCCTCCACAGGATCGTCCGGCGCGACGACCACACCGAGGCCCAGGTCGGTGACGCGGCCGGCGTTGCCGCGCTGCTCGGCCGAGTGCGGCACGAACACCAGCGGCGTGGCGGACAGCAGGCCTTCGATCATGGAAGTGTGGCCGCCGTGCACGACGGCCGCGGTGGCGCGGGCCATCAGGTCGACGGCGTCGTGCCGTAGCCCCGCGATGTCGACCACGGCGTCTCCCGCCGCGGCCCGCACCCGCGCGGCGAGGACTTCGCTGCCGGGGCCTTCGACACCCAGCGTGACCGCCATGGGCACGCCGAGCCCGCTGGCGGCGGCGACCACCCGGAGCAGGTCCGCGTCTCCGGCTCCGCTGCCGCCGAGGGTGATGTTGAGCAGCGGCGCGCGCTCGCCTTGCAGCGGCACGTCGCACAGCTCGGGCGGCACCAGGGCTCCGATGTGGCGGATCTCGGCGACCAGGCTGGTGACCAGGCCCATCGTCTCGGCGGGCACGTCGGACAGCGGGTCGAGCAGCGCCAGGTCCGGCACCAGCATCGCGTCCCCGAGCACCTTGCCGGCGTGCGCGCCGGCGATGCCGAGCTGGTCGAGGGTGATCAGCACCTCCGGTAGCACGGCGTGCATCGGATGGCGGAACAGCCGCAGGTTGTGGCAGGTGACGCTGGGCAGCCCGCGCATCGCGGCGGCCACCGACGCGGTGTTGCGCATGTCGCTGACCACGATGTCGGGCTCGAAGCCGTCGATCACGCGCAGCTCGTCGGCCAGGCAGGTCTCGACGTAGGCGGGGCTGGCCAGCCGGGTGCGGGCGAACGCGCGCAGCTCGGCGACGTCGTTCATGCCGCGCCAGGCGGGCGCGGGCCCGATCTCGTCGATGCCGATCCAGGGCAGCCCGGCCCGTTCGACGAGCGGGCGGACCTCCTCGTGGGCGGCGATGGCGACCTGGTGGCCGGCGAGCTGGAAGCGCTGCGCGGCGGTGCGCATCCGCGCGATGTGGCCGAGGCTGGAGCGGCTGAACGCCACGAACAGCACCCGCAGCGGGGTCCGGGTGGTCATCGGGCTGCTTCCTCCAGGGTGAGCGTGCGCGGGGTGCGCAGGGCGACGACCAGGCCGGCCAGGGCGCAGACGGCCAGCAGCGCCAGCGCCCGGCGCGGCCCGAGGGCTTCGGTGAGCCAGCCGCAGAGCAGCGTGCCCAGCGGCACCGACCCCCAGGCGATCATCCGGCCGACCGCGTTGACCCGGCCCTGCAGGTTCAGCGGGGTGATCACCTGCCGGACCGAGATGCCCACGACCATGAAGCAGGTGTGCACGGTGTTCCAGCACAGCAGGGCGGCGAGCGCGACGGCCCAGTTCGGCGCGGCGGCGTACGCCAGCAGCAGCACGAGGTCCGCGCCGATCAGCCAGCGGGCGGCGGGAACCGGCGGCGCGGTCTTGAGCCGCCGTGCCGCGAGCGCGCCGAGCAGCGCGCCGACCCCGCACGCGGTCATGATCCAGGCCATCCGGTAGTCGTCGGTGGGCAGGCCCAGCGCGCGTGAGGCGAAGACCACGAGCATCCCGTACACCGCGCCGGCGCTGATCCCGACGCCGACGTTGACGATCGTGTACGCGCGCAGCAGCGGCTGCCCGCCGATGAACCGCAGGCCCGCCCAGATCGCGCCGCGCTCCCGCGCCCGGCCGGGCTCGGGCGCGGCGGCGTCCGCCAGCCGCAGCAGCGCGATCAGCACCGCCGACACCAGGTAGAACCCGGCCAGCACGGCGAACGTCGGGCCGAGCCGCAACGCGTCGAGCAGGAAGAAGCCGACCGGCGCGGCGACCGACGTGACGACCGTGCCGGCCATCCACAGGTAGCTGTTGGCGCGGAACACCCCGTCCTTGCCGACGACCGCCGGGATGGCCGCCGAACTGGCCACCTCGAACCAGACGTACACGGTCGCGGAGGCGAAGCCGACCAGGATCAGCGCCGCGGGGTGCGTGCCGACGGTGCCGGCCAGCAGCGGCACGCACAGCAGGACGGCGGCGTTGGCGGTCTCCATCCACACCATGACCCTGGTCGGCGAGGACCTGTCGACGACCGCTCCGGCGAGCAGCCCGAAAAGCAGGAACGGCAGCACGTTGACGGCCGAGGCCAGCGCCGCGGCGAGCGCGGACCCGCTGGAGCGGTAGACGTACAGCGGCAGCAGCACCCACAGGATCGAGTACGCCACCGTGGAGGCGAACTTGCCGGCGACGAGCAGGCCGAGCCCGCTGCGGGCGGGGGAGTCCGCCTTGGCGATCGCGGTCACGGGTCAGGAGGTCCTTCCGACGCGCCGCTCGACCTCTTCGGGCCGCGGCAGCCTGGTCCCGGACTCGATCAGCGCGGTACCGACGTCGATGATCCGGTCCACGGTGCTGCGCAGGGCGTCCATGCCCTCGGTGTCGGACAGGATGCCCTGCTCGCCGCCGGAGTGGATGGTCACCGGAAAGCCGCTGCCGACCAGGATGAAGCGGTTGAGCAACAGGTTGTGCAGGAGCTGGGCGTGCACGTCGAGGTGGCCGTAGCGGCGGCCGACGACGATCGCCGCGCCGATGGTGTTGGTCAGCGGCCGGGTGAACCGCAGGTGGCCGACCCCGGCGCGCTCGATGAAGGTCTGCATGAGCGAGGACAGCCCGAACCCGTGCACCGGGGCGGCGAAGACGACCGCGTCGGCTTCGATCATCGCGGCGACCACCTCGCCGACGCTGTCGTCGACCGGGCAGGGGTCGGGCCGGGAGTTGCAGGTTCCGCAGTCGCAGGCGAGCACCCGCTGCTCGGCCAGGTTGATGATCTCGGTCCGGCAGCCGCGCTGCTCGGCGTGTGAGGCGACCTCCCGCGCGGCCTGCCAGGTCGATCCCCTGCTGCGCTCGGACCCGTTGATCGCCAGAATCTTCATGCTCACCCGATCATCTGTGCGGGATGCCCAACGGCGTACGCATCGTCGCGTGATCGGGCGTCGTCCCCCCGGCCGCCGACCTGATTCGGTCCGATCAGGAGTCTAGTGGCCCCGTGGGAGCGTGATCGACGGTACGCATGTACATGTCTCAAGGCGTGGACCCGGCCCCATAGCGGGCGTGGTCAGGCGGGCGCAACCGGGTCACCCGGCCGAGGACAGATCATTGACGTAACGGTCGGTGACCATTGCTTCACTGCCACGCTGACTGAGGCGGCGTCCCGCATCGGGCGGCGCATCGGGATGGCGGGGGTCGGACATGGGCGGTGTGTGGGTGGGAGTCGGCTGGTTCGGCCTGGCGCGGCGGCGTGTCCCGAATTCGGCGGTGATCTTCGCGGTGCGCCGGGACTGGCCGGACTGGCATACCCACGATTACGTGGCGCCGCGCTCGACCGAGGCCGAGGCGGTGCGGGCCGCGCACAACGAGCTGGCGTACTGGCGGCGCGGCCCAGCCCGGCCCGCCGTGAGCATCGTCCGGATGAGCGTCAACGACTACCGCATCCACCGGGACCGCCGCGACTGCCGCGCCCCGGACTGTGCGGCGGCGACCTCACGCCGGGCCGGACAGGCCCGGTCGTGACGTCGCGCCGGTGTTCAGTAGACCTGGGCGAAGCAGCCGACGGCGACGACCAGTGACAGCATCGCCATCGACAGCACCATGAGGGGTTTGGGAATACGCATCGTGCTTCTCCGTTTCGTGTGATCAGCCGGCATCGCTCGGCGTGCTTGCTGCTCCGCCGAGGTAGAAGTCCTTGCGGGCGGCCACGAACGACTCGATCGACTGCGCGGGCGAGCCGGTGACCCGTTCGACGTCGGCGGACGTGCGGTCGTAGCGGTTCTCGTGGTGCAGCCGGGCCATGGTGGCGATGTGCTGCTCGGTGTGCGGCGGCAGGCCCGCCTTGGCCAGCACCTCGGTGCGCCACCGGTCCAGGGGCAGGTCCACGTACGCGATCTCGCGGCCGAGCGCGCGGGAGAACTCCCGCGCCAGCTCCGTCATGTCGACGGTGCGCGGCCCGGTGAGTTCGTACACGTGCCCGACGTGCGGGGCCGGGTCGCGCAGCACGGTCGCGGCGACCCGGGCGACGTCGTCGACGGCGATCGGCGAGGTGCGGCCGGTGCCGAACGGCAGCGCGATGGTGCCGTCCTTGCGGATCGTGGCCGCCGCCAGCGTCGTGAACAGCGGGTTGTCCAGGAACGAGGTCGGCCGCAGGTGCACCATCGGCAGACCCGACCAGTCGAAGACCTGCTCGGCGAGCCAGTGCAGCCGCTGCTGGTGGGACTCGGCGGTGCTGGTCGCGGTCATCTGCGACACCGTCATCTGGGACATGTCGACCAGGGCCGACAGCTGCCCGTACTCCCGGGCCACGCTGGCCGTCACGGTCGCCGCCAGCAGGTGGTCGGTCGACACGGGCATCGCGAAGTACATCCGCCCGACGTCGCGCAGCGCGGCCGCCACGGTCTCCGGGCGGGTCAGGTCGCCGAGGACCACCTCCGCGCCGCGGGCGCGCAGCTTGTCGGCGTGCTCGCCGTCGCGGCGCACCATCGCCCGCACCGGCACGTCCTGCGCCCGGAGTTTGTCGAGGACGGTGCTGCCCACGCCTCCCGCGCCGGCGATGAGCACCAGGTCACTGGCTGCCATGGGTCTACTCCTTCGGTGAACTGTGCGTGGCCGGCTTGCGCCGGGGCTGGTGACGGTCGCGGTAGGTCTCCAGCAGGCGCAGCCAGACCTCGCTGATCGTCGGGAAGGCGGGGACCGCGTGCCAGAGCCGCTCCAGCGGGACCTCGCCGGTCACGGCGACGGTCGCCGAGTACAGCAGCTCCCCGACCCCCGGCCCGACGAAGGTGGCCCCGGCGACGGTGCCGCGGTCCAGGTCGATCAGCAGGCGGGCCTGCCCCCGGTAGCCCTCGGCGAACTGGTGCGCGCCCGCGACGCGGGCGATGTCGTAGTCCACGACCTCGATCCGGCGGCCGCTGTCGGCCACGTCGCGGGTGGTCAGGCCGACCGAGGCGACCTCGGGGTCGGTGAACACGACCTGCGGCACCGCCGTGTGGTCCGCCGTCGACACGTGCGCACCCCAACGGGTGTCGTCGACCGGCTCGCCGTTGGCGCGGGCGCCGATCGCGGCCCCGATCATCCGGGCCTGGTACTTGCCCTGGTGGGTCAGCAGCGCCCGGTGGTTGACGTCACCGGCGGCATAGAGCCAGCCGTCGGCGACGGCGGTGACCTGGCCGGTGTCGTCGACGGTCAGCCAGTCGCCGGGAGTCAGGCCGACGGTGTCCAGGCCGACGTCGCCCGTCCGCGGATCGCGCCCGGTGGCGTACAGGATCTCGTCGGCCGCCAGCCGCGTGCCGTCGGCCAGCGTCATCCGGGCTTCGCGGCCCTCCCGGTGCACCGTCGCCACGGTCGCGCCGAACCGGATGTCGACCCCTGCCTCGCGCAGCCCGTCGGCGACCAGTTCCCCGGCGAACGGCTCCATCTTCGACAGCAGCTCGCCGCGTACCAGCATGGTCACCTGGGAGCCGAGCGCCTGCCAGGCGGCGGCCATCTCGACGGCGACCACGCCGCCGCCGACGATGACGAGCCGGCCGGGCACCTCGCCGGCGCTGGTCGCCTCACGGCTGGTCCAGGGGCGGGCCAGGTCGAGCCCCGGGGTGTCGGGCAGGGCCGCGCTCGTGCCGGTGCAGACCGCCACGGCGTGCCGCGCGGTCAGCCGGACAGTCCCGCCGTCCGGAGTATGCACGGTGACCTGCCGCGGGCCGTCGAGCCGGCCATGGCCGCGGATGAGGTCCACGTCGACCGAGTCCAGCCACCCGACCTGGTCCTCGTCGTGCCAGTGGTTGGCGAGGTCGTCGCGGTGGGCGAGCACCGCGGGCACGTCCAGCGGCCCGACGGCCTGGCGCAGCCCCGGCACCCGGCGGGCGTCGGCGCGCGCGATCACCGGCCGCAGCAGCGCCTTGCTGGGCTCGCAGGCCCAGAACGAGCATTCACCGCCGAGCAGCTCGCGCTCGATGATCACGGTGCTCAGCCCGGCCGCGCTGGTCCGGTCGGCCACGTTCTCGCCCACGGGGCCCGCCCCGATGACGATCACGTCGTAGGTCCGGGTCGCCTCGTGGGTCGCTGCTTCGCTCACTGCTGCTCCTGTCGTCGGATCGAATGCCGTCGTCTTCCGCTCTGCCGATCATCGCGGAGCGCGGCGGGCCGCTACGGGGCCGACGCGCCCGGCCGGGCCGCCGGGCGAGGCTCCACCCATCGTCCCGGCGCCGGCGTCGTACGGTGTCAGCGGCCGGGGGCGCGCATCCTGACCTCCTGCAGCACCCAGCCGTTGCCGTCGGGGTCGCTGAAGGTGGCGAAGGAGCCGTAGTCGGCGCGCTCGGGGTGCCTGCCGATGACGCGTCCCTGACCGGGGCCGTCGTGGGTGATGTCCCCGCCGCCGTGGCCGTGGTACACCAGCGCGTTGGCGTCGTGGAACACCTCGCTCACGGCGACCCCGCGGCTGACCAGCTCGGCGCGGGCCTGCTCGATGTCGGGCACGATGAGGTAGAGGCCCTGGACGGAGCCCGGGGCGGCGGCCGTGAGTCCCGTGCCGAACATGATCGAGGCTTCGGACCCGGGCGGGGTCAGGTGGACCGCGCGCCACTGCTCGTTGGCGGCCTTGTCCAGGTCCAGGCGGAAGCCGGCCGACTCGTAGAAGGCCTTGGCCCGATCCACGTCCGATACGGGCAGCACGATGAGTTCGAGCTTGAGGTCCATGAGTTTGTCCTTTTCTCCATCGGTCAGAAGTCGACCGGTCTACTATTTCTGGCCGCAGCGACTTCAACCGCCGGTGGCCACCTGGTGTTCCCCGGAGGGCCACGCCCGTCGCCTGTCTCATCGTCCGCTGCCCGTCCGGGCTGTGACCAGCAGATGCGCCTGCTGGTCATGACTCTGTAAGGGCTGGGGCGTGCGGTGGAACGATACGAGCATATGCTCCTATCGGTGGGTGGCAACCCGGCCGAAGTGCTCGACGGCCCGGCCGGCAGGCGCGGCTACGGGCCGGTGCTCGCAGATGCGAGCATCTACTCGTATTATTGGTGGGGTAGACGGGGAGGGGGAGACGGTGACCACAGCGGGCGGCGACCCGACGGACGGGTGCAACAACCTGGCGCTGCGCAAGGCGGCCAGGTACCTCGGGGCGACCTACGACAAGGCGCTGGCGCCGTCCGGCCTGCGTGCGACGCAGTTCAGCATCCTGCAGAAGCTCCACGCGCAGGGTGAGATGACCATCGGTGGCCTCGCCGACGCCATCGCCATGGACCGCACGACGATGGCGTCCAACCTCAAACCCCTCGCCCGGCAGGGCCTCGTCGCCGTCGAGCAGTCGGCGAGCGACCGCCGCGCCCGGACCGTCACGCTCACGCCGGCCGGCCTGTCCCGGATGAAGGCGGCACTCCCGCTGTGGCAGGACGTGCAGGCCCGGTTCGAGGGGAAGTTCGGGCACGAGGAGGCGGCCCGGCTGCGAACCTGCCTGGTGGGCGTGCTGGACACCGGTTTCGACCCCTGGGCCGAGTGACGGCCTGGTCGGCAACCGGACCGGCGGACGGCTGGCGATTCTGCCGACTCGGCCGGTGTCGCCGCCGCCATAGCATCGGACCTCCCTATATCCATTGATGAGAATGGAGTACGGATCCGATGCGTACCATTCTGCTGGCCGTCACCGCCGCGCTCGCGCTGACCGCCGTACCGGCCGCCACGGGTTTCGCGGCCGCGCCGTCAGCCCACGCCGCCGCTGCCCCGCGTCCCATCGTCTTCCTGCACGGGGCGGCCGGGTCCGCGGCACAGTTCGAGACCCAGGCCAAACGATTCGCGAGCAACGGCTACCCGGTCGAGGTCATCGACGGCATCGACTACGACTACTCGTTCGGCGCGGAGAGCAGCAGCGCCGTGCTGAACCGCCTGGAACAGCGGATCGACCAGCTGCGCCGGCAGACCGGAGCGGACAAGGTCGACCTGGTCGCGCACTCGCTCGGCACGTTCCTGAGCCACAGCTTCCTGCGCACCCGGTCCCGGGCGGCGAAGGTCGCCCACTACGTCAACCTCGACGGCGCGACCGCGCTGAGCCGCCCCGGTGGCGTGCCGACCCTCGCCATCTGGGGCGAGGGATCCACCAGCAGGCGCATCTGGGGCGCCACCAACGTGTACCAGAGCGACCAGTCCCACACCCAGACGGTCACCTCGACTCAGAGCTTCGTGCAGATGCACCGCTTCCTCACCGGCGCCGATCCGGCCACCACCGCGGTCGCCGCCGAGACCGGCCCGATCACCCTCACCGGCAAGACCGTGCTGTTCCCCTCGAACGCCGCCGCGACCGGGGCACGCGTCGACGTGTACGAGATCGACGCCGCCACCGGCCGCCGCCTGACCTCCCAGCCCTTCGCCCAGGTCACCATCGCCGCCGACGGCGGGTTCGGCCCCATCACCGCCGCGCCGCAGGCCCGCTACGAATTCGCGATCGTGCACGGCGCCGGCCACGTGCAGCACCACTACTTCCAGCCGTTCCAGCGCACCGACCGGCTGCTGCGCCTGCTCACCAACCGGCCCGGCGAGGGCATCAGCAGCCGGGTGCCCGTCGACCCCCGGCACAGCGCGCTGTCGCTCACCCGGTACAAGGAATGGTGGGGCGACCAGGGCGCCGGCAGCGACCACCTCACCGTCAACGGCGTCGACATCCTCAACGCCGTCACCGCGCCGCGCGACAAGCGGGCCATCGGCCTGTTCGCCCACGACCAGCGCGTCGACCAGCGCACCGACCTGAGCGTCGCCATCCCCGACTTCGACGAGGTGTTCATCACCGCCGCCGACGTCTACATCCCCGCCGCCGCCGACGCCTCCGGCACGGTCACGGTGACCATCCAGTCCCGGGCGGGCGGCGGCACCCAGCGGTTCACCGTGCCGAACTGGCCGTCGCACACCGACCGCATCACCCTCAACGCCCTCGACCTCTGACGACCCCCGTCCCGGGGAGCGCCACGGCGCTCCCCGGACGCACGCCACGAAGCAAGACCTCGGTGGTACGCGCCGCAGGGCGTAGGCTGATCGGCGTGGATCAAGAGGATCGCATTGCCCTGTTCCTGGACTACGAGAATCTGGCGATCGGTGCCCGTGATCACCTCGGCGGGATGACCTTCGACCTGCGGCCCATCGCCGACGCGCTCGCCGAACGCGGGCGGGTCGTGGTGCGCCGGGCGTACGCCGACTGGTCGTACTTCGACGCGGACCGCAGGCTGCTGACCAGGTCGCATGTGGAGCTGATCGACATCCCGCAGCGCATGGGCGCCTCCCGCAAGAACGCCGCCGACATCAAGATGGCCGTCGACGCCCTGCAGCTGGCCTTCGAACGCGACTACATCTCCACGTTCGTGTTCGGCACCGGCGACAGCGACTTCACGCCACTGGTACACAAGCTGCGCGAACTCAACAAGCGTGTCATCGGCGTCGGCGTCGAGCAGTCGACCTCGGCACTGCTGCCACCCGCCTGCGACGAGTTCCTCTACTACGACCGGCTCGAAGGCGTCGAGATCAGGCCCGTGCGTACCCGGTCCGGCCGGACGCCCGCGCCGGCCAAGCCTCAGGAGACCGCACCGCAGCCGGTCGAGCAGGAGATCGAACTCCCGGTGGCCGCGGAGGAGTCGCCCCGTGACGTCGACACCCTCGCGGTGCTCGTCGCGCAGACCGTCGCCGGGCTTCAGGGCAGCTCCGGTGGTGCGGTGACCGCGTCCACGCTCAAACGCACCCTGCTGCGCAAGGACCCGACGTTCAACGAAGGCGACTACGGGTTCCGCACCTTCGGGGAGCTGCTGCGCTATCTCGCCGAACGCAACGTCGTCGAGCTGGGCGAGGGTCCCGCCAAGGGGGACCCGGAGGTCTCGCTGCCCGAGTCCGGCGGTCCCGAGGCGGAGTTCGGGCTGCTCGGCTCGGTCGTCGCCGACCTGAGCCGCAACGCGGGGCCGGTCGCGCTGTCCGGTCTGAAGAACCACCTGCGCCGGGCGAAGCCGGACTTCAGCGAGAAGAAGCTCGGCTACCGGAGCTTCCTGCAGTTCTGCAAGGCGGCGGCGACCGCCGGGGTCGTCGACCTCCGCTGGGACCCCGAGGCCGACGACTACCTGCTCACCACCGTGCCGTCGAGATCTGTCGGTGCTCCTGCATGACGTGGGTGACATGACGACCTTCGTGCTCATTCCCGGCGGGGGCGGCGACGCCTGGTACTGGCACCTCGTCGAGGCCGAACTGACCGGGCGCGGCCACGACGTCGTCAACGTGGACCTGCCCGCCGACGACGAGAAGGCCGGGCTGCGCGAGTACGCCGAGGTGGTGGACGCGGCGGTGGGGGAGCGGGCCGCGCCGGTCCTGGTCGCGCTGTCGATGGGCGGGTTCACCGCCGCTGCGGTGGCCGCCCGGCGGCCGGTGTCGGCGATCGTCTTCGTCAACGCCATGATCCCGCTGCCCGGCGAGGTGCTCGGTGCCTGGGGAGAGGCCACCGGCCAGCCCGCAGCCCAGCGGGAGCAGGCTGTCCGGGAGGGCAGGGATCCCGATGCCGAGTTCGATCAGCGCGCCGACTTCTTCCACGACGTGCCCGACGACCTCACTGAGTACGCCCTCGGCCACGATCGGGACCAGTCGGAGCGGGTCTTCGGCGACCGGTGTGAGTTCGAGGCGTGGCCGCCGGTGCCGATCCGCGTGTTCGCGGGCCGTGACGACCGCTTGTTCCCGGCAGAGTTCCAGCAGCGGGTCGCCCGTGATCGGCTCGGCGTGGAGGCGGAGCTGGTGCCGGGTGGCCACCTGGCGACGCTCAGTCACCCGGTCGAGCTCGCCGATCGCATCATGCGGTCCTGACGCGCCTCTTCGCCAGCGCTATTGGGGCGTATATCTGCTGGTCAGAGCCATGGCTTAAGCGCGGTCCGAAGTGAATGGGATTCGGGGATCGGTAGGCGGTGATGATGTGACGGGGGACAACCGACCCCGATTTGCATCCCGGCTGACGGGCCGCGTAATGTTCTCTCTGCCAGCGAGGAACGGACAAAAACACCGGGGCTGAAGAGCCCGGGTGGAGGCCGGATCGCTTGGCCGCCCGGAGT
>NZ_JBEZDT010000025.1:0-145522 GCF_040648455.1 Catellatospora sp. NPDC049133
CGACCGTGCAGACCGCGCTGTCCACCCTGGCCAGCGGCTACATCCAGGACTACTCGCTGTCGCTGACCGGCACGGCCATCGCCACGGTGCCGCTGGTGATCGTGTTCGCCCTGCTCGGCAAGTACATCATCGGCGGCATCATGCAGGGAGCGGTGAAGTCATGACGCTGGCCACTACGGAGGAGCAGCTGACCGGAACCGCGGCGGTGCGCTTCCCGGCCGGGTTCCGCTGGGGCGCGGCGACCGCGTCGTACCAGATCGAGGGGGCGGCGGCCGACGACGGGCGCACCCCGTCCATCTGGGACACCTTCGCCCGTACACCCGGCAAGGTGTTCGAGGGGCACTCCGGTGACGTCGCCTGCGAGCACTACTTCCGCTACCGGGACGACGTCGCCCTGATGAAACGGCTCGGGCTCGGCACCTACCGGTTCTCGGTCGCCTGGCCGCGCATCAAACCCGACGGCTCCGGCCCGGTCAACTCGCGCGGCCTGGACTTCTACGACCGTCTCGTCGACGAGCTGCTCGACAAGGGCATCGACCCGATGGTCACCCTGTACCACTGGGACCTGCCGCAGGTGCTCGAGGACCGGGGCGGCTGGACCAACCGCGACACCGCCTACTACCTCGCCGACCTCGCCACGGCCACGATCGCCCGGCTCGGCGACCGGGTGCGCACCTGGACCACGCTCAACGAGCCGTGGTGCTCGGCGTTCCTCGGCTACGGCAGCGGCGTGCACGCGCCGGGCCGGCAGGATCCGCGGGCCACGTTCGAGGCGGTGCACCACCTGATGCTCGGGCACGGCCTCGCGGCGCGGGCGCTGCGGGCGGGCGGGGCGCGGGAGGTGTCGCTGACGCTGAACCTCACCGACGTCCGGCCGCTCACCCCCGCCGACCCGCACGACCAGGCGGCGGCCCGGCTCATCGACGGGCTGCAGAACCGGCTGTTCCTGGACCCGGCGCTGCGCGGGCGTTACCCGCAGGACATGCTCGCGCTGTTCGAGCGGTTCGGCGCGGCAGGGGTGATCCGATCCGGCGACGAGGCGCTCATCGCCGCCCCGATCGATCTGCTGGGCGTGAACTACTACCAGCCGGCGCTGGTCCGGGCCCAGGTCGGCGCGCACAGCGGCGAGGCGCACCCCGGCAGCGAGGGCGTCGAGTTCGTGACCCAGAGCGCGCCGGTGACGGCGATGGACTGGCCGGTGGACCCGACCGGCCTGTCCGACCTGCTGCTGCGGCTGGCGGCGGACTACCCGGGCGTGCCGCTGATGGTCACCGAGAACGGCGCGGCCTACACCGACGTGGTGGAGGGCGACCGGGTGGCCGACGACGAGCGCATCGCGTACCTCGACGGGCACCTGCGGGCGGCGCACGCCGCCATCGAGGGCGGGGCCGACCTGCGCGGATACCTTGCCTGGTCGCTGCTGGACAACTACGAGTGGGGGTACGGGTACGGCAAGCGCTTCGGGCTGGTGCACGTCGACTACGCCACCCAGCGCCGCCTGCCCAAGGACAGCGCCCACTGGTACGCCGAGGTCATCGGCCGCAACGGCCTGGCCTGACGGGCCGGTTCGGATCATCGGGGCGCGGTCACGGCAGGAAGCCGGGCCGCGCCTCGTGCATGCGAGGGGCCGCGGCATGAATTTCGCGAAGTCAAGAATCGTTTGGGCGATTTCGACCGTTATATTCGGCAGCCATGCCTCCCGGTCCGCACCGGGCGGTCCACCGTCGAATAGGGCCCGCGATGAGAATCAACCTGCCGACTCCCCGCACGCTGGTGCGCTTCCTGCTGTGCTTCGTCGCCGGCCTGCACGTGCTCAGCCTCGGCGGCAACTATCTCTACCACGGGCTGGGCCATCACAACGTGATCCCCGCTTTCGCCTGGTGGACCACGTTCTTCAACGTGGACAAGGAGAAGAACCTCCCGACCTGGTTCTCCGGCGCCCTGCTGCTGCTCGCCGCGTACGTGCTGTGGGAGATCGCGAACAACGTCGCCGCACGGGGGGAGAAGTACGCCAAGCACTGGCGGATTCTGTCGGTCGTCTTCGCGTTCCTGTCCATGGACGAGATCACGCAGATGCACGAGATGAGCCGCAAGATGGGCCTGGTCAACCTGGGCAAGGCGTCCTACCTGTCGTGGATCGTGGTCGCCGCGCCGTTCGTGCTGGTGTTCTGCGTGTCCTACCTGAAGTTCCTGTTCCACCTGCCGGTGCGCACCCGCCTGCTGGTGGCGGGCGGCGGTGTGCTGTTCGTGCTCGGCGCGGTCGGCATGGAGGTCGTCGGAGCGTTCGTCGGCCGGGACGTCAGCGGCAACGTCGCGCCCGGCACCGGATACATGGAGTACCTGCTCGCGGCGTCCGTCGAGGAGCTGTGCGAGATGCTCGGCGTCATCACCTTCTTCTACGCCATGTCCTCCTACCTGTACGAGCGCCAGCAGCAGGACGCGCTGGCCGCCCCCGGCGCGCCTGTGCAGCTCGCCGCCGCCCGGTCCCGCCGCCAGCCGGTCGCCGCCGGCGCCGCGCGACACGGGGACACCGCCGCACGCTGACTCCCGCCCGGCCCCGCCTCCCACTTTCCACAGACGTCGGCCTATCTCATCGAATCCGAGGGCGGATTTTCGATGTGATAGGCCAACGATGAAAAGGGGGTGGGTGGGTGAGGTGATCGATGATGTGGCGGGGGGTGGGCCGTTAGTCTTGATCACGTGGAGGCCGATCGGCCGGACCTGGTGGACCGGACCGCGGAGTGCGAGCAGCTGCGCGCCGCCGCGCGGCGGGCTGCCGCCGGGCACGGCAACGCGGTGGTCCTGGAAGGGGCCGTCGGCCTGGGCAAGACCATGCTGCTGGACCGCCTCGCCGAGCAGTGCGCGGCGCTGGGCATGCGGGTGCTGTACGGCGCCGCCGCCGACGTCGAGCAGCGCCTGCCGTTCGCGGCCATGTCGGCCGTCGCGCGGGCGCACGTGGGCCGCGACGACGACCTCGACCGGGTCGTCGACCTGCTGCGCGGCCGCGACGCGCTGGCCCGCAGCGTCACCGCCCTGCACCACGAGCTCGCGGTCACCGAGGCGCTGCTGGCGCTGGCGGACCGCTGGCTCAGCCGCGGCCCGGTCGCGATCCTGCTCGACGACGCCCAGTGGGCCGACGCGTCCAGCATGGTGCTGCTGCACCGGCTCGCCCGCGACATCGGGCAGGAGCCGCTGCTGCTCGTCGTCGCCGCTCGCGCGCTGGCCCAGGGCGACGCCCTGAACAGTCTGCAGCGGGGCCTGCTCGCCCAGGGCGCGCTGGAGCTGCGGCTGGAAGCCCTGCCCGAGCCCGCGGTCGTCGCGCTGGCCACGGCACGCCTCGGTGCGCCGCCGGGCCCGCGGCTGCGCGGCGTGCTGCGGGCATACGGCGGCAACCCGATGCACGTCAAGACCCTGCTGGGGGCGTACCTCGCGGACGGGTTGATCCAATTCGCGGACGGTGAAGCCGAGTTCACCGGTCCCGGCGACCCGCCCGCGGTGCCGCAGCCGCTGGTCGACCTGGCCCGGGGCCAGGCTGCCCAGATGCCGCGCGAGTACCGGGAGACCCTGCAGGCCGCCGCGGTGCTCGGGCAGACCGTCGACGTCGCCGAGCTGGCCGCGGTGCTCGACCGGCCGCTGATGGCGGTGTCCGAGGTGATCGCCGACGCGGTGGGCACCGGCCTGCTCGTCGACGACGGGCAGTGCCTCCGGTTCCGCCAGGGGCTGGCCCGCGAACTGCTCGACCGCGGCGTGCCGCAGGCGGTGCGGACCGCGTTGCACCAGCGCGCGGGGCGGACGCTGACCGGCCGGGACGGCGCACCCGAGCGGGTGGCCGCGCACCTGCTGGCCGGGGGCGATCTCGACGCCGACGGGCGGCAGTGGCTGGCCGCGAACGCCGACGCGCTGACCGTACGCGCCCCCGACCTGGCGGTGCGGCTGCTGGGCCGGGCCACCGCCGACCCGGCGCAGGCGAGCCCGGCGCTGCGTACGCACCTGGTCCGGGCCCTGCTCTGGGACGGTGATCCGGCGCAGGCCGAACGGGTCGCCCGCGCCGCGCTGTCCTTCGACGGCGACGCCGCCTACGCGCCCGACCTGCGGTGGCTGCTGGTCCAGGCCTGCTACCGCCAGGGACGGCTGCAGGAGGCGATCGACGCCGCCGAGCCGGCGGTGGACTCGCCCTACACCTCGGTCGGTCAGGCCGCGCGGTTCCGTGGCATCGCCGCGATCTGCCTGTTCCTGCTGGACCGGTTCGAGGAGGCGGTGGTGGTCGCGGACCGGGCCGTCGCGGACGGGGAGGCGGCGGGGGACGCCGAGGGCATCGGCATCGGCTACCTCGCCAAGGGCGTGGGCCTGGCCAAGGACGACATGGCCGCGTCGCTGGCGCTGACCGAGCTGGCCCTGTCCCACCTGGGCCACGGCATCCGGCCGGACCTGCAGGTGGACCCGTACGTGCTGAAGGGCATCTGCCTGCTGGAACTGGACCGGCTCGACGAGGCCGACGAGGCCGTCGCGACCGCGGTGCGCCACAACCAGCGCACCGGCGGGGTGTTCCTGACGACCGCGCATGCCGTGCGCGCGCACATTCGCTTCCTGCAGGGGCGCTGGGACGACGCGCTGGCCGAGGTGCGCAGCGGCCTGGACGGGCCGGACCCGCTCGGGCACGGCTCGCGGCTGCTGGCCATGGCGGACCTGATCGCCGTGCACCGCGGTGACGCCCCGGGCGCCGAGCTACCCGCTGACACCGACGAGGCCGACGGCCGCTACCTGGTCCGCTGGGCGCAGGCACTGGCCGCCGAGGCGCAAGGCGATCCGAAGCATGCCGCCGGGCTGGTCCGGCCGATGTGGGAGCAGGCCGGCGGGCTCGAAGCCCGGCGCATGATGTACCGGGTCTGCCCCGACCTGGCGCGCGCCACCGCCGCGGCCGGGACGCCCGGCGACGTGCGGGCGCTCGCCGACGACCTGCACTCGATCGCGTCAGTGCAGCCCACGCCGAGCCTGGCCGGCTGCGCCGCGTACTGCCGCGGCCTCGCCGAGGGCGGCGTCGCGCCGATGCGTGCCGCAGTGGAGGCGTTCCGGCGGGCGGGCTGGCCGCTGTACGAGGCGTACGCGCACGAGTCGGCCGCACTGGCCCTGGCCGCCGCCGGTGACCAGGCGGGCGCGCGGGAGGCGCTCCAACAGGCGCTGGACGGCTACGGCCGGCTGGAGGCGAGCTGGGACCTGGCCCGCGCCCGTGCCCGGCTGCGCGACGCCGGAGTGCGCGACGGGGCCCGTGGCCGCCGGGGCCGTCCCAAACACGGCTGGGACGCGCTCACCGACACCGAGCGCACCGTGGCCGAGCTGGTCGCGACCGGCATGTCCAACCCGGACGTCGCCGCGCAGCTTTTCCTGTCCCGGCGCACCGTGCAGTCGCACGTGTCGAGCATCCTGGCCAAACTCGGCCTGACCTCCCGCGTGGAACTGGCCGTCGCCGCGACCCAGCGCCAGGCCCAGCCGTGAGGACCGAGGTCCATCCCTGCCTTCGGCCGGGTCCGGTCGCCCGGGCGGGCCCACCGGGCCGCGGCGCGCGACCCGGCCGGCCCGTCACATTCGGTGCAGCTCGAAGGCCGCCGCGCGCCGGCCGCCGAAGCGCGGCGCGGTCAGGTCGGCCATCCACTCCAGGAAGGCCCGCGTGTCGGCCATCGGGTTGTCGCCCAACCCCGCCAGGTAGGCGTGGTGCGCGTCGAGGGACGCCACGGCCTGGTCCAGCGTGTCGGTGATGTCGACGGCGTGGGTGGCCTGCGGCGAGCCGCCGACGGCGACGTAGCGCACGCCGCCCCACGGGGCCAGTCCCTGCGCCACCAGCTCCGGGAAGATCCACCGGTTGCCCGCGTCGCCGACGGCGTCCATGACGGCCCGGCCCACGTTGCGGTGGTCGGGGGAGTTCCAACCGCCGCCGGGCCACGTGTCGTGGAAGTTCGCGGTGACCACCAGGTCGGGCGTGTGGCGGCGGATCGCCGCGGCCAGGTCCCGGCGCAGGGCGAGGCCGTACTCGACGACGCCGTCGGCGTGGCCGAGGAACTCCAGCTCGGACACGCCGACCTCGGCGCAGGCCGCGCGCTGCTCGGCCTCGCGCAGCGGCCCGCACTCCTCCGGCGGGAGGGTGGCGATGCCGGCCTCGCCGCGGGTGACCAGGGTGTAGCGCACGTCCTTGCCCGCCGCGGTCCACCCGGCCACCGCCCCGGACACCCCGTATTCGAGGTCGTCGGGGTGGGCCGCGATGGCGAGCGCGCGGGTCCAGTCCGTCGGCAGCGGTTCCAGCTGATCCATGGCCCCGACCCTACGCGGGCCCGCCGCGCCAGCCCAGCGGGTCGACGCCGCCGGGGACCGTGTCCGAACCGTACGGCTGCCGGGTGAGCACGAAACTGCCCAGGTCCAGATGGGTCACCGCACCGGCGGCGTCGCGCACCACGCGCAGCGTCTCGCCCGCGTAGTAGCCCTCCAGCCCGAGCCACGTGCCGTCGCCCCGCGCCTTCATCCGGGAGCTGCGCCCCGCCCCGGTCAGCGGCCCGAACTCCAGGTCGCCGTCGGCGCGCAGCCGGACCAGCGCCGGTGCGGGCCCCACGTACCAGGGGCCGGCCAGGTCCAGCAGCGCCGGGTCGTACGTCTCCAGCGGGGTCCACGTGTCCGGGATACGCGGTTCGTGCTCGGCGGTGATGCGCACCAGGTCGGCGGCCAGCGCCCCGATGGAGATCCCCGAGGTCGCGTTGGCCAGCACGACGCCGCCCAGCCGGTCGGCGGGGCTGACCCACACCGTGCAGAGGAAGCCGGGCATCGAGCCGGTGTGCCCGGACAGCATCCGCCCGCCGTCGTTCTTGAGCTGCATGCCCAGGCCGTAGCTCAGGTCCCAGACGGGGCCGTCGAGCGGGGACGCCGGGACGCGCATCTGCGCCAGGCTCGCCTCGGCCAGCACCGCCGGGTCGCCCGCGCCCAGGAACGCGGCGAAGCGGCACAGGTCCTCGACGGTGGACCACAGCTGCCCTGCCGGGGCCATCCGGCCGGTGTCGGTGGCGGGTTCGGGCAGCAGCACGTCGGCCCACGGGTGCACGGCCCAGCCGTCGGCGTGCGGGGTCTGCGGCAGCAACGAGGTGCGGGTCATGCCGAGCGGGGTGAGGATCTCCTCGGCGAGCACCTGCTCCAGCGGCTTGCCGCGCAGCTGCTCGACGAGCGCGCCGAGCAGCGCGAAGCCCGGGTTCGAGTAGTGGAAGACCCGCCCGGCGGGGTGCTTGACCGGGTCGGCGTCGAGCAGGTCGGCCAGCTCGGGGCGTACGTCGCCGTCGGTGCGCTCCCACCACGGGGCCGGGGTCTCCGACGGCAGGCCGGCGGTGTGCGCGAGCAGCTGGGCGACGGTCATCCCCGTGGCGGCCGGGGGCGAGGCGGGCAGGTGCCTGCCGAGCGGGTCGGCCAGGTCGAGGCGGCCCTCGTCGCGCAGGCGCATGACCAGCACGGCGACGAAGGTCTTGGTCAGCGAGCCGATGCGGTACTGCGTGTCGGTCGTCGGGGGTTGCCCGCCGACGAGGCCGCGGCCGCCGGTCCACACCGGTGCGCCGTCGCGGACGATCGCGCCGACCAGGGAAGGCGCGCGGCCCTCGGCCTGGGCGGTGGCGAGACGGTGCAGCAGGGCGCGGCTGGTGGCCGGCAGCAGTTCCATGTCAGGCATCCGGTCATCGTGCCACCGCGGCGGGGTCCGCAGGGTACGGGTGGGCCGGCGGTCGGGGCCGCCGGCCCGGGACGGGTGATCCTCAACGGTGGTTGCTGTACCCGTGGTGGTTGTTGCCGTGGTTGTTGTACTTCTTGTGGTGGTAGTTCTTCTTGTAGTGCTTCTTGTAGTGGTGGCTGTACTTGCAGACCCACTTCTTGTACGTGCGGTGGTGCCAGCGGTAGGTCTGCTTCCAGCAGCGCCTGCCGCCGTCCAGCGCGGACGTGGTCGATTCCTGCATGGACACCGAAACCGGTTCGGTGAGCTGCGCGGCCGACGCCCGCTGCGGTTGCGCCATGACGGTGAGCCCGGCGACCAGGAACAGCATCAGGCTGAACATGGTGGTGGTGATCCGCAGCCGGTGGCCGATGGCACGAGCGGTCTCCTGCATCGAACACCCTCCTCCCAAAAGATGGCTGATCAAGCGGAACAGGCCGATCAAACCTCCGCCGGCAAGACATGGTCAACGCCGTGATCAGGGCAAACGCCTTGCCGGGCGGCAGGTCAGGGGTGCTTTCACCGGGAGTTCATTTAGCCTGCCTACTGACCGGCAGGTAGAACGCCCATCGGGGGCGGTAACCGGGCGGTGCGCGGGGTCGCCTGACCGGTCGGCAGGGAAGGATGAACATCGGGTGAACCCATGCAGTATGACGCATGTTTCTCATTCCGTGGGAGGGATTTCTTACCTACCGGCCGGTCAGTGTCCCGCCCAAGGCTGTCAGCAGCGGAGATTCGTGCCCGATCGCGCCGGATGGGCGCGGTGACCGTGGACATATGCGTACCAGGCGCTGCCGCGCCATAGGCTCTGACACGTGAATGCCCTCGTGGTGGCTGTCGTGCTGACCGTGATCGTCGTCGCGGTCTCCGCGCTGTCGCGCCGGTACAACCTGCTCAACCCGATCGTGCTGGTGGTGGTGGGCCTGGCCCTGGCGCTGATCCCCGGCTTCCCGGTCGTGGTGCTGGAGCCGGAGGTCGTGCTCATCGGCGTCCTGCCGCCGCTGCTGTACGTCGCCGCGCTGGAGACCTCGGTGCCGGCGTTCCGGCACAACATCCGCTCGATCCTGCTGCTCGCCGTCGGCCTGGTCATCTTCACCGCGGTCGCGGTCGGACTGCTCGTGCACGCGCTGCTGCCCCAGGTGCCGCTCGCCGCCTGCCTGGCGCTCGGCGCGGTGGTCGCGCCCCCGGACGCCGTCGCGGCCACCGCCATCGCCAAACGCATCGGCCTGCCCCGCCGGCTGGTGACCATCCTCGAAGGCGAGAGCCTGCTCAACGACGCGACCGCGTTGGTCATCTTCCGGGTCACCGTCGTGGTCGCGGTCGGCACGGCGGTCGGCCCGATGGGTGTGGCCCAGCAGGTGATGCTGGCGGCCGGCGGCGGTGTGCTGGTCGGCGCGCTGGGGGCGCTCACCGCCGCGTTCCTGCACCGGCGCACCCGCGACCCGCTGCTCGACAACTCGATTTCGCTGCTCACCCCGTTCGCGGTGACCGTCGTCGCGGAACTCATCCACGCCTCGGCCGTGGTCGCGGTCGTGGTGACCGGTCTCTATCTGGGCCATCGCATGCCGACGCTGATGTCGGCCGCGTCGCGCCTGCAGATGGGCGCCTTCTGGCGCATGATCACCTTCATGCTGGAAGGCCTGGTGTTCCTGGTCGTCGGCCTGCAACTACGAGAGGTGCTGGCCGACCTGAACACCCCCTTCGCCGAGGTGGCGGGGCTGACCCTGGCGGTGCTCGCGACCGTGATCATTGCCCGGTTCGCCTGGATGTACCCGGTCGCGTACCTGGTGCGGTTGCTGCCCATGGTGCGCCGCCACGGCACCGGCATCGACTTCACCGGGGCGACCGTGATCTCCTGGGCCGGCATGCGCGGCGTGGTCACCCTGGCCACCGCGCTGGCGCTGCCCGCCGTGCTCGCGGGCCGCATGCCGTACCCGCGGGCGCTGTTCGTGTGGCTGGCCTTCGCCGTCATCGTCGGCACCCTCGTGCTGCAGGGCATGACCCTGCCGATGGTGGCCCGGATGCTGAAGGTCCAGGCCGACGACCCGACCCGGGACATCCTCGCCGAGGCGCAGGCGCAGCAGCAGGCCAGCAAGGCCGCCCGCGAGCGGCTGGAGAGCCTCGCCGACACCGCCTCCCCGGAGGTCGTGGACAAGCTGCGCCTGCTCACCGAGCGCCGCTCCAACGCGGTATGGGAGCGGCTGGGCGCCGACCGGGAAACGCCATCCGCCGTCTACGTCCGGCTGCGCCGGGAGATGCTGGAGGCCGAGCGGGCCGTGTTCCGCGCCGCCCGCGACGCCGGCCGGATCCCGGAGGACGTGCTCGTGCGCGCACAACGCGACATGGACCTGGAAGAGTCGATGCTGGAACGGATGGACCGACCCGCGTGAACGAGGAGCAGGCATGAGCTGTGAGGACCTGAAGAACGCCGACGACCCGGCGGCCCGCGCCGACGGCTGCGAGGAGTGCCTGCGCGACGGCACCACCTGGGTGCACCTGCGACGCTGCCTGAACTGCGGGCACATCGGCTGCTGCGACTCCTCCCCGCACAAGCACGCCACCGCGCACTTCCACGAGGTCGGGCACCCGGTCATCCAGTCGTTCGAGCCTGGCGAGGACTGGCGCTGGTGCTACCTGCACGAGGTCGTGGGCTGACTCCCGTGCCCGGTCGGGGCCGGTGCCCAGAGCGACGGATACGCTTTCGCGGTGAGCGGGAGCGAGGCATGGGCTCGGGACATGCCTGTGACGAGCGGAGCGAGGAACAGGCATGAGCGCGACTTTGGTGGCCCGTGGCCTGTCCGCCGGGCACGGCGAGCGGGTCCTGTTCAGCGAACTCGATCTGGTCGTCGCGCCCGGTGAGGTGGTCGGCCTGGTCGGCGTGAACGGGGCCGGCAAGTCCACGCTGCTGCGCCTGCTCGCCGGCCTGGCCACACCCGAGCAGGGCAGCGTCACCCTCAACCCGCCGACCGCCAACGTCGGGCTGCTGCCGCAGGAGCCCGAGCGGCGTCCCGCCGAGACGGTGCGCGACTTCCTCGCCCGCCGCACCGGTGTGGCGCGGGCCCAGCAGGAGATGGACGACGCGGCGCTGGCGCTGGCCGAGGGCGCGGACGGGGCCGACGACCGCTACGGCGAGGCCCTGGAGCGCTGGCTCGAACTCGGCGGGGCCGACCTGCCCGAGCGGGCCGAGGCGGTCGCCGCGGAGCTGGGCCTCGACGTCGGCCTCGACCACCCGATGACGGCGCTGTCCGGCGGCCAGGCCGCCCGCGCGGGCATGGCGTCGCTGCTGCTCAGCCGGTATGACATCTTCCTGCTGGACGAGCCGACCAATGACCTCGACCTGGCCGGGCTGGACCGGCTGGAGCGCTTCCTCGGCGAGCTGCGCGCGGGCACCGTGCTGGTCAGTCACGACCGCGAGTTCCTCACCCGCACCGTCACCCGGGTCGTCGAACTCGACCTGGCCCAGCAGCAGGTGCGCCAGTACGGCGGCGGCTACCAGGCCTACCTTGCCGAGCGGGAGGTCGCCCGCAGGCACGCCCGCGAGGCCTTCGAGGAGTACGCCGACAAGAAGGACGACCTGCTCGCGCGGGCCCGCATGCAGCGTGCGTGGATGGAGAAGGGCGTCAAGAACGCCCGCCGCAAGTCGCCCGACAACGACAAGATGGGCAAGGCGTTCCGCACCGAGTCGACGGAGAAGCAGGCCGCCAAGGCCCGGCAGACCGAGCGCCTGATCGAGCGGCTCGACGAGGTGGAGGAGCCGCGCAAGGAGTGGGAGCTGCGCATGCAGATCGCCGCCGCCCCGCGCGCCGGAGCGGTGGTGGCCACCCTCAACAACGCGGTCGTACGCCAGGGCGACTTCACGCTCGGGCCCGTGGACCTGCGTATCGACTGGGCCGACCGGGTCGCCGTGACGGGCCCCAACGGGTCCGGCAAGTCCACCCTGCTGCGCGCCATGCTCGGCCGGGCCGTGCTCGCCGCGGGCACCGCCTCGCTCGGGCCGGGCGTCGTGGTCGGCGAGATCGACCAGGCCCGTGGGCGTTTCCTCGGCCACCAACCGCTCGTGGACGCGTTCCAGTCGGCGGTGCCCGCGCTGGCCCCGGGTGACGTGCGCACCCTGCTGGCCAAGTTCGGGCTGCGCGCCGCGCACGTGCTGCGGCCGGCCGCGACGCTGTCGCCGGGCGAGCGCACCCGGGCCGCGCTGGCGCTGCTGCAGGCGTCGGGGGTGAACCTGCTGGTGCTCGACGAGCCCACCAACCATCTCGACCTGCCCGCGATCGAGCAGTTGGAGCAGGCGCTGGACTCGTACACCGGCACGCTGCTGCTCGTCACCCACGACCGGCAGATGCTGCAGGCCGTGCAGACCAACCGGATGCTCACCGTCGAGTCCGGACGCGTCACCGCGAGCTGAGCCACGGCGGCTTGCCGAAAAGGTTTTCGGCCTGCATCGTGGTGTGCTGGAGCCGGAACGCGGACTCGATCCGCGTCAATGCGTGGCGTCGACACCGGGCGGTCGTGCCACGTGCCCCGCACCCGTCGGCGCGGTTGACGCGCCCACACCCCCGGAGTCCTCCATGCTGCAAACCAGACATCGCCGTGCCCTGAGCGCGGCGCTGGCCGCGACCATGGCGACCGCCGTGGCCGCCTGGACCCTCGTCGCGACCGCCGTGCAGGCCGCCGTCACCGGCTGCCAGGTCACCTACACCGTCCCGTCGCAGTGGAGCGGCGGCTTCACCGGCAACATCGTCATCAGAAATCTCGGCGACCCGCTCACCGCCTGGACCCTGCGCTGGACGTTCCCCGCCGCCGGCCAGGCCGTCACCCAGGGGTGGAGCGCGGCCTACACGCACAGCGGCAGCCAGGTCACCGCCGTCAACATGGGCTACAACGGCAGCCTGGGCACGAACGCGAGCACCACGATCGGCTTCAACGGCGCGTGGACGACCGCCAATCCGATCCCGACCGCGTTCACCCTCAACAACGTCGCCTGCACCGGCACGCCGTCCACCGCGTCGCCGGCACCGCCGTCGTCCTCGCCGTCGGCGTCCCCGCGCCCGTCGGCCTCGCCCTCGGTGTCACCGTCGGCGTCGCCCCGGCCGTCGACCTCTTTGTCGAGCCCGCCCACCAGCGGCTGGAACCCGCCGAGCAACCTGGTCGCGCCGCTCAACGAGGTGTGGTCGCACTACCAGTCCACATACCCGCAGCTGCTCACCTTCCGCAACTACGGCTGGGACCAGGTCATGGCCGGCGGCGGGCGGATCAACTACTGCGTGCGCTGGGACTCCAGCGCCCGGGTGAGCGCGGCACTGCGCGACCAGATCCACGCAGCCTTGAAGCGCCAGTTCAAGAAGTGGATGGATGTCATGGCCGGGCACAACGGCTGGCCATACGCCGAGGTGCCGGTCAACGTGGTCGGCTGGGCCGTGCGCGACCGGGCCACCCTGGAGTGGACCGACAACTCGGTCGACATCTACGTCAACGACATCCGGGAGAACGCGCCGCAGTGCTCCGAGCCGTGCGGCCGCTTCTTCCACCAGGACGACAACTACTCCGGCTGCCCCGGCGGCGCGGCGCACCACTACGACATGTCGCTGTGGCTGACCGCGGGCTTCGGCGGCGGCGCGGGCGGCGACTGGGGCCAGCGCATGGGCAGCGAGTACTTCACCGGCGCGCTGAACTCCGAGAACATCCACATCTACCTGCATGAAGTCGGGCACACCTTCGGCCTGGACGACTTCTACGACTGGACGCCCACCGGCCAGTGCTGCTTCATCATGAAGGCGGGCAGTGCCACCAGCATCACCGAGTTCGACAAGTGGATGCTGCGCGACTTCTGGCGGCACCTGAAGAACCGCTGGGGTTACTGACCGGCGGCCGTGCGGACGCCCGCATCGTGGGCGTCCGCACGGATGAAGCCGTGTTCAGTGGCCGCGGGCCAGCCACTCGTCCAGGTGGGGGGACTCCGCGCCGATGGTGGTGGTGTCGCCGTGCCCGGTGTACACCACGGTGTCCGGCGGCAGGGTCAGCAGCCGGTCGCGGATCGAGCCGATGATCGTGCCGAAGTCGCTGTAGGACCGGCCGGTCGCGCCCGGCCCGCCCTGGAAAAGGGTGTCCCCGGAGAACAGCGCGTTCAGCTGCGGCGCGTACAGGCACACCGCGCCCGGCGCGTGCCCCGGCGTGTGGTGCACCCACAGCTCGACCCCGGCCACGGTCAGGCAGTCGCCGTCGGTCAGATCCCGGTCGGGCACCACGCCCGGGTGGGTCATGTCCCACAGCACCCGGTCGTCGGGGTGCAGCATGATCGGCGCACCGCTCAGCCGGGCCAGTTCCGGCGCGGCGTCGATGTGGTCGTTGTGCGCGTGCGTGCAGACGATCGCGACGACGCGGCGTTCACCGGCCGCCGCCATGATCGCGGCCGCGTCGTGCGCCGCGTCGACGACGAGCACGTCGCTGTCGTTGCCGATGAGCCAGACGTTGTTGTCGACCTCCCACGTGCCGCCGTCCAGGCTGAACGTGCCCGAGGTGACCACCCGTTCGATGCGCGCCGAGCCCGTCACAGCATCACCACCGAGCGCAGCACCTCGCCGCGGCCCATCTTGGCGAACGCCTCCTCGACGTCGTCGAGCCCGATCTTCTCGGACACGAACGCGGCCAGGTCGAGCCGCCCCTGCAGGTACAGCGCGAGCAGGGTGGGGAAGTCGCGGGAAGGCAGGCAGTCGCCGTACCAGGAGGACTTGAGCGCGCCGCCGCGGCCGAACACGTCCAGCAGCGGCAGTTCCAGCGTCATCTCCGGGGTGGGCACGCCCACCAGCACCACCGTGCCCGCCAGGTCCCGGGCGTAGAAGGCCTGCCGGTAGGTCTCCGGGCGGCCGACCGCGTCGACGACCACGTCCGCGCCGAAGCCGCCGGTCAGCTCGCGGATGGCTTCGACGACGTCGGTCTGCCCGCCGTTGACGGTGTGCGTCGCGCCGAGCTGCTCGGCCCAGGCGAGTTTGCGGTCGTCGAGGTCGACGCCGATGATCGTGGTCGCGCCGGCCAGCCGCGCCCCGGCGATGGCCGCGTTGCCGACGCCGCCACAGCCGATCACCGCGACGGTGTCGCCGCGGGTCACCGCGCCCGTGTTCAGCACCGCGCCCAGCCCGGCCATCACGCCGCAGCCCAGCAGCCCGGCGACCTCCGGCGGCGCGGCCGGGTCCACCTTGGTGCACTGCCCGGCGGCGACCAGCGTCTTCTCGATGAACGCGCCGATGCCCAGCGCGGGCGACAGCGGGGTGCCGTCGGCCAGCGTCATCTTCTGCTTGGCGTTGTGCGTGGCGAAGCAGTACCACGGCTTGCCCTTGCGGCAGGCGCGGCACTGGCCGCACACGGCGCGCCAGTTCAGGACGACGTAGTCGCCCGGGGCCACCTCGGTCACGCCCGCGCCGACGGCCTCCACGACCCCGGCGGCCTCGTGTCCGAGCAGGAACGGGAAGTCGTCGTTGATGCCGCCCTCCCGGTAGTGCAGGTCGGTGTGGCAGACCCCGCAGGCCTGCACCTTCACCAGCGCCTCCCCGGGACCGGGGTCGGGCACCAGCACCGTTTCGATGCTTACCGGCGCGTTCTTCGAGCGGGCGACGACTCCGCGGACCTCGTGCACCACCGTGGCCTCCTTGCGCACGTTGGACAGACGCAAGGATGTTACCCGTGCGATGCCCGCTCGCCAGGGAATCGTGCCCGGCCTGGGCGTCCGGAAACCCGTTGCGGTCCGGTGCACCCGGTTCTAGGTTCGCGGTCATGGACTATGCGATCAGGGCCGAGACCACCGCCGACCACGGCGCGGTGCGGGCGGTGCAGGCCCTCGCCTTCGGTGACGGCGACCGGGTCCCCGGACTGGTCGGCGCGCTGCGGGCCGCTCCCGCCGCGCTGCCGGTGGTCTCGCTGGTGGCGATGGACGAGGACCGGATCGTCGGGCACGTGATGCTCAGCGCCTGCCGGTTGGACGCCCCGGCCCGCCTGGTCGACGTGTACACCCTGTCGCCGCTCGGCGTACACCCTGATCATCAGCGTCGTGGTCTCGGCGGGCGGCTCGTCGCCGCGGCGCTGGCGGCCGCCGACGCCGCGGGTGTGCCGCTGGTGTTCCTGGAGGGCGACCCGAGGTACTACGCGCGGCACGGCTTCGTCCGGGCGAGCGGCCTGGACTTCCGCTCGCCGTCGCTGCGCATCCCCGATCCGGGGTTCCAGGTGCACCCGCTGGCGGCGTACGAGCCGTGGATGACCGGCACGTTCGTCTACTCGGACCCGTTCTGGGCGCACGACTGCGTGGGTCTACGCGGCTGAGCGCCGCGGCTGCTCAGAGCGGGCCGCCGAAGGTGGCGTCGTGGGCGGACCCGCCTGCCTGCCTCGGCGTGCCGCGCTCGGCGATCCGCCGTCCGGCCCGCCGGGAGCGGGCGGTCCGCGCCGCCTCCCGCTGCTCCGCGTCCCGCCGTAGGGCCGCCTCCATGATCGCCTGATCGACGACCGGATCGCGCGGGTCCGTGCGCCGCCGCGCGGCGGTGTGAAAGAGCGCGTAGACCGTGAGCGCGACGACCGCCACGCACGGCGCGAACAGCAGGATCCCCGTGTCACTCATGGCGTGCAGCCTAGGCGGCGGCTGCCACGTTCGCCGGTGTCGGTGATCCCGGCACGACCCTCGTCGGCGGGCCTACGGTTTCGAGTCCGGACACGCAGGCTGGCATGCCATATCGATTGACATAGTTTGACGTCACGACTAACGTTCCGAGAACGGAAAGCGCTTTCCGCATCCGCTCACCTGCACCGCGGGCCGGCTCGCCCAGGCCGCCCGCGGCGCCAACACTCGGAGGTCCATCCGATGTCCCCATCCACTCCACGGACGACAACCCGCCGCTCCTGGCGACTGCGAACCGCACTCGTCGCGGCGCTGACCCTCGCGCTCGCGGCGGTCGGCGCGGTCGTCGCGGCACCGGCCCAGGCCGTCACCATCGACACCGGCGCGTGGTACGTCATCGCGTCCCGGCACAGCGGCAAGGCCGTCGACCTGTACAACTTCAGCACCGCCGACGGGGCCCCGATCGTCCAGTGGTCCCGCAACGACGGCTACCAGCAGCAGTGGCAGTTCGTCGACGCCGGCAGCGGCTACTACAAGCTGCGCTCGCGCCAGAGCGGCAAGTACCTTGAGCTGCCCAACGCCAACGACGGCACCGGCCTGGTGCAGAACCCGGACAACGGCACCACCCGCCAGCACTTCGCGGTCCGCGACACCGACAGCGGCTACGTGAAGTTCCTCAACCGGCACAGCGGCAAGGCCCTCGACGTGTGGGAGTGGTCCACCGCCGACGGCGGCATCATCAGCCAGTACGCCGACCTCAACGGCTGGAACCAGCACTGGCAGCTCATCGCGGTCGGTTCCGGCGGGGGCGGCGGTGGCGGCTCGCAGACCGGGCTGGTCGGCTGGGCCACCCAGGGCGGCGGCACCACCGGCGGCGGCAGCGCCTCGGCGACCACGGTCACCAGCTCGTCGGCCCTGTCCAGCGCCGTCTCCGGCAGCACCGCGCGGGTCGTGCGCATCTCCGGCACGATCTCCTGCTCCGGCATGATCACCGTCGGGTCGAACAAGACCATCCTCGGCAACTCCGGCGCGACGATCGCGGGCTGCGGCCTGAACGTCTCCAACGCCAGCAACGTCATCATCCGCAACATCTCGTTCCGCGACTGGAACGACGACGCGATCAACGTCCAGTACTCGACCCGGGTCTGGATCGACCACAACAGCTTCACCAACGGGTACGACGGCGCGGTCGACGTCAAGCGCGCCTCGGACTACGTCACGGTCTCCTGGAACCGGGTGTACGGACACGACAAGTCCATGCTGCTCGGCCACAGCGACGACAACGCGAGTGAGGACCGCGGCCACCTGCGGGTGACCTACCACCACAACTGGTTCGACGGTTCGGGCACCCGCCACCCGCGGGTCCGCTTCGGCAACCCGGTGCACGTGTACAACAACTACTACCGGGGCAACGAGTACGGCGTCGCGTCCACCATGGGCGCGGGCGTGCTCGTCGAGGGCAACTACTTCGAGAGCGTCGACGAGCCCACGCTGGTCGGCTACGCCGACTCCGCCGACGGTGCGATCGTGCAGCGCAACAACTACTTCACCGGCTCCGGGTCCCCGGAGAGCGGTGGGGGCAGCGTGTCGGGCATCCCGTACTCGTACACCCTGGACAGCGCCGGCGGCGTGAAGGCCAGTGTGAGCGCGGGTGCGGGCGCGGGCCGGATCACGGTCTGACGCCCTGATCCGGGCGGGCCGGCCCTACACCGGCCCGCCCGGTCGACGGGCACCGGAGCCTGGCCGGCGTCCCTAGGATGGGCGGATGGTCTACGAGGTAAGGCAGCTGCGGGAGCAGGACGGACCCGCCGCCTGGCGGCTGGGCAGCGTCGCGTTCGGATATCACGCGTCCCCACCGCCGGAGGACTTCAGCCTGGTGCCGGGCCGGACGGCCTGGGGTGTCCTCGACGGCGGCCAGCTGATCGCCAAGGCGGTCGATCGCGAGCAGGGCCAGTGGTTCGGCGGGCGGATCGTGCCCACCTCCGGCGTCGCGGGCGTCGCGGTCGCCCCCGAGGTGCGTCGCGGGGGCCTGGGCCGCCAGGTGCTCACGCGGCTGCTGGCCGGGGCCCGCGAACGCGGCGCGGCGCTCAGCGCGCTGTTCCCGTCGACGCCGCACCCGTACCGGCGGCTGGGCTGGGAGGAGGTCGGGGCGCTGACCTACCTCAGCGTGCCGACGTCGGCGCTGGCGGCGATCCGGCCGGGCCCCGGGGTCACGCTGCGCCCGGCGAGCAGCGAGGACGTGCCCGCCGTCCAGGCTCTCTACCGCGACTGGGCCAGGTCCGGCACCGGCATGATGGAGCGCTCCGGCCTGCTCTACGACACCACGCCGGAGAAGTTCCTGGCCGCCTACGACGGCGTCACCGTCGCCGTGGGCGCGACGGGCGACCTGGAGGGTTACGCGAGCTGGGTGCGCGGTCCGAACACCGATCCGGTGGCCCGGGTGACGGCGCACGACCTGGTGGCGGCCACGCCGCAGGCGTCGACGGCGCTGCTGGCCATGTTCGGCGGCTGGGCGAGTGTCGCGCCGACGACCGTGCTGCGGCTCGGCCAGGGCGACCCTGCCCTGCTGGAGATCCCGACGACGCTGGTCACCGTGGACAGCCGCCAGCCGTGGATGCTGCGCCTGGTCGACGCGCCCGCGGCGATCGCGGCCCGCGGCTGGCCGGGTTACCTGGCCGGGGCGGTGGACCTGGAGATCGTCGACGCCGAGTGCCCGTGGAACGCGGGTCCGTGGCGGTTGGTGCTCGACGGCGGCAGCGGGCGGCTGGAGTCCGGCGGGTCCGGTGCCGTCCGGTTCACCCCGCGCGGGCTGGCCGCCTGGTACGCGGGCGCGGCCACGCCGTCGGCGCTGCGCCGGGCCGGCCTGCTGAGCGGCGCCGCCGTCGCCGACCCGCTGCTGTCCGCCGCCACCGCCGGCCCACCCCCAGTCCTCCACGACTTCTTCTAATCCACTACTTCTGATCGGTGCGGCGCCTGGCCGCCCCACCCGCGGCGCAACTCTTGAAGACTTGCGGCCCCCGAGTCACTCGGAGGCCGCAAGTCTTCAAGAGTTGTCGCGGGAAGGGCGCTCGGGTGTGAAGGAAAATTTCGTGAACATCTGGCATGGCGCAAGGTATCGACATAGACGTGCATGACGATATATGGTGCCGTCACGCCGCCTGGCCAGGCATGACGCAGGTCTGATCAGGTGCGCGCGAGCGTTGGCTCGTGTCCCTCCCTACCCCCGAGGAGTGCCGTGACCAGAATCCGATCCCTGCGTGCGCGTCGCCGACGCCTGCTCGGCGTGCCTGCGCTCGTGGCCGCCGCCGTGGCGCTGGTGTCCCGCCCCGCCCACGCCGCGACCGCATCCGCCCCGGAGCCCGAGTGCGCCGCCGACCTCGTTCAGGGGGCGTGATGGCGACCGTCCCCTGGCTGGCCGACGTGCTACGGGCGGCCGGTGTCCAGGTTGTCGAGGAGGGCAACTGGCTCAACCGGATGCGCCCCGGCTCCTTCGACCCGATCGGCGTGCTGTGGCACCACACCGCCGCCACGTCGAGCGCGAGCAACCCGCACCCGGCCCTGAACGTCTGCATCAACGGCCGCTCCGACCTGCCCGGGCCGCTGTGCCAGGCGCTCGTCGACTACCACGGCGTCTTCCACATCATCTCGGCCGGGCGCTGCAACCACGCCGGGACGGCGCGGGCCAGTGGCCCCATCCCGGCAGGTGACGGCAACACCATGCTGATCGGCTGGGAGATCGACTACAACGGCGTCAACCAGCAGATGACGGCCGCGCAGTACAACGCCTCGATCGCGGCGACCGCGGCGGTGCTCAAGCGGCTGGGCCGCGACTCCAGCTACGCCCGCGGCCACCGGGAGACCAGCACCACCGGCAAGATCGACCCGTATGCCATCGACCTCGACGTGATGCGCGCCGACGTGGCCCGGGCGATGAACCCGCCCACCGGCGGCTGGACGTCCACGGTGGACAACACCACCGCCGGGCGGTTCACCGCCAGCACCAACTGGGGCACCTCGGCGTTCTCCGGGCAGCGGTTCGGGGAGAACTACCGGTTCGCCAACCCCGTCGCGGCCAGCGACGCCGCCTGGTACAAGTTCGCCATCCCGGAGACGGGCAACTACCGCGTCGAGGCGTGGTGGCCGGCCGACCCGGGCTACAACAGCGCCGCGCCGTACGTGGTCGTCACCAGCGGCGGCAACCAGAGCGTGACCGTGGACCAGCGGGCGACCGGTGGCCAGTGGCGCGTGCTGGGCACCTTCAACCTCACCGCGGGCGACGCCAACAAGGTCGGCGTCAGCAGGTGGACCAACGGCACCGGCTACGTCATCGCCGACGCGGTCCGGGTGACCCGGGTCTGACCTGCGGAGTCCGGCGGCGGCCCAGCGGGCCGTCGCCGGGCTTGATCGCCGTTTCGGGTCAGAACGCGGGGTCAGGCCGCAGGTTCTGACCCGAAACAGCGATCATCGCTCGCCGGATCGCGGGGCCTGTCCGACGACCAGCCGCGCCCGGGTCAGCAGATGGACCGCGACCAGCGGGAGCACCCCGGCCGGATACCAGAGCATGTCCAGCGGGTCGTACGCGACACCGAGCGCCAGCCGGGCGAGCAGGCAACGCTCCGACAGGTACGCGGGCACGCCGGTCAGCTGCGACAGCTCGACCAGCCAGCAGAACGCGATCGCCGCCGCCCCCGCGACCAGGGGAGTGGTGCGCGGCCGCAGGACGAACACTCCGGCGTAGATCATCGAGGCGTAGAGCGCGGTGCCGGAGTGCTGCTCCAGCGGCCCGTCCGCGAGCGCCCGGATGAGCAGGGCGATCACCAGGACGGCGGTGGCCGCGGCGAGCGCGAGCAGGCGGCGGGTCCAGTCGGTGCGGAGCATCCGCCGATGGTACGGAGCCAGCCCGGCCTCGCCGGTGGTGAGACTGTGAAGATCGGGTGATGCCAGGGTGACCCGGCTCGCGCCGACGATTCGGGGCCGACCGCGAGGACCCGCCGCGGGGACGGCCCGCCGCCGCGGTCCGGTGGCACCCGGACGCGGCGGCGGGAGATTCGGGGTCACGCCAGGCGGCGGATCTCACCGAAGGCGCGGTAGAAGCCGCCCCGGCTGGCCTGGCGCACCTCGGACACGACGTAGCGCGCGCCGGCCTCGCGGATGCCCTTGGGGAACTGCACCTGCCACGACTGCTGGAAGCCCTCGGACACCACGCGCACCCGCAGCCGGCCGCCCTCCTCGAAGCACTCCAGCACGACGCCGTCGGCACCCGCCTCGGCGGAGACGACCTCGACCGTGGTGGACGGGGCCACCGCCTCGACGTGCGCGGCCTTCACGTCGACGACCACCGGCACGGTGCCCTGCTCGGCCGCCCGGATCGCCGACTCGGTGGCGTCGATGCAGGCCAGCGAGCCGTCCGTGGTCACGATGTAGAGCCGCTCGTCGTGGTACTGCATCGAGTACGCCGAGCCGCAGCCGGTGCCCAGCTTCCACAGGCGGTTGCCGGAGCTGTCGAAGCAGTACACCGAGGAGCTGCTGTCACCGGCGAAGACGTACGCCCCGTCGGGGCTGGTCGCGCAGGAGAACACGGGGGCGTCGCACTGGTACTCCCGGCGCGGCGAGCCGTCCTTGCCCAGCTCGACGACCTTGCGGGTGGACGTGCCGGCGTACAGCGTGTGCTGCTCCTGCCAGCCGAACAGCACCGCGCCGGTGCCGCGGGTCCACAGCTGCTCGCCGGTGCGCCAGTCGTAGCTGGTCACGCCGCCGGAGTGGCCGTGGTGCACGGCGTCGGCGTCGCAGCGGACCATCCAGCCCGACGAGCCCTGGCTCTTGCGCCGCCACAGGAACTCGTCCTCGTGGTCGATCGCGGCCACGCCGCCGCCCGCGTCGGACACGCCGAGCACGCCGTCGTGGATGTCGAGCCAGTAGATGTCGATGTCGGGGGCGATCCGGTACGCCAGGCGCGGCACCTTGCCGGACAGGTCGTACACGTTGCCGTCGTCGCAGCCCGCGTAGAGCCAGGCGTCGTCGGCGACGATGCACTTGACCCCGTCGGGCAGCTTGAACTGCTGCACCACCTCGGCGCTGTGCGACAGCGTGGTGATCACACCGGCCTCGTTGCCGACCATGCAGACCTTGCTGTCGACGAAGATGCCGAACGCGGACGTGCCCGAGCGGTAGCGCCACAGCACCGGCGCGGTCTTCGCCGTCGAGCGGGTGCTGACGATGGTGCGCCGCGACACCGCGCGCTTGGCCCGCGCGCCCTGCACCGCGGGGGCGTACCCCTTGCGTACCTTCTCGCCGATCTTCTTCGCCGCGGCGGCACGGGCCTTGGCGTTGTCGGCGAACGTGCTCTTCGTCGTGGCTCCGGGGTCGCCGATCCGGCCGTAGCGGATGGTCAGCTCGGTGTCGTCGACGACGACCTCGTAGAACTTGTGCGAGCCGCCGTCGGCTTCGGACAGTTCGAGGTAGGTGGTCTCAGCGGCCATGGGGGAAGGGCCTTCTCTCGCGGAGGGGAACGCTTGGGCCACACCGTATCCGCCGCCCCCGACAGCCCGCCGCGCGACAACCAAGATCGGCCGTTGAGCCGATCCGCGACCGCGAGGGCTTGTCTACGCTGCGACGCATTCGATGAACGGGGAGACGATGCGGGGACGCCTCACGGCCGGCACCATGCTGGCCGCACTGCTGCTGAACGTCGCGCTGGCCGGGTGCGGCTCCGGGCTGCCGGACGGCACGGACGGGCAGTTGGCCGACGACTGGGTGCCGATGGCTCAGGTCAAGGCAGTGGTGCCGGAGGTGGGCAGCTGCTTCGACAGCCGGCCGGCGCCCTCCGTGAACAGCTTCGTCAAACCTGTGCCGTGCGATGGCAAGCACCTCGCGGAGGTCGGCCACGTCGGCACGTTCACGGGTGACACCGAACCCGGTCCGGAGCAGCTCGCGGCCGCGTACGCGGAGTGCGACACCAAGACCGCGGACTATCTCGGCGGCCCGTGGTGGCGGTGGCGGCTCCAGTTGCACCTGACCATCCCGATGTCGCGCGCGTGGGACGGCGGGGCGCGCTGGTTCCGCTGCGACCTGGTCGAGGTGAGCGCGGCGAACTACGACGAGGCGTGGACCGAACGCACCGGCAGCCTCAAGGGCGACAAACCGGCGGCGCTGCTGCTCGGCTGCGCCAACGCCGTGTCGAAGGACGACCGCATCGACTCGATGACCGAGGCCTCCTGCTCCAGCGCGCACAACGCCGAGTACATCGGCTTCTTCCGGGCGCCCCGGACGCTGCCCTACCCGGAGTCGGACCGGCAGTGGTTCGCGCTGTACCGCCAGTGCAGCGAGCTGGCCGCCGGCTACGTCGGGGTCAGCACGTCGCAGTGGTTCCGGCTGTCCACCATCGCCTGGCCGGCCTACCCGGAGGCGTGGGCGGCAGGCGACCGCCGAGTCCGGTGCGTGGTGTACTTCGGCACCAAGAAGATCAAGAAGACCGCCAAGGGCACCAAGGGCAAGGGCCTGCCGGGCTTCTGAGGCCGTGCGCGGCCCGCACGGGCCGCCGCGACCGCGGAGCGTGATGTCAGCCACGGTCGGCGGCGGTCCCGGCCGCGGCCAGGGATGATCGTGGGCATGACTCCGGCGGCAGTGCTCTTCGACATGGACGGGACCCTGTTCGACAGCGAGCCGCTGTGGGACTTGGCCATCGAGGAGCTGGCCCGCGAGTACGGCGGGGAGATCTCGGTCGAGGTCCGGCTGGCGATGGTCGGCCGCTCCGTCGACGAGTCGATGCTGCTGTTCCACGAGGGCATCGGCCAGCCTTGGCGCGAGGCGGCCGTGAGCGCCGCCTGGATCTACGACCGGGTGTCCGGGCTGTTCGCCACCGACCTGGTGTGGCGGCCGGGCGCGCAGGAACTGCTGCACGAGGTACGCGCCGCGGGCCTGCCGACCGCCCTGGTGACCTCCACCAACCGCCGGGCCGTGGAGGTGGCCCTCGACACGCTCGGCCGGCACAACTTCGACGCGGTGGTCTGCGGGGACGAGGTCGCGTTCACCAAGCCGCACCCCGACCCGTACCTGCGCGCGGCGAAGCTGCTGAACGTCGAGCCCGCCGACTGCCTGGTCATCGAGGACTCGCCCACCGGTGTGGCCAGCGCCCTGGCCGCCGGCACCCGCGTGGTCGGCGTCCCCAACGCGGTCACCCTCAAGCCGATGACCGGCCTCACCCTGCTCCCCTCCCTCGCCGGCGTCACCCTCGCCGCCCTGGCCGCGTCGTCGGTCCAGGCGCGCTGACCGCTCGCACCGCTACCGGATGAGACCCGGGGCTGCGGGGCGCACGTTCACCGCCGGGCCGGCGGGCTGCCGGTCCGCCGAGACCGCGGTCGCTTCCGCGAGAGTGCGCAGCCACGCGCAGCGTCGGCGAGCCCGCTGGTCGGTGCGGGTCCACCACTGAGCGTCGATCTCGCGCCCGTTCGGCAGCACGTGCGGCCGCGACGGGCCGTCGTGGGCGAAGCCGCATCCGGCCAGCCACCGCATGCTCGCCGTGTTGGCGACCTCGCAGGCGGCGACCAGCGTGGCGATGCCGAAATGGCGATGCGCGAGTCGGCATGCGGCGGTCATGGCCTCCCGGCCGTAACCCTTGCCGCGGTGATCGGGGTGGACGTTGCCGCCGATCTGGTGTGCGCCGCCATCGCCCGTCGTGATCGACACTCCGGCGACGGGGAGCCGGGTGGCGCGTTCCACGGCGGTGAAGTAGAGCATCTCGACCACGGGCATCAGCGCGCCGGTCGGGTCCGCGGGCGGCCGGGCCAGCGCGTGCGCGGGTGCCGGCGGCTCCTCCTCCGGCCACCAGCCCTGCCAGTGCCGGGCCTGCTCGTCGGCCTGGAAGAACACGTGGTGTGCCAGGTCGTCGGCGCGTGAGCTGATCACCCACAGCCGGCGCGTCGTCGCGACGTGCAGGCCGGTCCTGCGGCACAACGCGGTGGTGCGGTCGAACACGGTCGGCTCCCGGAGGCGTGGCGGAGCTCGATCATGCCGCAACGGCCGCCGGAACGGGGTCCCGGGCGGCCGGCGGTCGTGGCACATTGGTCGGCTGTGAGCGCTGACAAGGACTGGTACGACTGGCACGGGCCGTACGCCGACCCGGAGTCGCCGCTGTCGCGCAGATTGCGGTTGGTGCAGGAGCACGTGGGCGGGTGGCTGGACGAGCGCCCGGAGCCCGTGCTGACAGTGGTCAGCGCGTGCGCCGGCCAGGGGCGTGACCTGCTCGGGGTGCTCGCGCGGCGGCCCGACGCGGCCCGGGTGCGGGCGACGCTGATCGAGTACGACCCGCGCAACGCGGCGGCGGCGCGGGCCGAGGCCGGCCGTCTCGGCCTGTCCGTCGCGGTCTCCTGCGCGGACGCCGGGCTGACCGAGTCCTATGCCGACGTTGTTCCGGCTGATCTGGTGCTGTTCGCGGGGGTGTTCGGCAACATCGGCGACGCCGACGTCCGGCGCACCGTGGCCGCGCTGCCGCGGCTGTGCGCACCCGGCGCGACCGTGATCTGGACGCGGACCCGGCGCGCTCCCGACCTGACCCCGTCGATCCGGACCTGGTTCGCCGAGGCCGGGTTCGCCGAGACGGCGTTCCACGCCCCGGACGACGTGCTGTTCTCGGTCGGTGTGCACCGCCTCGCTGTGGCACCCCGCCCCCTCGGCCCGTCCGGCCGCCTGTTCCGCTTCGCCTGATCCCCCCGCCCACCGCACCGCCCGCCCTCGCACCGCCCGCCCTCGCACCGACAAGGTGATCATGAAGTTGTGGCCGTGAAACGCCGTCGAACCGTGCCATAAGTTCATGATCAACACGGAGAACGGGCGGCGGCCCGGTCCCAGGGGGAGCGGGCCGCCGACGGTGGTGTGGGTCAGTTGGTGGTGAGGCTGCCGTCGGAGGAGAAGACCATGCCGAGCGTGGCCTTGCCGGTGGTCACCGCGGTCTTGGTCTGCGGGCCGCCGGTGTCGGCCTGCTGGAACGAGCCGAAGGTGATGCCGTAGGTCTTCTCCAGGCCGGGCTGGCAGAAGGCGCGCTGCGGGCACTCCGGCGGACCGGCGAGCACCGACGCCTGGCCGGAGCACTTGGCCGCGAAGTCGGACAGCGTCTTCAGCTGGTGCTGGTCGGCGAACGCCTTGGTCACCGCGTAGGCGTTCTGGTCGGCGGCGGCCGAGGGCGTGCCCACGGTCAGCCCGGCCTTGGTGGCCAGCTCCTTCAGGGCCGCCACGGTCGCGGTGACGTCACCGCTGGCCTTGGGCGCGGCGTCCTTGCCGTTCTGCTTCTGGTTGAGGAACTCGGTGAGGGTCGCCGCGTACTCCGGGAACACCGTCAGCTCGCCCTTCTCCAGGGCCGCCTCGTACAGCTCGCGGTTGCCGGAGACCTGCACGGTGGCCTGGAAGCCGGCCGCGTTCAGGGCGATCTTGTACAGCTCGGCGAGGGTCTTGCTCTCCGGGAAGTTCGCCGCGCCGACCACGACCGGGCCGGACCCGCCGGACAGGCCGGTGGCCAGCCCCGCCTGCGTCGCGAACTCCTGCGCCGCGACCTCGGAGGTCTTGCGCTCGACCTCGACGGCCTTGTTCAGCGCGATCAGCTTCGGGGTGTCCAGTGCGGCCCCGACCTTGTCGACGGCTGCCAGCAGCGCCGGGGTGGACCGCTTGGCGTTGGCGACCGCGATGACGTTGTCGGCGTTCTGCAGGTGCTTGTCGTCGGTCAGGACCACGAGCTGGTCGCCGGCCACCGGCGCGCAGCCGGCGCCCGAGGCGGTCGCGGGAGCCTCGGTGCCCGAGGAGCCTGCCTGCCCGCAGCCGGTCAGCGCGAACGCCGCCGCGGCGACACCGGCCAGCAGGAGGACGGACGCCCTCCGGGTGTGCGTTGCCATATTCAGCCTTCCGTCGTCTGCACTGCGAATGATGCGCAAAGGTCTTTCTTACTCCGTACCTGAGACATCCTTGCGATGAATTCGTGAACCGTGCTCGGCCTACCCGGGTCCGGCAGTTCGCAAACCGTTCACAACCGCAGGTCAGCCGCTCCTCGTGACCACCCCGGCGTGACCGACGTCATGCCGGGACGCCGCGGGCCTACGCTGGTCGGATGCGTACGACGCTGCTGCTCGACGTGGACGGGGTGCTGCTGGTGCCCGCGGGCAGCCTGCGGCCCAACGAGGAGTTGCTGGCGATGCTGCCCCGGCTCGCGGTCGACGGTGTCTACCTGGTCACCAACCAGCATCCGCGGCGGGCGGCCGTGATCCGCGAGCTGCTGGGCGGGCGGCCGGGCATCAGCGGGGTGCTGGTGTCGTACGAGATAGGTTTTCTGAAGCCGGAACCCGCCTTCTTCGCGAGGGCACTGGAGGAGATCGGGCGCACGCCGCGGGAATGCCTGTTCGTCGACGACAAGCCGGACTATGTCGGGGGCGGCACGGCCGCGGGGATCGACAGCGTGCTCTTCCACGACAACGCGCTGCTGTTCGACGTGCTGCGCGAGCGCGGCCTGCTCTGATCGCGCTCCGGCTGCGTCGTTCAGGCGGCACCGGTCACGAGCCGGCGGGCAGCGCGTCGGCGGCCGAGGCCGGCGGGCGGTGCCTGACGCGGCGCAGCGACTTGGGCAGCAGCGCCTTCTCGGCCAGCGCGAGCAGGCCCTCCACGGTCAGGCAGAGCAGCGCCACCAGCAGGCCTCCGGCCAGCACCTGGCCGCCGCCCGCGGTCAGCCCCAGGCCGAAGCCCCGACTGATGATCATGCCGAGGCCGCCGCCGTTGACGTACGCGGCCAGCGTCGCGGTCGCCAGCACCTGCACCGCGGCCACCCGGAACCCGTTGGCCAGGTACGGCACCGACAGCGGCAGCTCGACCTTGCGCAGCAGCTGCCAGCCGGACAGGCCCATGCCCCGGCCCGCGTCGCGCACCTCCGGATCGACCTCGCGCAGGCCCAGGTAGGCGTTGGCCAGCAGCGGCGGGATCGCGAACAGCGACAGCGCCAGGATGATCGCGGGCGGCCCGAAGCCGATCACGGTGAGCGGGAAGATGGTGAGCAGGGCCACCGTCGGCACGGCACGGCTCAGGTTGGTCACCGTCACCACCGCGGGGCCGCCCCGGCCGACGTGCCCCATCCACACGCCCAGCGGCCAGGCCACCGCGCAGCCCAGGGCCACCGCCGCCGCGGAGATCCACAGGTGCTCCACCGTCCGGGAGATGATCCCGTCGGGATTGGTCCAGTTCAGCGGGTCGTTGAGCCAGAGGATCGCGTCCTCGATCACACTCATGCCTTCTCCTCGCTGCGCTGATTCTCCCGCCCGCGCTCGCTCATGCGGACCTCCGGCGGGTCCACGGCATGATGGCGCGGCCGACGGCGAGCAGGAGCAGGTCGAGCACCAGGGCGAGGGCCACGCAGAGCAGCGTCGCGGTCATGATCTGCGGGCGGTAGAAATTGCTGTTGAAGCCACCGATGATCAGCTCGCCGAGGCCGCCCCAGCCGGCGATCTCGCCGACCGTGACCAGCGCCACTGTCGAGACCGTGGCGATGCGCAGGCCGGTCATGATGCCGGGCAGCGCCAGCGGCAGCTCGATGCGCCACAGCATGGCACGCTTGCCGTAGCCCATGCCGCGGGCGCTGTCGAGCACGTCGGCGGGCACCTGGCGCAGCGCGGTCAGCGTGTTGCGCACGATGGTGAGCAGCGCGTACATCGTCAGTCCGATCAGCACCGTGGTCGGGGCGACGATGCCGGTGAACGGGGCGAGGAACGCGAACAGGGCCAGCGAGGGGATGGTGTAGAGCACACCGGTGAAGCCCAGGATCGGCCCGGCCAGCGAACCGACGCGGTATGCCAGGACCGCCAGCGGGATCGCGATCACCGTCGCCAGCACCACAGCGACTATGGTCAGGTAGAGGTGTTCGCGCAGCGCGGCGAGCAGGGTGTCGGCGTTCTGGCTGACGTAGCTCCACGAGAACCAGGGGTTACGCGGATCGTCGCCCGGTGCGCCCCAGGCGAGCACAGCGTCGTTGACCTTGGAGGGCATAGGTGAACCGTACCGCTGCGGTGTCGATCAGGCTGGACGGCGTACGCAAGCAGTACGACGACGGCACGGTCGCGGTGCGGGAGCTGAGTCTGGAGCTGCCCGCCGGTGAGCTGACCGTGCTGGTCGGGCCGTCGGGGTGCGGCAAGTCCACCATCCTGCGGATGGTCAACCGGCTCATCGAGCCGTCGGCCGGGCGGATGTGGCTGGGCGAGGACGAGATCACCGCGGTGGACCCGATCGCGCTGCGGCGGCGGATCGGATACGTCATCCAGAACGTGGGCCTGTTCCCGCACCAGACCGTACGCGACAACGTCGGCACCGTGCCGAAGCTGCTCGGCTGGCCCAAGGCGCAGGTCGCCGAACGTACGGCGGAGCTGCTGGAGCTGGTCGGCCTGGACCCGGCCCGCTACGCGAACCGCTACCCGCACGAGCTGTCGGGCGGGCAGCGCCAGCGCGTCGGGGTGGCCCGCGCGCTGGCCGCCGACCCGGTGGTGCTGCTGATGGACGAGCCCTTCTCGGCCGTCGACCCGATCGTGCGCGGGCGGCTGCAGGACGAGTTCCTGCGGCTGCAGCAGACCGTCCGCAAGACCATCGTGTTCGTGACGCACGACGTGGACGAGGCCGTACGCCTCGGCGACCGGATCGCGGTGCTGTCCGAGGGCGGCCGGCTGGAGCAGTTCGCACCCCCGGCGGAGCTGCTGGCCAAGCCCGCGAACACGTTCGTCGCCGAGTTCGTCGGCGCGGACCGCGGCATCAAGCTGCTGGCCGTGACCCCGATCCCGCGCGAAGGCCTGCGCCCCTTGCCGGACGGTGCCCGACAAGCACCGTCGGTGCCGGTGGACGGCACCTTGCGCGACGCGCTCGCCGCGCTCCTGGAGGGCGACACCGGCTGGGTCGTGGTCCGCGACGGGCTCGACCCCCTCGGCATCCTCACCCCCGAGGACGTCTACGCGGTCCTGCGCCGCTGAGCGCCACGCCGTCGCTGCCCACGATGCGCGCAGCGGCGCTCGCGGTCACGCACGGCTTGTCCGGCCACCGGCCGGGTTCCCTTCCGGCAGCCGTCGGCCTCGCGCCGGCCGGGTCCGGCCTCCGGCCAGGTTCGGTGTGGGCGTTCGCCTCACCAAGGTCATTGGACTTGCCTGGCACCTGTGGGAAAGCGGGCTCAAGATACGCACAGGTGCCGGGCAAGTCGAACGATCGTGGCGGGCCGAGCGATCATGGCCGGGCCGGTGGGCCGAACCAGGTGGTGAGGGCGGTGGTCAGGCCGGTCGGGTCGTCCGGGGTGGGGCCGACCCAGGCGACGTAGCCGTCGGCGCGGACCAGCAGTGCCGGGGGAGTGCCGGGGCCGCGCGGCGCCGCCCGGACCAGGTCGACGCGGTCGCGCCACGGGGCCAGCGCGGCGGTCAGGGCCGCGCCGCTGGTGAGATCGAGCAGGAGCGGTCGTGCGCCACGTTGCAGCGACGCGAGCCGGACACGCCGGCCGTCGTGCGTCAGGCGCAGGTCAGGGGCCATCCGGCCGAGCAGGGGATGGCCATCACCCATCGGGTACGGCAGATCCAGGCCCGCGACGGCCTCGGCGACCTGGCGGAGGAACCCGGGGTCGCGCAGGCGTGCCGCGTACCGCTCCCGCCGGGCGGTCACCTCGTCGCCGGGGGCCATCAGCTCGGCCGACTCCCGGGTGCGGTCCAGGGCCCGCCGGGCCTGCGGCACGCGCTCGGCGGCGTAGCTGTCCAGCAGCGCGTCCGGGGCCTGGCCACGCACCACCAGGGCCAGCTTCCAGGCCAGGTTGACCACGTCCTGCAAGCCGAGGTTCAGGTTGGACCCGCCGAATCCGGCGAAGACGTGCGCGGCGTCGCCCGCCACGAACACCCGGCCCGCGCGGTACGGGTCGGCCAGCCGGTTGTTGCGGTCGGTGAGCCTGCGCAGGATCCACGGCCGGCCGTCGGCGGGCGGATCGGCCACCGGGACGTCCGTGCCGACCACCCGGGACAGGCTCGCCCGCGCCTCGCCGACCGACATGGGGGCCTGCTCGCCGGGCGCTTCGGCGTCCCACTCATGGGTGCTCAGCACGTGCACCCCGGGAATGAACGAGGCGAACGAGAACGCCCCGTACGCCGTGCGGTGCAGCTGATACGGCCGGTACACCGTGCCGTCGGCGGCGCGCAGCGCTCCGGCGGGCGTGAGCGCGGCCCGGGGCAGCACCACGTGCGCCATCCGGATCACGACCTCGCGGCTGGTCTCGCCGGGGAAGCCGATCCCGGCGGCCTTGCGCACGGCGCTGTGCGACCCGTCGCAGCCCACGAGGTACGCCGCCCGCAGCCGGTAGCTACCCTCCGGGCCGTCGACCTCCACGGTGACGCCGCCGCCGTCCTGGGCCAGCCCGGTGAACGTGTGTCCACGCCGGACCTGCGCGCCCAGCGCGAGGGCGTGCCGTTCGAACACCTCCTCCATCCGCCGCTGCGGCACCGCGAGCACGTGCAGCGGGTTGGCGTCGCGCAGGCGGCGCAGATCGAGCCGGAACCCGGCGTGCGAGAAGACGCGCACGGGGCGGGGCCGGTCGCCGTACGCCCCGGTGAACCAGCGCTGGACCAACGCCTTCGGCCCGCTGCTGTGGCGGGCCAGGGCACGGTAGAGGCCCCGCCGGTAGAGCACGGTCACCACCTGGCCGACCAGCCCGTTGGCCCGCGGCACCGGGTCGGGCTCGGTACGCCGCTCCAGCACCACCACGCGTACGCCGCCCAGCCGCAGCTCGGCGGCGAGCAGCAGCCCCGTCGGGCCGCCCCCGGAGATCACCACGTCGACGTCCACCGCCCGCCTCCTCTCGTTCGTTGTGTCAACCGTAGTTGACACAACGCGAGAGCGTCAACCTGGGTTGACACCGTTTCTGGATCTAGATGATTTGTGGTCGCCAGGGCGACCACAAATCATCTAGATCCACTGGAGATCGGCTCGCCGTCACGAGTCGAGGCGTCGCCGGGCGGGGGCGTGGGCGGGGTGGGCGGGGGCGCGGGCGGGTGAGTAGGGGGCGGTTGGCGGTCGAGTTGGCGCCATGTGCCGGGTGAGAGCACCGGCAGCAGTGTCGCGCCGAGATAGCACGCGCCGAAGACCAGCAGGGCCGGGGTCAGTCCGACGTGCTCCACCGCCCACCCGCCGAGCAGGCCGCCCAGCGGGATGCCCGCGAATCCGATCGCGTTGGACAGGCTGAGCACCCGGGCCTGCAGGTGCTCCGGCACCCGCTCGAACATGGTCGCGGCCAGGATCGGGTTGACCGCGGCCATCGCCAGCCCGGAGGCGAACGCCGCGACCAGCACCAGCGTCAGCTCGTCGGACAGCGCCATCACGGCCAGCCGGGGCGAGCCGCCGATCATGAACCCGACGGTGAACACGGCGTAGCGGGGCGCGCGCGGCGCGAGTGCGGTGAAGACCAGGTTGCCCAGCACCGCGCCGAGCCCGAACGCGCCGCTCACCCAGCCCAGCGCCGCCGGCGAGCCGAGCACCTCGTCGATCCAGACGGGCACGAACACCGCCCCGTTGGCCTGGTCGGCGAGGTTCGTCACGAACAGCATGGCCAGGATGCCCAGCATCAGCCGGTCGCCGCGCAGGTACGCCACACCGCCGCGCAGCGCGGTCAGGTACGGCTCCGCCGGCGCGGCGGCGGCGTCCGCGGCGCGGGCGGGCACCAGCGCGGCCACCAGCACCGCGCACGCGACGAACGAGACGCCGTCGAGCAGCACCGTGCGCGGCGCACCCAGCGCGGCGATCAGCACCCCGCCCAGGGCCGCGCCGAGCAGCCCGGCCAGCCGGTTCGCGCCGTCGTAGACGGTGGTGGCGCGGGTCGTGTCCACCCCGGACGCGGTGATCGTCGAGGGCAGCAGCACTCGCTTGGCGCAGTCGCCGAGCCCGCGCAGCGCCCCGGCGAGCACGAGCAGCACCAGCAGCATCCCGAACCCGCCGCGCTGCCCGAACGCCACCGCCGCCATCACGGCGGCGCTGCCCAGGTCGGCGACGACGGACACCCGGCGCGGCCCGATCCGGTCGACCAGGGGCGCGCCGAGCGGTCCGATCAGGACGTACGGCAGCAGCTCGGCCGCGGCGGCCAGGCCCATCCGGGATGGGCTGCCGGTGGTCTCCAGCACCAGCCAGGGGATCGCCAGGAACGTCAGCACGCTGCCGACCCTCGACACGGTGCCCGCGATCAGCAGGCCGACCAGGCCCTTCACGAGCCCGCCTCGGACGGAGCCGCCTCGGACGGAGCCGCCTCAGGGAAGGGCAGCACCTGGAACTGCACGTGGACCCGGGCGGTGCCCTCGGGCGCGGGGGAGTCGAGGTCGAAGCGCCGGTATCGCTCGAACACCGCGAACAGGTCGGCCTGCAGCTCCTTCGTCTCCTCGGGGGTGAGCTGCCCGGTCCAGTCGCTGATCGTGCCGACGCGCTGCCACTGCGGCGGGCGGGTGGCGTACTCGTCGAGGGCGCGGTCGACGCGGGCGGCGTACTGGGCGGCCACGGCGCGCAGGTAGGCCTCGAAGTCCCCGAACGACTCGGGTTCGACGTGGTCCACGGTGGTGCCCCGGTGCGCGGCCCGCCACCAGCGTTCGCGGTTGTTGCCCCGGGCCGGCTCGTCGATCACGAAGCCGTAGAGCGCGAGCTGCCGCAGGTGATAACTCGTGGCCGCGCTGGACTGCCCGAGCTGCGCGGCGAGCAGCGTGGCGGTGGACGGCCCCCGTTCCCGTAGCAGCCCGAGCAGGCGTACGCGCAGCGGATGGGCGAGCCCGCGCAACGTGCGCGGATCAAGAGTGATGCGATCAGCGGCCATAACCGCCAACATATCTTTGCAAAGATTCCTTGGCAATCCATTCCGGCGGATCCGCGCCGGTGACCCTCGGGCCGTCGTGGCCCCAGCCGCGTTGGCGCGGTGAGAACGCCCAGCTCAACCCTGGTCAAATGATGGGAAGGGCACCTTCTACAACGCGGAGCGTTGTGAAGGTGCCCTTCCTCTCCTCAGTCGTGGGCGATGGCGGTGAGGACGTTGATGCGGGCGGCGCGGGTGGCGGGAAGGGCGGCGGCGAGGACGCCGAGGATCGCGCCGGCGGCGAGGTAGACGGCGATGGCGGGCCAGGGGATGGCGAGGGTGTTCAGGCCCTCGTCGGCCAGGCCCTGGACGACGGCCGCGCCGAGGCCGATGCCGACGGCGACACCGAGGAGCACACCGAACACGGTGATCACCACGGCCTCGACGGTGATCATGCGCATGGTGGCCGCGCGGCTGAGGCCGATGGCGCGCAGCAGGCCAAGTTCGCGGGTGCGTTCCAGGACCGACAGGGCCAGGGTGTTGATGACGCCGAGCACCGCGATGACGATGGCCAGGCCCAGCAGGATCTGGATCATGAGGAGCATCTGCGCGCCCTCGCCCAGTTCCCGGTCCAGGTACTGCTGCTCGTCCTCGACCAGCATCTCGGGGCTGTCGACGAGCAGCGCCTCCAGGCCCTGGCGGGCCGCGGCGGCGTCCGCGCCGTCGGTGAGCCGGACGTACGCGAACGACGGCTGCGGGAAGCGCATCCCCGGCACCAGGTCGGTGCCGAAGATGAATCCGCCGTAGAACGGCGCCCGCTGGTAGACGCCGGTGATCCGGTACGACATCGGCGAGCCCTTGGGCAGTTTGACGGTGACCGTGCTGCCGACGGTCAACCCGGCCTGGGCCGCGTTCTGGTCGTCGACGACCACCTCGCCCGGCCCCGGCTGGGCCAGCGAGCCCGCCACGGTGACCAGGGACAGGTCCCGGACGACGGCCGGCAGGTCGGTCACCGCGGACGCCCCGCTCGGCTCCTCGTTGATCAGTGCCTGGTCGTTGTACTCGGCGGTGACCGTGGCGATGCCGGGCACCGCCCGCATCCGGGGCAGCAGCGCCTCGTCGAACGTCGGCAGCATGCCGGGCGACTCCTGACCCGAGATGATCAGGTCGGCCTGGAAGCCCGTCTCGGCGTCACCGCGCAGGCTGCGGTCGGCCGAGGTGATCGTGGTGTTCACGCCCGTGATCAGGGCGACGCCGACCATCAGCGCGGCCGCGGTGATGGCGGTGCGGCGCGGGTTGCGCCCGGAGTTGAGCCGGCCGAGCCGCCCCGGCACCGACCAGGAGAACAGCCGGCCGAGCACGGACACCACCGGGCGGGCCAGCACCGGGCTCAGCAGCGACACCCCGATGAAGGTGGCGAGCACCCCGCCGAGCACCAGCCACATCACCGCGTCGCCGCTGGTGGCGAGTCCGAACGCGATCGCACCCGCGCCCAGCGCGCCGATCACGGCACCGCTGACGGTCAGCTTGGTCAGCGGGCGGTCCGGGGTGGCGACCTCCTGCAGGGCGGCGACCGGGGGCACCCGGGACGCGCGTACGGCGGGCAGCAGCGCGGCGATCACCGTCACGCCGATGCCGACCGCGAACGCGCTGATCACCGCGGCGATCGGCACGCCGATGGAGGCGAGCACGATGCTGCTGAAGTCGGCGGCGAGCTTGGCCAGCAGCGCGCCGACGCCGACGCCCGCGGCCAGGCCGAGCACCGAGGCGAGCAGCCCGATGGTCAGCGCCTCGACCATGACCGAGCCGATGACCTGGCGGCGGCTCGCGCCCAGCGCCCGGCTGAGCGCCAGTTCCTTCGTCCGCTGCGCCACGATGATCGAGAAGGTGTTGAGGATGAGGAAGGTGCCGACGAACAGCGCCACTCCGGCGAAGCCGAGCAAGATGTTGTTGAACAGGTCCAGAACCGTCTTGAAGCCGCCCGCGATGGCCGCCGCGGCCTCCTGGCCGGTCTGCACCACGTACTGCTCGCCGAGCCGCGACTTGATCGCGTCGCGCAGGGCCGCCGGGTCGGTGCCGGGTGCGGCGGTCACGCTCAGGCTGGTGTACGCGCCCGGCATGCCAAGCATCAGCTCCTGCGCCACCGGCTCGGTGAACCGGATCTCGTGCACCGGCCCGCGGCCGGGCAGCCCGCCCTCGTAGCCGAACACGCCGACCAGCGTGAACAGCTGCTTGGGCTTCGTGGTGAGCACACCGACCCGGTCACCGACCTTGAGCTTGCTCAGCTCGGCCAGCGTCACGTTGATCGCGATCTCGTCGGCGGCCGCCGGGCCGCGCCCCTCGCGCAGCTCCAGGCCGCCGGTCTCGCCGGTCCAGTTCGCGCCGAAGCGCGGCGGGCCGAACGAGGCGACGACCTTGCCGTCCGCGCCGATCACGCGGGCGCCGTCGGCCTGCACCTCGCCGACGACCTGCGCGACGCCCGGCACGGCGGCCACGGCGTCGCGGTCGGCGGCGGCGAGCATGCCGGGTACCGGCTCGCCTTCCAGCTCCGACACGTCGATGGCCGGGCGGGCGCTGACCAGCACGTCGGTCTCGGCCATTGCCGAGGAGAACATGTTGTCGAACGAGCGGCCCAGCGCGTCGGTCAGCACGAACGAGCCGGACACGAACATCACGCCCAGCAGCACCGCCAGGCCCGACAGGACCAGGCGCAGCTTGCGGGCGAGCAGGCTCTTCAGGGTGGCGCGCAGCATCAGAGTTCGGTCTCCGGCTGCGCGGTGCGGTCCAGGCTCTTCAGCGTGTCCAGCACACGCTCCGGGGTGGGCCCGGTGAGTTCGGCGACGATCTGGCCGTCGGCGAGGAAGACGACCCGGTCGGCGTACGAGGCGGCGACGGCGTCGTGGGTGACCATGACGATGGTCTGGCCGTACTCGGTGACGCTGCGGCGCAGGAAGCCCAGCACCTCCGCGCCCGAGCGGCTGTCCAGGTTGCCGGTCGGCTCGTCGGCGAAGACGACGTCGGGCCGGGAGACGAGCGCGCGGGCGCAGGCGACGCGCTGCTGCTGGCCGCCCGAGAGCTGGTTGGGGCGGTGGCCGAGCCGGTCGCCCAGGCCCACGGTGTCGACGACGGTCTTGAACCAGTCCTGGTCCGGCTTGCGCCCGGCGATGGCCAGCGGGAGCAGGATGTTCTCCTGCGCGGTCAGCGTCGGCAGCAGGTTGAACTGCTGGAAGATGAAGCCGATCTTCTCGCGGCGCAGCCGGGTCAGCCCGGCGTCGGACAGGCCGGTGACCTCGGTGTCGCCGACGAACACCTGCCCGCGGCTGACCGAGTCGAGCCCGGCCAGGCAGTGCATGAGGGTCGACTTGCCGGAGCCGGACGGCCCCATGATGGCGGTGAACCGGCCGCGTTCGAGCTCGACGTCCACCCCGCGCAGGGCCACCACCTGGGCCTCGCCGGAGCCGTACACCTTCCACACCTGGGACGCGCGGGCGGCGGCGGTCTCCACACGCTGGCGGATCAGGGGCGGGGCTGCTGTTGTCATGAGTTCTTCCCTCGGCCGGTCGACGAATGGACCGACCGGCCGCGTTGCCAAGGCGGGGCACGCGACCGGCCGGTGTACTCATCGTCAGCGGGGAAAGCGCCGCGGACGTCGGCCCGCGGGGTGAGCGTCCCCCCGCTTCCGCACGCGGGGAAGGCCCCACGCCCGGGTCAGGGGCGACCCTGACCCGGGCGGGCGGCTACTCGTACGAGATGGCGTCCAGCACGTTGAGCCGGGCCGCCATCCGGGCCGGGATGACCGCGGCGAGCACCCCGGCCACGACCGCGGCCAGGAGGTACTGCGCCAGCTCCAGCCACGGGATCGCGATGACCGTCGCGAACTCCAGTGTCATCAGCGCCTTGGTGAACGCGGCCCCGAGACCGACCCCGAGGGCCAACCCGAGGAACACCCCGAACACGGTGATCAGCACCGACTCGACGGTGATCATCCAGACCAGGCCGCCCCGGCTCAGCCCGACCGCGCGGACCAGCCCCAGCTCGCGGGTGCGCTCGACGATGCTGAGCACCAGCGTGTTCAGGATGCCCAGCAGCGCGATGACCAGCGCCACCAGCAGCAGGATCTGCACCGCGATCAGCAGGAAGTCGTAGCTGGCGGTGGCCTGGTCGACGTAGGACTGCCGGTCGCCGACCTGCACGCCCGGGTAGTCCTTCATGATCGTCTCGATCTTCTCGACGACCGGGGCCGCGTCGACGCCGTCGTTCAGCGACACGAAGCCCTGGAACGCCAGGGGCCCGGGGAAGTCCGCGACCGCGGGCTCGCCGACCAGGATGCCCTGGATGATCGGCGTGGCCTTGTACACCCCGACCACGGTGTAGTCGCGGGTCACCCCGCCGATCACCACCGGGGTCCGGTCGCCGGCCTTGAGCTTGAGCGTCTCGGCGATGTTGTCGTCGAGCACCAGCTCCTGCGCGGCCAGGGTGCGGATCTGGCCGTCGGTCGCGTCGAACGGGAACATCCGCGAGGCCTGGCCGACGTCGGTGGCGAAGATGCCGAACGCCTGCGGCTGCCCCGCCACGCTCACCCCGAGCGCGTCGAAGTGCCAGGCCGCGGCCTCCTTCACGCCGGGGATGGCGCGCACCTGCTCCAGCGCCTTCGGGTTGAAGCCCTGCCGGCCGTCCGGGGCGGCGGTCACGCTCGCCTGGATCATCACCTCCACGCCGATGTTCTCGCCCATGATGTCCTCCAGGCTGGTCTTGAAGGACTGGACGACGGTCGCGGTCATGCCGATCACGGTGACGCCGATGATGATCGCGGCGGCGGTGACGGCGGTGCGGCGCGGGTTGCGGGCCGCGTTGCGCACGCCGAGGTCACCGGCCGAGCCCCGGCCGACCAGCGCGCCCAGGCCGCGCACGATCGGGCGGGCCAGCAGCGGCGACAGCAGCAGCGCCCCGATGAACACCAGCACCGCGCCGGCCAGCAGGATCAGGAACGCGGTGCCGCCCAGATCGGCGAACGCGCCCAGCAGCACCAGCCCGACTCCCGGCAGCGCGAAGGCCGCGCCGACGATGGACAGGGCCTTGAGCGACTTGTCCGGGCGCACCACGTCGCGCATCGCCGCGACCGGCGGCACCGACGAGGCGCGTACCGCGGGCACGAACGCGGCCACCAGCGTGACCACCACACCCAGCAGGTACGCCAGGATCACCGTGAGCGGCGCGACGACCAGCCCGGCGCTGGGCAGCTCCACCTCGCTGGTGATCGCCGCCTCGCCCGCCGCGGCCAGCCCGATGCCGGCCGCCAGGCCCACGGTCGCGCCGACGAGGCTGACCACCAGCGCCTCCAGCAGCACCGACCCGGCGACCTGACTCCACCCGGCGCCCAGCGCCCGCAGCAGCGCCAGCTCACGGGTGCGCTGCGCGACGATGATGTTGAAGGTGTTGAAGATCAGGAAGATGCCGACGATGCCCGCGACCACCGCGAACCCGATCAGGATGTACTTGAACACGTCGAACAGCACGCCGACCTGCGCCGACTGCTCCTCGCTGCTCTCCTGGCCGGTGAGCGCCTTGAACCCGGCGGGCAGTTTCTCCTCGATCCGCCGCTTCAGCTCGGTGTCGCCGACACCCTCCTCGGCCGCGAACGACGCGCCGCCGAACCGGCCGGTCTCGCCGTAGAACGTGCGCTGCGCGAACGCCTGCTGGAACATGACCACGACCTCGCCGGCGAGGCTGTCGCGGCCGCCGGAGTAGCCGGCCACGCCCACCACGGTGAACGAGCGCGGCTCGTTGAGCACCGGCAGGTACACCTTCAGTTGCTCGCCGCGCTTGACCTTGGCCAGTTCGGCGGTGTGCGCGGTGATCGCGATCTCGCCCTCGGCGGTGGGCCAGCGGCCCTCGCGCAGCTCGATCAGGCCAAGCGGGTCGTCGTTGCCGTCCACGCCGAAGCCGAGCGCGGCGTCGGCGCTGACCGGCTCGCCGTCAGTGGTCCGGAACGGGGTCACGCCCTGCGCGCTCACGTCCGGCGAGACGGCGCTCACGCCGTCGACCTCGGACAGGGTCCGCAGCTGTGCCTCGGTCAGCCGGGCCGGGTCGACCGCCTGCGGGTCCTTCGGCTGCACCACCACCGACACGTTCTGGTTGATGGTGCTGAACAGCGCGGTGAACCGCGCGTTCAGGGTGTCCGACAGCACCAGGCTGCCGGCCAGGAACGCCACCGACAGCACGATGGCGAAGACGGCCAGGGACAGGCGCAGTTTGCGCTGCAGCAGGCCGCGGAGGCTGGCCTTGATCATTCTGTGGCCCCCGTGGCCACGACGTCGAGGCGCTTGATCCGGTCGAGCACGGCGTCTGCGGTCGGCTCGGTCAGCTCGTCGACGATCTGCCCGTCGGCCAGGAAGATGACCCGGTCGGCGTAGCTCGCGGCGTTCGCGTCGTGGGTGACCATGACGATGGTCTGACCGTGCTCGGTGACGCTGCGGCGCAGGAAGCTCAGGATCTCCGCGCCGGACCGGCTGTCGAGGTTGCCGGTCGGCTCGTCGGCGAAGATGACCTCCGGCTGCGCGACGAGCGCCCGCGCACAGGCGACCCGCTGCTGCTGGCCGCCAGAGAGCTGGTTGGGGCGGTGCCCGAGCCGGTCGCCCAGGCCGACGGTGTCGACGACGGTCTTGAACCACTGCGGGTCGGGCTTGCGTCCGGCGATGGCCAGTGGGAGCAGGATGTTCTCCTCGGCGGTCAGCGTCGGCAGCAGGTTGAACTGCTGGAAGATGAAGCCCACCTTCTCCCGGCGCAGCCGGGTCAGGCCCGCGTCGCCCAGCCCGTTCAGCGCGGTGTCGCCGATGGCGAGCTGCCCGCGGGTGGCCGAGTCCAGGCCCGCCATGCAGTGCATCAGGGTGGACTTGCCACTGCCGGACGGGCCCATGATGGCCGTGAACCGGCCGCGTTCGAGCTCCACGTTGACGCCGCGCAGGGCGATCACCTGCGCCTCGCCCGAGCCGTACACCTTCCAGAGGTCTGTCGCGCGGGCAGCGGCGCCGGCGCCCGCGACGGGCCTGTCGGTTACCGGAGAAGTCATGCCCCACAGGCTGTCAGCGCCTGCCCACCCCTCCCTCAGACCTGCGAACGGTATTCCGGGCGGCGGGCTCCTCCTCAGGTAGTAGAGCCGGGTCGTACCAGCCCGGTCTCGTACGCCAGCACCACCGCCTGCACCCGGTCCCGTAGCCCCAGTTTGGTCAGCATGTGCCCGACGTGCGTCTTGACCGTGGTCTCGCTCACCGTCAGCGCCCGCGCGATCTCGGCATTGGACAGTCCGCGGGCCACGTGCACCAGCACCTCGCGCTCGCGTTCGGTCAGCGTGCTCAGCGAGTGCGGCACGGTCGCGTCCGGGTCGGGCAGCAGCCCGGCGAAGCGGTCCAGCAGGCGGCGCAGGATGCGCGGCGCCACCACGGCCTCGCCCGCGGCGACCGTGCGGATCGCGGCGACCAGCTCGTCGGCGGGCACGTCCTTGGCCAGGAAGCCGCTGGCCCCGGCGCGCAGCGCGCCGACCACGTAGTCGTCCAGGTCGAACGTGGTCAGGATGAGCACGTGCACGGGCAGCTTCGCCGCGGTGATGTCGCGGGTCGCGGCCACCCCGTCGCGGCGCGGCATGCGCACGTCCATCAGCACCACGTCGGGCAGCAGCCGCCGGGCCAGGTCCACGGCCTCCGCGCCGTCGGCGGCCTCGCCGACGATGTCCAGATCGGGCTCGGCGCCCAGCACCATGCGAAACCCGCTGCGCAGCAGCGGCTGGTCGTCGGCGAGCAGCACCCGGATCGGCTTCACCGCGAAACCACCGTCACCCTGCGACCTCCGCTTCCGTCTCCGGGGCCGGCGCGCCCGCCGTCCCCGCCTGTTCCAGGGGGATCCGCGCGTGCACCCGGAACCCGCCGCCCGGACGGGGACCGGTGCGCAGGGTGCCGCCGTACACCGCGACGCGCTCGCGCATGCCGAGCAGGCCGTGGCCGGTGACCGCGCCGATGGTGATCCCGTCTGCGGAGAGGGTACGCGCGTACGGCCCCCGCCCGGTGTCGAACACCTCGATGCTCAGCAGCCTGCCGTCGACGGCCAGCCGCACCTCGGCGCGGGCCGGCCCGGCGTGCTTGAGCGCGTTGGTCAGCGCCTCCTGCGCGATCCGGTACACCGTCAGCGCCACGCCCGGGTCGACCTCGCCCAGCTCGCCGTCCACCCGCAGCGACGTGGACAGCCCCGCCTCGCACACCTGCTCCACCAGGGCCCGCAGCGCGGACAGGCCGGGCTGCGGACTGCGGTCGAAGTCGTCGTCGCGAGCGCTCTCCGAGCGCAGCACGAACAGCAGCCGGCGCAGCTCGCGCAGGGTGGTGCGGCTGGTCTGCTCGATGGTGGCCAGGGCCTCGTCGGCGGCGGCCGGGTCGCGGTGCAGCATGCGCCGCGCGCCGGTGGACATCACGCCGATGACGCTGACGTGGTGGGCGACCACGTCGTGCAGCTCCCGGGCGATCCGCCGGCGCTCCTCGGCGACGGCCTGCTCGGCGTGGGCCTGCCGGCTGCTCTCGGCGGCCAGGGCCCGTTCGGCCAGCGCCGTCGACGCCTCCCGGCGAGCCCGCACGGTGCGTCCGATCAAGAAGGTGATCACCATCACCACGAGATTGACGACCATGCCCGCCGACATGGAGATCATCTCCGCGCCGGTGGCGTCGACGATCACGTCGTTGCGGTACGCCCACACCCACATCAGGTCGTTGACCAGCCACAGCACGAGCGTGGCCAGCACGGCCCGCCACCACCGCTCGTACGCGGCCGCCGTGTACGCCAGCACCCACAGCGCGACGCCCTGCCCGCCCATCAGCGACTCCGGCCACAGCAGGCCGATCGCGGTGAACGCCGCCGTCGCGGCGACGCCGAGCCACAGGTGGGTGCGCCGCAGCACCACCGGCAGCAGCGTCACCGCGCACCACAGCCACGTGGCCGCGCCGGTCCGCATGCCCCAGCCCGGCTCGGCGTACGCCAGGCTGATCTGCACCACGAACAGCCCGGCGGCCAGGGCGGTGTCCGCGCGCGGCGGCGTCCACCAGGCGGGCTTCCACCAGCTCAGGCGCTGGGTCAGGGGGGTGAGGGGCACGCGGGCAGGCTACCCGGTCGGCTCACCCCTCGGGCTGGGCCGCGGTCAGCCGGGCCTGCCTGCTGTCCACCGTCTGCGCCGTCACCTGCTGCGGGAACGGCGGCAAGGCACCCCCGAACTCCGGGCAGCGCTGCTGGTGGCTGCACCAGGCGCACAGCTTGCTCGGCTTGGGCCGGAAGTCCTGCGCGGCCGTCGCGGTCTCGATCGCCTTCCAGAGCGCGAACAGCGTCTTCTCGAACCGGGTCAGCTCCTCGGCGTCCGGGGTGTAGTCGCACACCTCGGCGTCCTTGAGGTAGAGCAGCCGCAGCACCCGCGGCACCACGCCCCGGGTGCGCCACAGCACCAGCGCGTAGAACTTCAGCTGGAACAGCGCTCGCGCCTCGAACGCCTCGCGCGGCGCGCCGCCGGTCTTGTAGTCCACCACCCGGATCGCACCGTCGGGCGACACGTCGAGCCGGTCGATGTAGCCGCGGATCAGCAGCTGCTGCTCGCCCTGCGCGCCCAGCACCGCCTCGATCAGCTGCTCGCGCTCGGCCGGCTCCAGCCGCCGCGGGTCCTCCACGGCGAAGTAGCCGCCGAGCAGGTCGGTGGCCGAGGACAGGAACTCCTCGCGGCTCATCGCCTCCTCCGCGTCGAACAGCGTGGCCAGCTCGGGCTGCTCGGCGACCAGCCGCTCCCACTGGGGCGTGACCATCTCGTCGGCGACCGCACGGGTGCGCTCCGCGGCGGGGGAGTCGAACAGCTTCTCCAGCACCGCGTGCACCAGCGTGCCGCGCACCTGCTCCGGGGTCGGCTGCTCGGGGATGCGGTCGATGCTGCGGAAACGGTAGAGCAGGGGACAGGTCTTGAAGTCGGCCGCCCGCGACGGCGACAGCGAGGGGAGGGGGACACTTGCCTGCTCGGTCATGACCCACAGGTTAGGCGAGCGGTACGACGGGGCCCCGCACGCCGCCACGACATAGCATGGTCACGATGGAGACGACGTCGTGAGCGATTCGACACCAAAGTCCGCTTCGCAGGGCGAGCGGAAATCCGGCTTCCAGGTCGGCCGCATCCTCGGGTTTCCGCTGCGTCTGAGCGCCTCGTGGGTGGTCATGTCGCTGCTGATCACCTGGTGGTACGGCGACCGCCTCGGCGACACCCTCCACCTCGACGGCGCCGCGCGCTACCTGGCCGGGCTCGGCTTCGTCGCGTGCCTGCTGCTGTCGGTGTTGTTACACGAACTCGGCCACGCGCTCACCGCCCGCCACTACGGCATCGGCGTGAAGGGCATCACGCTGGACCTGCTCGGCGGCTACACCGAGTTCGACCACGACTCGCCGCGCCCCGGCGTCGAGCTGGCCACCGCGCTGGCCGGCCCCGGCGTGTCCGCGCTGCTCGGCGTCGGCTCGGTGATCGCCACGGTGCTGCTGCCCAACGGCACCATCGTCGACCAGATCGCCTTCCAGCTCGCCCTGTGCAACATCATCGTGGCGATCTACAACGCGCTGCCCGGCTGGCCGCTGGACGGCGGCCGGGCGCTGCGCGCCGTCGTCTGGGGCATCAAGGGCGACAAGGACGCGGGGCTGCTGTTCGCGGGCTGGTCGGGCCGGGTCGTCGCGGTGGCGACCGCGCTGATCTCGCTGTGGCTGTACTACACCGGCTGGTACCAGCTCGTCGGGGTGGTGTTCGGCCTGTTCGTCGCGTTCAGCATCTGGCAGGGCGCGGCCGGCGCGGTGATGACCGCGCGGGTGCGTTCGCGCTACCCGCTGGTCGACCCGGTGCGCCTGGCCCGGCCGCTGTTCACGGTGCCGACCGGCACCTCGCTGGCCGAGGCGACCCGGCGCGCGGCCGAGGCCGGGCAGACGGCCTCGGTGCTGGGCGTGGCCGACCCGGACGGGCGGCTCATCGCCCTGGTGGTGCCCGAGGCGGCCGCGGCCGTGCCGGAGCAGCGCCGGCCCTGGGTGACCGTGGAGACGCTGGCCCGCGGCATCGACGCGGTGGCCACCATCCCGTCGGCCGCCCGAGGCGCTGACGTGATCAAGCTCCTCCGGGGGGACCCGGCCACTCCTTACCTCGTGGTGGACGGGGAGAATGTCGTGGGCGTGCTCACCGTCATGGACGTGGTGCAGGTGCTCGACCCCGCGGCGCTCAAGGCCGCAAGCTGACTGAGACAGGAACCCGACCGATCATGACCGAACCGACGCCACGTGCGCCGCGCGGCGACTTCGTCGCCGGCGACCGGGTGCAGCTCACCGACCCGAAGAACCGGATGCACACCATCGTGCTGGAGCCCGGCAAGGCGTTCCACACCCACCGCGGCATCCTCGCCCACGACGACCTGATCGGCCTGCCCGACGGCAGCGTGGTGCACTCCTCCGGCAACACCGCCTACCTGGCGCTGCGCCCGCTGCTGGCCGACTACGTGCTGTCCATGCCGCGCGGCGCGCAGGTGATCTACCCCAAGGACGCGGCGCAGATCGTGGCCATGGGCGACATCTTCCCCGGGGCGAAGGTGCTGGAGGCGGGCGTCGGCTCGGGCGCGCTGAGCTGCTCGCTGCTGCGGGCCGTGGGGCCCGAGGGGCAGCTGTGGTCGTACGAGCTGCGTGACGACTTCGCGGCCGTGGCCCGCAAGAACGTGCAGAACTGGTTCGGCAGCACCTGGGCCGCCGACGGCAAGCCCGCCGACCCGGCGCAGCCGTCCTGGCACCTGCACGTCGGCGACGTCGCCGACAACACCGAGACCGGGTTCGACCGGATCATCCTGGACATGCTGACCCCGTGGGAGGCCCTCGACATGGTCGAGCGCGCCCTGCTGCCCGGTGGCGTGTTCATCGGCTACGTGGCCACCACGCCGCAGCTGTCCGAGCTGGTGGAGGCGCTGCGCGAGCGCGGCTTCACCGAGCCGCTGGCCTGGGAGTCGCTGGTGCGCGACTGGCACGCCGACGGCCTGGCCGTGCGCCCGGACCACCGCATGATCGCGCACACCGCGTTCCTGGTGCGCGCCCGCAAGCTGGCCCCGGGCGTCACCGCGCCGCCGCGCCGCCGCAAGCCGAGCAAGGGCCGCGAGGCGTACGACCTGCGCAAGAAGGCCGCCGCACCCGCCGAGACGCCCGACGCCGGAGCCGTCGCCGACGAGGTCTGGGAGTAGGAGAGACACCCGTGAACGTGCCCCCGGCCGTGTTCCCCGACTGGTCGCCGTATCCGGACCTGGACAGCGCCGCCCGGGCCTACCTGCGTGATCCGGAGGTCGCGCTGGACGCCCTGGAGGGCGTCCTGCGCGGCACCCAGGTGCTCGGGTTCACGCTGGAGCGTTTCGTCAACGAGTTCAACGGCGTGTGGCAGGAGGTCGTCGTCTGCGACGGCTCCCGCCTGCTGCTGTGGCACGGCGAGGACACCGCCCCCGGGGACGGCCCCGCGGGCTCGATGGTCTCGTCGCTGCGGGTGGTGCCGCTGTCGGTGATCACCGAGGTGGGCTGCCGCCGCCGGCTCAGCCGCACCGCCGGCAACCACCTGCGCGTCGACAGCGTCGACGTATACCTGCTGCTCAGCTCGCTGGACGAGTCCAGCAACGGCCACCCGCTGGACGATCCGCAGCACGTGGTGCGCCAGGACGCGCTGCGCTTCGGCAAGACCCTGGAGGACGGCGGCTCCGGGCAGATCGCGCGCCTGGAGGAGTTCGCCCAGCTGGTCGCCTCCCTGGCCGGCCGCCCCATGCTCTGACTGCAGGCCGCAAAGATCGCTGTTTCGGGTCAGGGTGTGCGGTCAGACCGCATGTTTCGACCTGAAACGGCGATCAAGGCCCCGGCGGGGCCCCGAGTGTCCGGATGGTGGGACGCGGGGAAGGTCAGCGCAGCGCGGCGCGTTCTTCCTCGGACAGGGGTTCTCCGTCGTGGGTGCGCTGGATGTGGATGCACTCACCCGGGCACTCCTGGGCGGCATCGATGACCTCCAGGCGCAGGTGCGCCGGGATCTCGACGGTCGCACCCGGGGCCATCAGCAGTTCCCCGTCGTCGCCCTTGACGTACGCGAGGCCGTCGACGTCGAACTCGAACACCTCGGGGGCGTACTGCACGCACAGGCCGTCGCCCGTGCAGAGGTCCTGATCCACTCGCACCCTCAGCTCACTCACGTGTCCGACCCTAGCGCCCCGCTCCACACGGAGCCGGGGGAGGTCGGCCGACAGGGCAGATTCTCGATCCAGTTCCGGGTACGGGGGTGTCGGGAGGGTTCAACTGAGGCGATCAGCCGCTAGTGTTAGGAGCACCCTAAACGTCGGCCCGAACGAGGTGGGACCGACGGGAGGACACCCCCGGGGAGGTGGGACGTGGCAAAGAGCGACGACGCGGATGCGCGCGCCGCGCGGTGGGAGAAGGAAGCCAACGATCTCTCCACTCAGGTCGCGTTCCTGCAAGAGGAGCTCGCCCTGTTGCGGCGCAAGTTGAGCGAGAGCCCGCGGCACGTGAGGCAGCTGGAGGAGCGGCTCGCCGCTACCCAGGCGCAGCTGTCGCGGCTCACGGAGAACAACGAGCGGTTGGTGGCCACGCTCAAGGAGGCGCGCGCCCAGATCGTGACGCTCAAGGAGGAGATCGACCGGCTGGCGCAACCGCCCAGCGGGTACGGCGTCTTCCTCGCGCGGCACGAGGACGGCACGGTGGACGTCTTCACGGGCGGGCGCAAGCTGAGGGTGGCAGTGTCGCCGTCGCTTGACGTCGACGCGCTGCAGCGGGGGCAGGAGGTGCTGCTCAACGACGCCCTCAACATCGTCGACGCGCTCGGTTTCGAGCGGGCCGGCGAGGTGGTCACCCTCAAGGAGATCCTCGACGGCGGCGACCGCGCACTGGTGGTCTCGCACGCCGACGAGGAGCGGATCGTTTTCCTCGCGGAGGGGCTGATCGGCGGACTGCTCCGGTCCGGCGACTCCCTCATGATCGAGCCCCGGTCCGCGTACGCCTACGAGCGCATTCCCAAGAGCGAGGTCGAGGACCTCGTCCTGGAGGAGGTGCCCGACGTCGACTACCACGACATCGGCGGCCTGGTGTCCCAGATCGAGCAGATCCGCGACGCGGTGGAGCTGCCGTTCCTGCACGCGGACCTGTTCCGCGAGCACCAGCTGCGCCCGCCGAAGGGCGTGCTGCTCTACGGTCCTCCCGGCTGCGGCAAGACGCTGATCGCCAAGGCGGTCGCGAACTCGCTGGCCAAGAAGATCGCCGAGCGGCGCGGCGAGGAGAAGAAGACCAGCTACTTCCTCAACATCAAGGGTCCGGAGCTGCTCAACAAGTACGTCGGCGAGACCGAGCGGCACATCCGGCTGATCTTCCAGCGGGCCCGGGAGAAGGCCTCGGAAGGCACCCCGGTGATCGTGTTCTTCGACGAGATGGACTCGATCTTCCGTACCCGCGGCTCCGGTGTCTCCTCCGACGTGGAGAACACCATCGTTCCCCAGCTGCTCAGCGAGATCGACGGTGTCGAGGGCCTGGAGAACGTCATCATCATCGGCGCCTCGAACCGCGAGGACATGATCGACCCGGCGATCCTGCGCCCGGGCCGGCTCGACGTCAAAATCAAGATCGAGCGTCCGGACGCCGAAGCGGCCAAGGACATCTTCAGCAAGTACATCCTGACCGGCCTGCCGCTGTCCCCGGACGACCTGGCCGAGCACGGTGGCAACGCCGACGCGTGCGTGCACGCGATGATCAATTCGGTGGTGCTGCGGATGTACTCGGAGACCGAGGAGAACCGCTTCCTGGAGGTCACCTACGCCAACGGTGACAAGGAGGTCCTGTACTTCAAGGACTTCAACTCCGGCGCGATGATCCAGAACATCGTGGACCGCGGCAAGAAGATGGCGATCAAGGAGTTCCTGTCCTCCGGCAAGAAGGGCCTGCGCCTGCAGCACCTGCTGGACGCCTGCCTGGACGAGTTCCGCGAGAACGAGGACCTGCCGAACACCACCAACCCCGACGACTGGGCACGAATCTCCGGCAAGAAGGGCGAGCGGATCGTTTACATCCGCACCCTGGTCTCCGGAGGCAAGGGCACCGAGTCGGGCCGGTCCATCGAGACCGCCAGCAACACCGGTCAGTACCTGTAACAGGCACTACGAGACGGCGCCCGTCCCCACCAGGGGGCGGGCGCCGTCTCCGTCAGCGGACGCGGACGCCGACGGCGGCCTGCTCGGCCGCCTCCGCCGAGTCGTAGCCCACGATGTACGTCGGGCGGCCCTTGACCTCCACGAACACCCGGCCCAGGTACTCGCCCAGCAGGCCCAGGCACAGCAGCTGCACCCCGCCCAGGAACAGGATCGCCGTGAACAGCGACGTCCAGCCGCTGACGGTCGCGCCGACCACGAACCGCGCCAGGCTGTAGCAGCCGAGCACGAAGCACAGCAGGAAACTCGCCAGCCCCGACCAGGTCGCCAGGCGCAGCGGCGCGGCCGAGAAGTCCGTCACGCTGTCGACCGCCAGCCGGACCATCTTGCTCAGCGGATACTTCGTGCTGCCCGCCGCCCGCACCTCCCGCCGGTAGGCCACCTCGCCGCTCGGGAAACCCAGCCACGGCACCAGCAGCCGGTACACCGGCTGGCGCTCCGGCATCGCCCGCAGCGCCTCCACCGCGGCCCGGCTCAGCAGGCGGAAGTCGCCCGCGTTGTGCGGCACCTTCTTGCCGACCAGCCGGCGCATCAACCGGTAGTAGACCTGCGCCGTGTGCCGCTTGAAGGGCGTGTCCGCGGTCCGGTCGTCGCGCACGCCGTACACGATGTCCAGCGACTCGGCCCGCGCCAGCGCCAGCATCTCCAGGATCTTCTCCGGCGGGTCCTGCAGGTCCGCGTCGATGCTCGCCACGTACTCACCCCTGGCCCGGTGCAGCCCCGCCGTCAGCGCCGCCTGGTGGCCGCTGTTGCGCCGCAGCCGGACCACCCGCAGCTGCGCCCACTCCCGGCAGGCCAGCAGCAGCATCGGCGCGGTCGCGTCCGCGCTGCCGTCGTCGACCGCCACCACCTCGTAGTCGAGCCCCGCGCCGTCCAGCAGCGGCCGCAGCCGCCCGATGAGCAGGGGCAGCACCTCCTGCTCGTTGTACATGGGGATCACGACGGACAGTGCGGGCATGGTCATCTCGCGGGATCCTTCATCGAGCAGTGCCAGGTCCAGAACGGGGATGGTATCCCCGTCCGCCGATCCACGCCTTTCACGGCACCGGCATGGGGGCGTACGAAAGGCGCTGAACCTCCCAGGCTGGCCCGAACACGGATGCTCTCCTCGTCTCACCGGCCACGGTGTGAGAGGCTTCGTTGCATGAGCGTGCGGCGGATCATGGGTACCGAGGTCGAGTACGGGATCTCCGTGCCGGGACAGCCCGGGGCCAACCCGATGGTGACCTCCTCCCAGGTCGTGAACGCCTACGGGGCCCGCCCCGAGCTGGCCCGCGGCGGACGTGCCCGCTGGGACTACGAGGAGGAGTCCCCGCTGCGCGACGCGCGGGGCTTCAGCTACACCGGCGCGGCGTACGACCCGGCGGAGGCGCTCGCCGACGAGGACCTCGGCCTGGCCAACGTCATCCTGACCAACGGGGCCCGGCTCTACGTCGATCACGCCCACCCGGAGTACTCCACCCCCGAGGTGACCAACCCGCTGGACGTGGTGCGCTGGGACAAGGCCGGCGAGCAGGTGATGGCCGAGGGCGCGCGCCGCGCCGCGACGATCCCGGGCAGCCACCCGATCCACCTCTACAAGAACAACACCGACAACAAGGGCGCCTCGTACGGCGCGCACGAGAACTACCTCATGCGCCGGCAGACCCCGTTCGCGGACATCGTCACGTACCTCACCCCGTTCTTCGTGACGCGGCAGATCTTCTGCGGCGCCGGACGGGTCGGCATCGGCCAGGACGGCAGCCAGGCCGGCTTCCAGATCACCCAGCGCGCCGACTTCTTCGAGGTCGAGGTCGGCCTGGAGACCACGCTCAAGCGGCCCATCATCAACACCCGCGACGAGCCGCACGCCGACGCGGACAAGTACCGCCGCCTGCACGTGATCATCGGTGACGCGAACCTGTCCGAGATCTCGACCTACCTCAAGGTCGGCACCACCGCGCTGATCCTCACCATGATCGAGGAGAAGGCGCTCACCGCCGACCTCGGCATCGCCGACCCCGTCGCCGAGCTGCGCGCGGTCAGCCACGACCCGACCCTCAAGCACACCATGCGCCTGCGCGACGGCCGCCGGCTCACCGCGCTCGACCTGCAGTGGGCGTTCTACGAGCGGGCACACGCCTTCGTCGAGTCGCGCACCGGCGCCGACACCGACGAGCAGACCCGCGACGTGCTCGACCGCTGGGAGAGCGTGCTGACCCGGCTCGGCGACGACCCGATGCAGCTCGCCGACGAGCTGGACTGGGTGGCCAAGCTGCGCCTGCTGGAGGGCTACCGCGAGCGGGAGAACCTGGGCTGGGCGTCGTCCAAGCTCCAGCTCGTCGACCTGCAGTACAGCGACGTGCGCCCGGAGAAGGGCCTCTACCACCGCCTGGTCGCCCGCGGCGCGATGAAGACGCTGCTCGACCCGGAGTCGACCCGCGCCGCGATGACCGACCCGCCGGACGACACGCGGGCGTACTTCCGCGGCCGGTGCCTGGGCAAGTACGCGTCCGAAGTGGTCGCCGCGAGCTGGGACTCGGTCATCTTCGACGTGGGCCGGGAGGCCCTGGTCAGGGTGCCGATGATGGAGCCCGAGCGCGGCACGAAGAAACACGTCGGCGCGCTCTTCGACCGTTGCCCCAGCGCAAAGGATCTTCTGGAAGTGATCACCGCGGGGTGATCGCTTTCGTCGGTCCCGCGCGCTACGTTTAAGGCCCACAGGCGACGTCAGGGAGGCGCAGATGGCCACGCAGGACGGTGGACAGTCACAGTCGGGCCGCTCGAAGGGCGAGCAGGAGGCCGAGTCGGTCGCGCCCGAGGTGAACCCCGAGGTTGCCGAGCGCGTCGAGAAGATCGGCGAGGACGTCGACGACATCCTCGACGAGATCGACGCCGTCCTCGAGGAGAACGCCGAGGAGTTCATTAGGGGTTACGTACAGAAAGGGGGGGAGTGATCCCGGTATGTCCGATTTTTCCCCGGACAACTGGAAGAACTGCCCCCAGTGCGATCGGCGCTTGCCCTTAACTGACTTCTACAACAACAAGAGCCGCAAGGACGGGCGGAGCTTCTACTGCCGTTCCTGCACGCGGAGTCGGCTGGAGGCAGACCGTCGCAAGCGAGGGGTGGCACCGGCGAAGAGGGCTGCCGTGGCCATCCCTGACGGCATGAAATGGTGCCCCCAATGCGACGAAGTCAAGCCCAAAGGTGACTTCGCCCGAGCCAAAGCCAAAGCGAGTGGCGTTCATGCCTACTGCTTGCCGTGCCACAACAAGCGCAGCGCCGAGGCGAAGCAAAGGCTCTACGGCGGAAACCGTGAGTACCACCTGCGGCGTCGTTACGGGTTGACGCAGGAGGACTTCGAGGCGCTGCTCGCGTGGCAGGGCGGTGTGTGCGCCATCTGCGGCGCACCGGACCCCGAGCACGTTGACCATGACCATGAATTCGGTAACGTACGTGGCATCCTGTGTTTCAACTGCAACGGCGGTCTTGGACAGTTCAAAGACAACGAGCAGTCACTTGCCAGGGCGATCGAGTATCTGAAGGAGACAGCGTGTCAGCGGGTCTTGGTTCACCCGGGCGTCTACCAGCTAGTTTCACCACGCCGGGAACGTCGTCTTTCACGGACTTCCTGACGCAGGTCGCGCCGGAGCTGCTGCCCGGCCGCCGCCCCCTGCCCGCCGGCATGAACGCCGACCTGGCCCCGCACGCCACGACCATCGTCGCGATCAGCACCGACGAGGGTGTGGTGATGGCCGGTGACCGCCGCGCGACCATGGGCAACCTCATCGCGAGCCGCGACATCGAGAAGGTGCACCCCGCCGATCCGTACTCGCTCATCGGCATCGCGGGCACGGCCGGCGTCGGCATCGAGCTGATGCGGCTGTTCCAGGTGGAGCTGCAGCACTACGAGAAGATCGAGGGCGCGATGCTCTCGCTCGACGGCAAGGCCAACCGGCTGGCCACGATGATCCGGCAGAACCTCGGCGCGGCCATGCAGGGCCTGGCCGTGATTCCGCTGTTCGCCGGGTTCGACCTCGACGCGAAGACGCCCGGCAAGGTGGGGCGCATCTTCAGCTTCGACATCGCCGGCGGCCTGTACGAGGAGCACGGCGGCTACGACGCGATCGGCTCGGGTTCGCTGTTCGCGAAGTCGTCGCTGAAGAAGCGCTACAAGCGCGGCCTCAGCATCGCCGAGGCTGCGCAGCTGGCGGTGGAGGCCCTCTACGACGCGGCCGACGACGACACCGCCACCGGTGGCCCGGACGTCATCCGCAAGATCTTCCCTGTGGTGATGACCGCGACCGCCGAGGGCACGCAGCGCCTGACCGACGAGGAGACCGCGGCCCTGGCCGAGCTCGTCATCGCGGCCCGGGCGCAGCAGCCGGGCGCCTGATCCCATCCGCTCTCCCGAAACGCCATAAGGAGAAGACACGCCGTGGCCATGCAGTTCTACGCCTCGCCCGAGCAGATCATGCGGGACCGCTCGGAGTACGCCCGCAAGGGCATCGCCCGCGGTCGCAGCGTGGTCGTGCTGACGTACGCCGGTGGTGTGCTGTTCGTGGCGGAGAACCTCTCCACCACGCTGCACAAGGTGAGCGAGATCTACGACAAGATCGGGTTCGCGGCCGTGGGCCGCTACAACGAGTTCGAGAACCTCCGCAACGCCGGTGTGCGCATGGCCGACCTGCGGGGTTACTCCTATGACCGCCGGGACGTCACCGGGCGAGCGCTGGCCAGCGCGTACGCGCAGACCCTGGGCTCGATCTTCAGCGAGCAGGGCAAGCCGTACGAGGTGGAGATCTGCGTCGCCGAGGTGGGGTCCGCGCCGGAGCACGACGAGCTGTACCGGCTGACCTATGACGGTTCGGTGCAGGACGAGCCGGGCTTCATGGCGATGGGCGGGCAGGCCGAGGCGATCGGCAACATCCTGCGTGCCGAGCACAGCGAGTCGCACACGCTGGGCGAGGCGTTGAAGCTGGCGGTCAAGGCTCTGAGCAGCGTCGGGGGCGAGGGCGGCGCGGCGCGTACGCTGGCTCCCGAGCAGCTGGAGGTCGCGGTGCTGGAGCGGGCCCGGCCGGGCCGCAAGTTCCGGCGCGTGATCGGCGCCGCGCTGGCCGCACTGGTGAACCCGGCGAAGGCGGAGCCTGCCAAGGCCGCGACGCCCAAGGCCGACGCCCCGAAGCCGGCCCCCGAAACCGACACACCCGCAGCGGAGTAGTCCGCCGCGCGGAACGCGAGAAGATCGCCGTTTCCGGACCGGATCTGTGGTTCAGCCACACATCCGGTCCGGAAACGGCGATCTTTCGTTGCGGTTGGCGGTTGGCGGTTGGCGGTCGGCGGTCGGCGCGCCGGCTGCAGGTGCGTCGCGGCGGTGGCCGTGCCCGCGCGGTCGAGTCAGGCCGGACCGGGCCGGTGGTGGCGGGCGGTCAGCGGCTCCCACCAGGCGCGGTTGGCGCGGTACCAGGCGACGGTGGCGGCGAGGCCGTCGGTGAGCGCGACGCCGGGCCGGTAGCCGAGCTCCGCGGTGGCCTTCGAGCTGTTCAGGGCGTACCGGTGGTCGTGGCCGGGGCGGTCGGCCACGTGGTGGACCAGGTCCGGCCCGCGGCCGGTCAGCTTCAGCAGCAGCGCGGTGAGGTCGCTGTTGGCGAGTTCGTCGTGCCCGCCGAGGTGGTAGACCTCGCCGGCGCGGCCGTGGCGCAGGGCCAGGTCGACGCCCGCGCAGTGATCGTCGACGTGCAGCCACTCGCGGCGGTGCGAGCCGTCGCCGTAGAGCGGCACGGGCAGCCCGTCGAGCAGGTTCGTGGTGAACAGCGGGATGATCTTTTCGGGGTACTGGTAGGGCCCGTAGGTGTTGCTCGAACGGGTGACCACGACGTCGAGCCCGTGGGTGGTGTACGCGGCGAGCGCGAGCAGGTCGGAGCCTGCCTTCGACGCGGCGTAGGGCGAGCGCGGGGCGAGCGGCTGGTGTTCGGTCCAGCTGCCGGTGTCGGTGGAGCCGTAGACCTCGTCGGTGGAGACGTGCACGAAGCGGCCGGCGCGGTGTCGTACGGCGGCGTCGAGCAGGATCTGGGTGCCGAGCATGTTGGTGCGCACGAACTCGGCCGCGGCGGCGATGGAGCGGTCGACGTGTGATTCGGCGGCGAAGTGGACCACCGCGTCGTGTCCGGCGACGAGGCCGTCGACCAGGTGCGGGTCGCAGATGTCGCCTTCGACGAAGGTGAGCCGGGGGTCGGCGGCGACGGGGGCGAGGTTGTCGCGGTTGCCGGCGTAGGTGAGCCGGTCGACCACGGTGATCCGGTCGGCGGGGCGGCCCGGTGCGGCGAGCCGGGTGCGCACGTAGTGGGAGCCGATGAAGCCCGCGCCGCCGGTGACCAGAAGTTTCATGACAACGGAAGTTTAAGTCACGTTCCGTGGCGCGCCGTGCGCGACCTGCGGTTGCGGGGGCGGTCGGGGATCCGTCGCGATTACACCGGCGGCGTCAGGTCCTACGAGAGTGACCTTGGGCGTTTGGGCGGCTAGTGTCTGTGTATGGACCGACGAATCTTCGGACTGGAGACCGAGTACGGCGTCACCTGCACCTATCGGGGCCAGCGGCGGCTGTCTCCCGACGAGGTGGCGCGCTACCTCTTCCGCCGGGTCGTCTCATGGGGACGGTCCAGCAATGTCTTCCTGCGCAACGGCGCACGCCTCTACCTCGACGTCGGTTCCCACCCCGAGTACGCGACCCCCGAGTGTGATTCGGTGGTCGATCTGGTGGCGCACGACCGGGCGGGTGAGCGGATCCTGGAGGGTCTGCTCGTCGACGCCGAGAAGCGGCTGCACGACGAGGGTATCGCGGGGGAGATCTACCTCTTCAAGAACAACACCGACTCGGCGGGCAACTCGTACGGCTGCCACGAGAACTACCTGGTGTCGCGGCACGGGGAGTTCGGCCGGCTGGCGGACGTGCTGATCCCGTTCCTGGTGACGCGGCAGCTGATCTGCGGGGCGGGCAAGGTGCTGCAGACGCCGCGAGGCGCGGTCTACTGCCTGTCGCAGCGGGCCGAGCACATCTGGGAGGGCGTCTCCTCGGCGACGACCCGGTCCCGGCCGATCATCAACACCCGCGACGAGCCGCACGCCGACGCCGAGCGCTACCGGCGGCTGCACGTGATCGTCGGCGACTCGAACATGAACGAGGTCACCACGCTGCTGAAGGTGGGCAGCGCGGACCTGGTCCTCCGGATGATCGAGACGGGTGTGGCGATGCCGGACCTGGCGCTGGAGAACCCGATCCGGGCGATCCGGGAGGTGTCGCACGACATCACCGGGCGGCGCAAGGTGCGGCTGGCCAGCGGCAAGGAGGCCAGCGCGCTGGAGATCCAGCGGATCTACCACGAGAAGGCGACGGAGTTCGTGGCGCGCCGCTCTGGTGATCCGTCGGCGCAGCGGGTGATCGAGCTGTGGGGCCGGGTGCTCGACGCGGTGGAGTCGGGCAACCTCGGCGACGTGGGCCGGGAGATCGACTGGGTGACCAAGCTGCGGGTGATCGAGGCGTACCAGCGCAAGCATGATCTGCCGCTGTCGAGCCCGCGGGTGGCGCAGATGGATCTGGCGTACCACGACCTGCGCCGCGGCCGAGGGCTGTATCCGCTGCTGGAGAAGCGGGGCAAGGTCGACCGGGTGGTGACCGACCTGCGCACGTTCGAGGCGAAGGAGACGCCGCCGCAGACGACCAGGGCGCGGTTGCGGGGCGAGTTCATCCGGCACGCCCAGGAGAAGCGCCGCGACTTCACGGTCGACTGGGTGCACCTGAAGCTGAACGACCAGGCCCAGCGCACGGTCCTGTGCAAGGACCCGTTCCGGGCCCACGACGAGCGCGTGGAACGCCTCATCGCCAGCATGTGAGTGGCAAAAGGGCGCCTTGCCATCGCTTCTATGGCAAGGCGCCCTTTCTGCGCCCCGTCTGAACCGGGCCCGTCTCGACCCGGGCGGCCGACACACCATGATCGTTCGACTTGCCGGGCAAGTGGGCGAATAGGCCGTCAAGATACGCACAGGTGCCTGGCAAGTCGAACGATCATGGGCCGGCGGCTCCCGGCCCTGGCCGGTCCGATGGTGCGATGGCAGGCGGTGGTCGGGGCGGGGCCGGGCTGGCTAAGCTCGCTGCACTATGAGCGAGCACCACGAGCGGCAGGCCGAACCGGTCGAGCGCACCGGCGATGAGGTACGGAGCAACTGGGTCCAGCGTCGCCGCGACAAGATCTACAACGAGATCTCGGCCAACCGGCGCGGCGAGTACACCGTGCCGACCTGGGTCCTGGCCGCGCTCCTCGGGCTGTTCGTCGCCGGCTGGATCGCGCTGATCGTCTTCAAGTGAGTTCGGCTGCAGCCACTGAGCCCGGCTGCGGCCACCCGCTCGGCCTGGGCGGCTGCCCGCCGCATCGCCTGCTTCGCCGAACGTGCAGCCCGGCTGCCTCGAATGTTGGGAAGGGCACTTTCTTATCGCTGCGCGATGCAGAAGGTGCCCTTCCTTCGTCTCAGAGGGTCGTGGCGTGCCGGCCGGCGGCGGCGCAGGCGAGGAAGTAGGCGTGGTCGCCGTCGAGGTCGCGGCCCATGGTCGAGAGTTTGACCGGGGACGCGCGCAGCGCCTCGTCGAGGCCGGTGGTGGGGACGGTCACGATCCGGTGGCGGGCGGCCAGCGGCGCCAGGGCTCGGGCCACGTCGGTGGCGAGGGGTTCGGGCAGGTCGGCGGGGACGACGAGGTCGGCGGGGGCGAGCGCGACGCGGCCGAACGAGGTCAGGCTGTGGTGGGACACGCCGCGGTGGCGGGCGCGGGGGTCGGCGTCGGAGATGCGCAGCGCGCCGACGGGGCGGCCGCCGAGCACGGCCGCGGCGTTGACCGCCTCGCCGGCCGCGACGCCGGAGAAGCCCCAGGTCGTGCCGGTGCCGAGGTTGCCGGGGCCCTGGCTGAGGATGGTGATGTCGGCCCGTAGCACGTGCCGGGCGGCGAGCAGCCCGGTATGGACGTTGACGGCTTCGAGGTCGCCGCCCCAGGCCTGACCGGTGGACACGGTGCCGGCCAGGCGGTCGCGCAGCGCGTCGAGGGTGCGGGAGAAACCGGCGGCCAGCGCGCCGCCGTCGGTGAGCAGGTACGCCACCCGGGCCGCGGGCGCGTCGGCGTGGATGCCGGCCAGGATCGCGGGCAGCGCCGAGTGCAGGTCGGCGACGACGACGGGCATGCCGCCGAGGTCCTGCGCGGCGGCCAGCGCCGCGCGGTGTGGGGAGGCCTCCTCGTCGGCGGCCACGCGGATGGTCTGCAGGGGGCTGTAGCGGGCTTTGACGATGTGTCCGGGCACGGGTGTGTCCTCGGGCAGCCGTCCCGGCAGCGCGACGACCATGGCGTAGCCGCCGGTGCCCAGGCCGAGGGCGAGGGCGTTGGTGTTCAGCAGCACCTCGTCGCCGACCTCGGGCTGCCCGACCAGGTCGGGGTAGGCGAGGGCGCGTACCGTCGCGGGGTCGTCGGGGGTGCGGGCGACGAGGGCGACGGTGAGTTCCTGCGCGCCGTGCCAACTGCGGCCGAGCCGCTCCACCGTGCCTGTACGCCACCGAATCACGCCCCGACCCTATCGGCCCGCTCGCCGGTGCCCGCCCACGACGCCCCAGCCACCGTCCCGTGACCGGGTGTGGTGGGCTGGGGGACAGGGCGTGAGCAGGTGTCGGACTGCGGGTGCGCGAGTGGGGGAACCAGCGCTTACCGGTTACCGTTTCGAGCGCTCGCGCTGCTAGCGTGGCGGTCGTGTCGCGCAGTCGAACCGAACGCCTGGTCAACCTTGTGATCTGCCTGCTGTCCACGCGGCGCTTCCTGACCGCCGCGCAGATCGCCGCCACCGTGCCCGGATACGAGCACAATGCCGATGACGCCCGTGAACACGAGGCGTTCCAGCGCAAGTTCGAGCGGGACAAGGCCGAGCTGCGCGCGCTCGGCGTGCCGCTGGAGACCGGCACCGCCAGTGTCTTCGACACCGAGCCCGGTTACCGCATCGCCCGGCGCGACTACGCGCTGCCGGCGATCCCGCTCGCGCCCGACGAGGCCGCCGCGGTCGGCGTCGCCGCCCGGCTGTGGCGTCACGCCGGCCTGGCCGCCGCCGCCACCTCGGGCCTGGCCAAGCTGCGCGCGGGCGGCGTCGACGTGGACCCGCACGCGACCCTGGGCGTCGAGCCCGTCGTCGCGGTGGACGCCGCGTTCGAGCCGCTCACCGGCGCGGCGCGGGCCCGCCGCGAGGTGTCCTTCCCGTACCGGGTGCCCGAGGACGACGCGCCCACCACCCGGCACCTGCAGCCGTGGGGTGTCGTCTGCTGGCGCGGCCGCTGGTACGTGGTCGGCCACGACACGGTCCGCGACGCGCCGCGCTGCTTCCGGCTGTCGCGCATCGTCGGCCCGGTGCGCCAGGTCGGCGAGGACCGCGCGTTCGAGCCGCCGGCAGACCTCGACCTCATCAGCTACGTGGCCCGCTGGTCCGGGCCCGTGGAGCGCAACCGCACCACCCGGGTGCTGGTGCGTCCGGGCCGTGCCGCGGGCGTCCGCCGCTGGGCGGCCGGCTGCACGTCCACGCCCGAGGGCGACGTGCTGGAGCTGCGCTACGCCGACGCGGACGCCTTCGCCGCCTGGCTCGTCGGCTACGGCGCGGATGTGACGGTGCTGGAACCGGCCGAGGTGCGCGAGGCGACCATCTCCCGGCTGCGCGAGATCGCGGGCGTGACCGCCACCGCCGAGCTGGCGGAGGTGGCCTGATGCGAGGGCACGGCGTCGGTCCGTCGGCGTGTGACGGCAGGAGCGAGCGGATCGCCCCGTTCGCGGGCGAGCGGCCGGCGGAGGAGAAGGCATGAGCAGCGCTAAGACGTCCGCGGACCGGCTCGCCCGGCTGCTGAACCTGGTGCCGTACCTGCTGGCGCGGCCAGGTATCGAACTGGTCGAGGCCGCCGCCGACCTGGGCGTGTCCGAGCGTCAGCTGCGCGAGGACCTGGAACTGCTGTGGGTGTGCGGCCTGCCGGGGTACGGTCCCGGCGACCTGATCGACATGTCCTTCGACGGGGACCGGGTCACCATCACCTACGACGCGGGCATCGACCGGCCGCTGCGGCTGACCCCTGACGAGGCCACCGCGCTGGTGGTGGCGCTGCGCATGCTGGCCGAGACGCCGGGCGTGGCCGACCGGGACGCGATCCACCGTGCGCTGACGAAGATCGAGCAGGCCGCCGGCGAGATCGACGCGCCGGTGGCGGTGCGCCTGCCCGGCAACGACGACCGCCTGGCCGACCTGCGCGCGGCCCTGGAGCGCGGCAACGCGCTGCGGCTGAGCTACTACTCGGCGGCGCGGGACGTGTCCAGCGAGCGCGTCGTGGACCCGATGCGGCTGCTGTCGGTGTCCGGGCGCTCGTACCTGGAGGCCTGGTGCCGTTCGGCGGGCGCGGTGCGCATGTTCCGGGTGGACCGCATCGACGCGCTGACCGAGCTGGACTCCCCGGCCGCGCCGCCGGCCGAGGCGCAGTCCGGCGACGTCGCCGAGGGCGTGTTCCAGCCCGACCCGGATGCGCCGACGGTGACACTGCGGGTGGGCCGGGGCGGGCGCTGGATCACCGAGTACTACCCGTGCGAGTCCGTGGTCGAGGTGACGCCGGAGGAATGGCTGGTCTCGCTGCGCGTCAACGACATGGACTGGGCCCGCCGACTGGTGCTCGGCCTCGGCCCGCAGGTCGTCGTGGTCGCCCCCGCCGAACTGGCCGACTCGATCCGCGACAGCGCCCTGCAGGCGCTCGCGGCGTACGCGTAGCGGGTACTCGCTGCCGTACCCGCGCCGGGCCGGCCTTGATCGTCCGACTTGCCTGGCACTTGGGCATATCTTGAGTCGCCAATCGCCCACCTGCCTGGCAAGTCGGTAGACCTTGGTGCGCGATCCGCCCGCCCTGAGCCGCGTGGCGCGCGACTGGGCGGCACGGCGGGGCGCGGTGGGCGGGGCAGGGGTTAGGCTGCTGGCGTGGTGGCGTGGATCGTGCTCGCGGTGGTGTTGCTGAGCCTGGTGTTCCTGGGGCTCGTGCTGCGCGTGGTGCTGTGGCGCCTGGCGGGGCTCAAGGAGGCTGCGGCGGAGCTGCAGCTGGTGGCGGCGCGGGCGCAGGAGCTGGCGAAGCTCGCCGAAGGGCTGCAGGCCCACGGCGACTCGCTGAAGGTCCGAGCTGAGCTGGCCCAGGAGCGGATCGAGCTGATCAAGGCGAGCAAGGACTCCCTGAAGATCAAGAAGGCCTGATCGCCGTTCACCGGGTGGTCGATTGCTGGTCACACCGGTTGCTGCAGAAATCTGCAGCACCTCCCGCATCGCGTTGACGCTGCTTCCGGTGATGGTCGACACTTCACCTGCGGGCGCACCCCGCCGGGCCGCGTACCATTAGTCCGGAACACGTTGGTTCAACCCCCTCATCTCTGACTGGAGCAATCATGGGCGCCCTTAAGCCATGGCACCTCATCCTCGTGGTCGCGGTGCTGGTGATCCTCTTCGGCTCGAAGAAGCTGCCGGACGCGGCCCGTTCGCTCGGCCGCTCCATGCGCATCTTCAAGGCCGAGACCAAGGCGCTGTCCGAGGACGGCAAGGACGGCAAGGACGCGACCGCCGAGAAGGCCGACGCCCAGGTGACCGCGCAGCAGCCGCTCGACGGCCAGGCCTCCGCCAAGCCGGTCGTGGACCCGGTCCAGCGCCAGCAGTCCTGAACCCTTCCCCCGGGCTGAAGACGTGAAGAACCCCCTGGCACGTCGCGGGCCGTCCCAGCGTGAACGCGCTGCGGACGGCTCGATGACTCTCATCGAGCACATCCGGGAGCTGCGCAGCCGGCTGTTCAAGGCCTGCCTGGGCATCGTCTTGGGCATGGCGGTCGGCATCTACTTCGCCGAGCAGATCCAGAACTTCATCAACGCGCCCTACTGCAACTTCAAGGGCACGGCGATCGGTTCGGCGAAGTGCTCGTTCAACTCGGTGTCGCCGGTCGACCCCTTCCTGCTGCAGCTCAAGATCGGCCTGTACGCCGGTCTGATCGTCTCCTCGCCGATCTGGCTGTACCAGCTGTGGGCGTTCATCGCGCCGGGTCTGCACAGGCACGAGAAGCGCTACAGCTACCTGTTCACCGCGATCGCGGTGCCGCTGTTCGCGGCGGGCGCCTTCCTCGCCTTCTTCGTGGTGACCAAGAGCCTGGTCTTCTTCATCGGGCTGTCCGACAACTACGAGATCAACATCGACCTGACGGGGTACTTCGACTTCGTCACCGGTGTGATGCTGCTGTTCGGGTTCGGGTTCGAGTTCCCGCTGGTGCTGCTCATGCTCAACGTCGCCGGTCTGGTGACCGGCAGACGGATGCTGGGCTGGTGGCGGGTGGCCATCTTCCTGATGTTCCTGTTCGCCGCCATCGTGACGCCGACGCCGGACCCGTTCGGCATGAGCGCGCTCGCGCTGGCCATGGCCGTGCTGTACTTCATCGTCGTCGGCGTGGCCATGCTCAACGACAAACGGCGCAACCGCGGCAAGTCGCAGTACGCGAACCTGGGCGACGACGAGACGTCTTCACTCGACGACTACGACACCGATAGCATCACGCCCGGCGAGCGCATCGAAGCGGTCGCGCCGGTCGCCTCCGCGGAGCCGATCGAGCGACGCTACGACGACATGACCTGATCGCGGCAGCTCGTCCCGCGGCGAGGAGTGCGGGCATGAGCGAGCGCGCGGGCGAGATCGTGGTGCTGCGGAACCCCGGCGCCGGCAGAGGCCGGCACCGGGGTTCCTTGCCTGGTGTGCTGGAACGACTCGGGGCGGCCGGGCGGCCGGTGCGCGTGCTGGACGCGGCGTCCGCCGCCGAGGCCGAGCAGGCATGCCGCGACGCCGTCGCCGCGGGCGCGGGCGCGCTGGTCGCGATGGGCGGTGACGGCACCGTGCACGTGGCCCAGCAGGCCGTCGCCGGGACCGCCGTGCCGCTGGGCGTGATCCCCGCCGGCACCGGCAACGACTTCGCCACCAGCGCCGGGCTGCCCGCCGACCTGTACGCGGCCGCGGACGCCATCGCCGCCGCGCTGCGCGAGGGCCGCACCCGGGCGCTGGACCTGGCCCGCATCACCTGCCTCGACGGGTCCGTGCGCTGGTACGGCGCGGTGCTCGCGGCAGGCTTCGACGCCATCGTCAACGAGCGCGGCAACCGCATGCGCTGGCCCCGCGGCCCGCTGCGCTACGACCTCGCCGTGTTCCTGGAACTGGTCCGGCTGCGCCCCCGCCGCTACACCGTCACCGTCGACGGGCAGACCAGCGTGCTGGACGCGGTGCTGCTGGCCGTCGGCAACACCGCGGCGTACGGCGGCGGCATGCGCATCTGCCCCGACGCCGACGCCACCGACGGCCTGCTCGACATGGTCTGGGCCGAACCGGTCTCCCGGGCCACCCTGGTCCGCATCAAACCCCGCGTCTACCAGGGCACCCACATCACCCACCCGAAGGTGCGCTCGCTGCGCGTCCGCGAGATCACCCTCGCCGCCGAGGGCATCGTCTGCTACGCCGACGGCGAGCGCATCGGCCCGCTGCCCGTCACCGTCACTGCGGTTCCCGCAGCCGTCCACCTGCTTGCCTGACCTGGCAATACGCCGGTAAGACGATAGGAAGGGCACCTTCTGCATCGCGTAGCGATAAGAAGGCGCCCTTCCTTCCTCCGGGCCGGTCAGGCGGGCAGGACGGCGTCGTAGGCGATCGGGAGGTGGATCGGGCCGCGCAGCACCGGGCTGGGCCGGTACGGCGGCGGGTCGGCCACCAGGCGCGGGTTCTGCAGACGCTTGGCGAGCTGGGTCAGCGCGAGCTGAGCCTCCAGCCGGGCCAGTGGCGCGCCGAAGCAGTAGTGCACGCCGTTGCCGAAGCCCAGGTGCACGTTGTCCGGCCGGTCCGGGTCGAACCGGTCCGCGTGCGGGATGCAGTCGGTGTCCCGGTTGCCCGACGCGAGCACCAGCACGATCGGGTGGCCCTTGCGGATCGTCGTGCCGGCGATCTCGATGTCGGCGACCGCGGTCCGGTTGGGCAGGAAGTGCACCGAGCCCTCGTACCGCAGCAGCTCCTCGACCATGCGGATCGCGTAGTCCGGCTCGGTGCGCAGCCGCTGCAGCGCCTCGGGGTGGCGCAGCAGGGTCAGCCAGCCGTTGGCGATCAGGTTCACCGTGGTCTCGTGACCGGCGATGAGCAGCAGGATCAGCGCCGAGAACAGGTCGCCGCCCTCCAGCCGCCCGTCCGGGCCGTCGTCGGTGACGAAGCCGGACAGCATGTCGTCGCCCGGGTTGTCCCGCTTGCTCTGCGCCAGCTGGAACATGTACATGCCGAGCTGCTGGAACGCGTCGGTGCGCTGCTGGGTGAGTTCGGGGGAGTCCTTGCCGGTGGAGTCGACGATCGGCCCGACCCACTGGCTGAACCGCGGCTCGTCCTCGGGCGGCACCCCGAGCAGCCCCGTGATCGCCGCGACGGGGAACGGGTACGCGACGTCGTCGACGAGGTCGCACTGCTGGCGGTCGGCGAGGCCGTCGATGAGCTTCGTGACGACCTCCTCCAGCAGTGGCGTCAGCTTCTCGATGCGGTCGGGCCGGTGCGGCGGCCCGAACTGGCGCATCGCGATGCGGCGCAGCGTGTCGTGGCGGGGCGGGTCGGTGCGGATGAAGCTCGGCGGCAGGTTGCTGCCGGCCTGGGCCAGCGGTCCGGCCTTGTCGGCGTACTCCGGGAGCAGGTTGGCCGGGTCGGAGCTGATCCGCGGGTCGTGCAGCAGCGAGTAGATCTCGCGGAACGTGCTGACCACGAACGAGCCGTCGGCCTCCTGCCAGACCGGCTGGCTGCGCAGCTTCTCGTAGAGCGGCCACGGATTGGCCCGGTTGTCGAACTCGGTGATCTCCTGGAACAGGCTGGGCTCGGTCATGACGGCTCCTCGCTTCGCTCGTCACCGTCGGGAACGGTGCTCATGATTCGCTCGCTGCGCTCGCTCATGCGTCAGCGCCGCCGGGACGAGCGGACCAGCACGGCGCGGCGCTCGCTGGGGTCGTGGCCGGTGACCACGACGGTCGCGTCGTGGGCGGGGAACACCCGCTCCGGGAACTCCGCCGGCACCGGCGTGCGGTCGGCCGGCGGGTTGGTCATGTCGTACGGCAGCGGGAACGGCGCCGCCTGCTCGATCAGCTGCTGGTAGAAGTCCAGCCACTTGCCCTGGTTCCAGCTCACCGCGCCGACGACGCGGCCCTTGTAGCCGTACGCGGCGACGAACTGCCGGCTCTCCACGGACCCCTGCGTGATCGCGATCTGGTCGGCGATCGGCGGCACGCCCACCGACTTGATGTTGTGGCCGAACTGCAGCGACCAGAACGCGGGCATCTCCAGGTGCGGCCAGCGGTCGGTCTCGCCGCTGATCATGTTGTGCGCGGCGACCTCGGCCTGGGTGACGGCGTTGCCCCAGTGCTCCATCGCCAGGAACTGGTAGCCGAACATCGGCTGCGGCTGGCGGGCCACGTCCCCGGCGACGAAGACGTCGTCGGTGACCAGCCCCGCGGCGGTGAACGCGCGGCAGCCCGCGTCGCAGGCCAGACCCCATACACCCACGGCCAGGCCGGCGCTCTCCAGCCACTCGACGTTGCGGACGCCGCCCAGGGCCACCACGACCACGTCCACCTCGAGGGTGGTGCCGTCGGACAGGATCGCCCGGCGCACCTCGCCGTCCTCGCCCTGCAGCGAGTTGACCTTCGTGTGGGTACGCAGGTCGACGCCGTGTTCGCGCATGATGCCCGCCGAGATCCGGCCGATCACCCCGCCCAGCGCACCTGCCAGCGGCGCGGTGCCGGCCTCGGCGACGGTGACCGGGATGCCCAGCTCGACGCAGACCGAGGCCATCTCCGAGCCGGTGAACCCGGAGCCGATGACCAGCACCCGCCTGGGCTTCGCCAGCAGGCGCTCGCGCAGCCCCGCCGCGTCCCCTCGGGTGCGGATGGTGAACACGCCGTCCAGCGCGGCCTCCTCCGGCACCGGCCACGGCCGGGCGCGCACCCCGGTCGCGACGAGAATCCGGTCGAACTCGACCTCCTGCCCGTCGGCCAGCATCACGCGCTTGCGCTCCAGGTCCAGGCCGGTCGCGGCGACCCCCAGCTTCCACTCGGCGTCGATGTCGCGCCGCCGTGGCAGCGTGGTGTCGGCCGAGGCGACGAAACCGGTCTGCACCTGCTTCGACAGCGGCGGCCGGTCGTACGGCTCCTCCGGCTCGTCGCCGATCACGGTCAGCGAGCCGGTGAAGCCCTCAGCCCGCAGCTGCTCGGCGGCCTTCAGCCCGGCCAGCGACGCCCCGACGATCACGATGCGCCCGTCGCGGCGCAGCCGGTCGCCCTTGGCCGCCACGACCTTCTCCTCGGGCGGCGGATGCGGCAGGTCGGCCACGTCCACCTGCAGCGCCTGCACGGGGCACGCGGCCGCCGCCCGCAGCACCTTCACCCGTTGGTCGTCCGACGGAGCGGGATCGAACATGAGCGCCTCGTCGCCGACCATCCGGAACGCCTCCGGAGCCAGAAACGCGCACTGCGCATACCCCTGACACTTGGTCAGATCCACCACCACACGCATGGGCCCATTCTTCGCGCCATGCCACCCCGAATCGGCCCAAATCCGCCAACTCCCCGCCACGAGATCCCCGGCAGGGGTGGGGCTGGCGGTCGGGTGGGCGGTGTCGTTCAGTGGTGGGGCAGGGCGAGGGAGAGGGCTCGGTGGAGGCCGTTCGGGCGGCCGGGCGAGGCGGCGGGCACGACCAGGGCGGCGCAGCCGGCGTTGACCGCGCCCGCGTCGGCGGGGGTGTCGCCGATCATGAGGGTGCGCTCGGGGTCGACCGACAGCAGGCCGCAGGCTCGCAGGAAGATCTTGGGATCGGGTTTGATGCAGCCCACCTCGTACGACAGCACGAGCGCGTCGAACAGCGCGGTCAGCCCCCACGCGTCCAGCAGCGGGCGCAGGTCGAAGCCGATGTTGCTGACCAGCGCGGTGCGCACCCCCGCGGCCCGCAGCGTGGTGAGCGTGTTCGTCACGTCGGGGTACAGCGCCCAGCCGGCGGGCGTCAGCACCCGGGCGTAGAGGGCGTCGGCCAGCCCGGGGACGTCGTTGGGCACGGTCGCGGCGAGCCCGGTGTACACCTCGCGGTGGGCATGCTCGTAGAGGTCGCGGTCGGCCCAGGCCATGGCCAGTTGCGGAGGCACCCGCACCGGGGGCGACACGCCCGGGAGCGCACCGGCCGTGGCCAGGCGGTCGGCGAGCACCGTGGCCTTGCCCCGGTCCAGCGTGACGCCGCAGTCGGCGGCCGCCGCGCTGACCCACGCGACGGGGTCCACGGTCATGGCGAGCGTGCCGTGGAAATCGAAGAGCACGGCATCGAGGGCGCGGTGACCGTCGATCCGTGCCGGATGAGCGTACGGCTGCGGCGGGGACTCGGGCACGTCAGCAGGATACCGACCTGCGCCGACTGGCCTCTTTCGCCTAGCCTTTGCGGTATGACGAGCCCCGCCGAGCGTCGACCCGGTTCAGTCGACAGCTCCGTCGGGTCGGACGCCCGACCTGCCCGACCCTCGATGACCACCGAAGGCCGTAAGACCCCCGTAGCCTCGCCACTGGTCGACGAGTTCGCCGCCGGGCTCAGCTTCGCCCTCGACCCCTTCCAGCGGACCGCCTGCGCGGCCCTGGAGCGCGGCAGCGGCGTGCTGGTGTGCGCGCCCACCGGCGCGGGCAAGACGGTGGTCGGCGAGTTCGCCGTCCACCTGGCGCTGCAGCAGGGCCGCAAGTGCTTCTACACGACGCCGATCAAGGCGCTGTCGAACCAGAAGTTCCACGACCTGGTGCAGCGTTACGGCGCGGACAAGGTCGGCCTGCTGACCGGCGACAACTCCATCAACGGCGACGCGCCGGTGGTCGTGATGACCACCGAGGTGCTGCGCAACATGCTCTACGTCGGCTCGTCCGCGCTGGCCGGACTGTCGTACGTGGTCATGGACGAGGTGCACTACCTGGCCGACCGGTTCCGCGGCGCGGTGTGGGAGGAGGTCATCATCCACCTGCCCGCCTCGGTCACCCTGGTGTCGCTGTCGGCGACCGTGTCCAATGCCGAGGAGTTCGCCGACTGGCTGGTCACCGTACGCGGCAAGACCGAGGTCGTGGTCAGCGAGCACCGGCCGGTGCCGCTGTGGCAGCACATGCTCGTCGGCCGGCGCATGTTCGACCTGTTCCACGACTCCGAGGCGGCCCGCGCCCACGAGGTGCACCCGGAGCTGCTGCGGCACACCCGGGAGATCGCCCGCCGGATGGACGCCGTCGACCTGCGCCGCGGGCGCGGCGGCCGGGGGCGGCGCGGGCCGGGCCCGAACCGGCCCGAGATCGTCGACAAGCTCGACGGCGAGGGGCTGCTGCCGGCGATCCTGTTCGTGTTCAGCCGGGCCGGCTGCGACGCCGCCGTGCAGCAGTGCCTGCAGTCGGGCATGCGGCTGACCTCGCCCGAGGAGCGCGCCGAGATCCGTGCGGTGGTGGAGCGGCGCATCGCCAACATTCCCGGCGAGGACCTGGCCGCCCTGGGCTACTGGGACTGGCTGGACGGCCTGGAGCGCGGCCTGGCCGCCCACCACGCGGGCATGCTGCCGGCGTTCAAGGAGGTCGTCGAGGAGCTGTTCGTCCGCGGCCTGGTCAAGGCCGTGTTCGCCACGGAGACGCTGGCGCTGGGCATCAACATGCCGGCCCGGTGCGTGGTGCTGGAGCGGCTGGTCAAGTACAACGGCGAGGCCCACGTGGACCTGACGCCGGGGGAGTACACGCAGCTCACCGGCCGGGCCGGGCGGCGCGGCATCGACGTGGAGGGCCACGCGGTCGTGGTCTGGGGGCCGGAGGTCGATCCGCGCCACGTGGCCGGTCTGGCCTCCACCCGGACGTACCCGCTGCGGTCGAGCTTCCGGCCGTCGTACAACATGGCGGTGAACCTGGTCGGCTCGGTCGGCGCGGCACGCGCCCACGACCTGCTGGAGTCGTCGTTCGCGCAGTTCCAGGCGGACCGCTCGGTGGTCGGCCTGGCCCGCCAGGTGCAGCGCAACAACGAGGTGCTGGCGGTGTACGACACCGAGCTGGCTTGCGAGCACGGCGACTTCGCCGAGTACTTCGCGCTGCGGGTGGCCATCGCCGACCGGGAGAAGCAGCTCACCCGCAACAGCCAGCAGGAGCGCAGGGCGGCCGCGGTCGAGTCGCTGGAGCAGCTCAAGGTCGGCGACGTGATCCGCATCCCGTCGGGCAAGCACTCGGGCCTGGCCATCGTGCTCGACCCGGGCGTGGGCGGCTTCGGCGAGCCGCGCCCGGTGGTGCTGACCGAGGACCGCTGGGCCGGGCGCATCTCGGCCGGCGAGTTCGCCGGGACCGTGGACGTGGTGGGCCGGGTGCGGGTGCCGCGCCACTTCAACCACCGCGCGCCCGCCGAGCGCCGTGACCTGGCCGCGTCGCTGCGCAACCTGGACGTGGCCCGCGGCGCCGGACGCCGCCGCCGCGGCGGCAACGGCAGCCACGAGGACCGGGAGCTGCTGGCGCTGCGCAAGGCGATGCGGGCGCACCCGTGCCACGCGTGCCCGGAGCGCGAGGACCACGCCCGCTGGGCCGAGCGGCGGCAGCGGCTGTTCAAGGACACCGAGCACCTGCGCGACAAGGTGAACAACCGCACCGGCTCGCTGGCGCGCACCTTCGACCGGATCTGCGAGCTGCTCACCGAGCGCGGCTACCTGGGCCCCGACGGCGAGGTGACCGCGCCCGGCCGGATGCTGGCCCGGATCTGGACCGAGGCGGACCTGCTGGTCGCCGAGTGCCTGCGCACCGGGGTGTGGGAGGGGCTGCAGCCGCACGAGCTGGCCGCGGCCGTCTCCGTGGTGCTGTACGAGGCCCGCCGGGACGCCGACGAGCAGGCGTCGGTGCCGCGTGGCCCGGTCGCCGCGGCCGTCGACGCGACGGTGCGCACCTTCTACCAGCTGGGCGTGGACGAGCGCCGGCTCGGCCTGGCCCAGACCAAGGAGCCAGACCTCGGCTTCGTGTGGCCTATGTACCGCTGGGCCAAGGGCGAGCCGCTCGCGAAGGTGCTCGCGAGCGGGCACAGCCTGGAGGGCGACATGCCGGCCGGCGACTTTGTCCGATGGGCGAGACAGGTCATCGATCTCCTCGGACAGATCGCCGACGCCACCGGTGCACCATCGTCGCTGCGTGAGACCGCGCGGACCGCGATGGACGCGGTCAATAGAGGGGTACTTGCGTACACTGCGGCAGTCTGACCGAGTTGCCAGCGGAAACACTCTTCCGGGATCATGCCAAAAAAGCGAACATCGCTCGCTGTATGAGCCGAAAGGGTCGACCGCATGGCCGACGTGCACCATTTCACTCACGGCCTAGTCACGCCCGGCGTGGCGTACGGGCTGTCCATCCTGGGCTCCTTGCTGGGCCTGCTCTGCACGGCACGCATGCGGACCGCCACCACGGGCAAGCAGCGTTTCTGGTGGATCGTGCTGGCCGCCTGGGCGCTGGGCGGCACGGCGATCTGGGCCATGCACTTCATGGCGATGCTGGGCTTCAGCGTGACCGGGGCGCAGATCCGCTACGACATCCCGCGCACGGCGGTGAGCGCGCTGGTCGCGATCGTCGTCGTCAGCCTGGGGCTGTGGATCGTCGGCTTCGGCCGGCCCAACATCGGCCGCATCGTCGTCGGCGGCATCTTCACCGGTGTCGGTGTGGCCGGCATGCACTACATCGGCATGTTCGCGATGCGGCTGAACGGCACCGTGTCGTACGACTCGGGCCTGGTCGCCGCCTCGGTGATCATCGCGGTGGTGGCCGCGACCGTGGCGCTGTGGTTCACCGTCGTGCTGACCAAGCCGCTGGCCATCGGCGGCGCGGCGCTGCTGATGGGCGTCGCGGTGTGCGGCATGCACTACACCGGCATGGCCGCGATGTCGGTGCAGCTGACCACGCCGACGCTCGGCGGGGCGACGGCCGGCGCGTCCGCGGCGAACCTGCTGGTGCCGATCGGCGTGCTGGTGCTGCTGGTGATCGGCGGTCTGGTCTTCGCGATCGGCGCGGCCCCCACCAAGGAGGACCTGGAGGCCCGCGCGTACCTCGACAAGGTGCAGGCCGCCCGCGAGGAGGCCGCCATCGCCCAGCAGCGCGGCACGGTGCGCCGTCCGAGCGCGTTCACCCCGCGCGGCAAGTGACCCGCCGCCCCTGATCGCCTCGTCCGCCCGTGCCGCTCCGGTGGCACGGGCGGACGCGTCTCGGGGCAGGTGTCCCAGGCCTGTGGCAGGCTGTCAGGCATGACCGCACCCCTGCTCGCCATCGACGCGCCGAGCCTGTACTTCCGCGCCTTCCACGGTGTGCCCGCCAAGGCGGCGATGGCCCCGGACGGCACCCCCGTCAACGCGGTGCGCGGCTTCCTGGACATGGTCACCACGCTGGTGAAGGGCCGCCGGCCGGGCCGGCTGGTGTGCGCGCTGGACTACGACTGGCGGCCGGCGTGGCGGGTGGCGCTGATCGGCACGTACAAGGCGCACCGGGTGGCCCCCGCGGGCGGCGAGGAGGTGCCCGACGAGCTGGTGCCGCAGGTCGACCTGCTGCTGGAGGTGCTCGACGCGTTCGGCATCGTGGCGTACGGGGTGGACGGCAACGAAGCCGACGACGTGCTCGGCACGCTCGCGGCGACCCAGGCCGCACCGGTCGAGGTGGTCTCCGGCGACCGTGACCTGTTCCAGCTGGTCGACGACGCGCGCGGGGTGCGGCTGCTCTACGTCGGCCGCGGCGTGGCCAAGCTGGAGGACTGCGACGAGGCGGCGGTGCTGGCCAAGTACGGCGTCCCGGCGGGCGGCTACGCCGACTTCGCGGCGCTGCGCGGCGACCCGAGCGACGGCCTGCCCGGTGTGGCGGGCGTGGGGGAGAAGACCGCCGCCCGGCTGATCGAGCGCTACGGCAGCCTGGACGCGATCGTCGCGGCGGTAACCGACCCGGCGTCGGACTTCGCGCCCGGCCTGCGTGCCAAGCTGGAGGCGGCTTCGGTCTACCTGGCCGTCGCGCCGAAGGTGGTGCGGGTGGCCACCGACCTCAAGCTGCCCGAGCACGACCTGACCCTGCCCAGGGTGCCGCGCGATCCGGAGCGACTGTTCGACCTGGCCGAGCAGTGGAACCTGGCGAGCCCGTGCCGCCGGCTGGTGGACGCCCTGGCGGAGAACGCCACCTGAGCCCGCCCGAGTCGGCATGATCTGCGTATCGCCGGGCATACCCTGGGGATGCGGAGGCTGACAGTGACTGACATCGACGGCGACCGGCGGCAGGAGTCGGCGGAGGACCCGGATGAGCGGTGGAATCGCAACTACTCGGAGCTGCTGCAGGAGCTGCGGGTGGCGCAGACCGGCGTGCAGATCCTCTTCGCGTTCCTGCTGACGCTGCCGTTCTCGGTCGGCTTCGGCAAGATCACCGGCACCGAGCGGGTGCTCTACGTCGTCACGTTCATCTGTAGCGCGGTTGCGGCGGCGCTGCTCATCGCCCCGGTCAGCTACCACCGGCTGTCGTTCCGGGAGGGGCGCAAGCCGCAGATCGTGCGCACCGCGCACGTGCTCGCGCAGTTCGGCCTGTTCTTCGAGATGGCCGCGATCGTCCTGTCCATCTACCTGGTCGTCGACGTGGTGGCGGGGGTGCGCTGGGCGGGTTTCCTGGGCGGCGGCATGGCCCTGGTCTACATCCTGCTCTGGTACGTGCTGCCGCTGGCCACCAAGCCGTCGCAACCGGGCGACTGACCGACCCGACCCCGGACATACGGGAAGCCCGGCTTATCTCATTCATGAGATCGGTCGGGCTTCACTTCTCACGTTAGACCGGCATATCCGGCATGTCAATCCTTGGCCAGATTATTTCTTGGCCTCGCCGCGCCGGTGCGCGACGACCACCGGACACCCGGCGTGGTGGATCAGCGCCTGGCTGACCGAGCCCAGCAGCAGGCCGGTGAATCCGCCCAGGCCCCGGCAGCCGACGACCACCAGCAGCGCGCCCATGGACTGCTCGGTCAGCGCGGCCGCCGCGGACGACTCCATGGTGATCCGCTGCAGGTCGAGGTGCGGGTAGCGGTCGTGCCAGCCCGCCACGGCCGTCTCCAGCACCGACTCCTCCTGGGCGCGCAGCGTGTCGATGTCGTACACGAACGGCATGCCCGCCGCGCCGGTGGTGATCGGCCCCAGCCAGGCGTGCACGGCGGTGATGCCGCAGCCGCGCCGGTCGGCCTCGTCGAAGGCGAACGCCAGCGCGTCGCCCGACTGCGGCGAGCCGTCCACGCCGACCACGATCCGGCCCACCGCGCCCACGCCCGCCCGGTCCGGGGCCGCGGGCGGACGCACCACCGCGACGGCGCACTTGGCGTGCATCGACACCTGCAGGCTCGTCGAGCCGAGCATCAGGTCGTGGAAGCCGCCGTGGCCCCGGCTGCCGACGACGACCAGGGCCGCCGACTCCGACTCCCGGATCAGGCCGTGCGCGGGGTCGTCGCGCAGCACCTCGCTGGTGAGCGTGATGTCCGGCCGCATCGCCCGGACCTCGGCCATCGCGTGCTCGGTCACCGTGTGCCCCGCCGACGAGATCGCCGCCTCCGCGTCGCCGTCGCCGAGCCGCGGCCCCGGGTCCTCGCTCACGTGGACGATCCGCAGGGGCAGTTCGCGCAGCGCGGCCTCGTCGGCCGCCCAGCGCAGCGCCGTCGTGGCGGCCGGCGAGCCGTCCACGCCCACCACCACCGGCCCGGTCAGCCCGACGCTCATGGCCCGCCTCCCTGCTCAGCTCACTTCCACTATGTCCTTTCCCGCCCCGTTCTGGGGTGAAACTGGCGGTCGGTGGGGTGGGCAAGATCGCCGTTTCGGGTCAGAACCTGGGGTCAGGCCACACATTTCGCCCTCAAGCGGCGATCTTGCCCACCCCACCGGCCAGGCGCGACCACTTAATGAACGTTAAGCTGGCGTCATGCCCAGCGTTACCCGACTGCTTCCCACCCCCGAAGCACATGACCTGCTCGAACTCACCCGCGAGATCGCGGACAAGGAGCTCGCGCCGCACGCCGACGACTTCGAGGCGCGCGGGGAGTTCCCCCGCGAGCTGATCCGCACCCTGGGCCGCTCCGGCCTGCTCGGCCTGCCCTACTCCGCCGAGTACGGCGGCGCGGAGCAGCCGTACGAGGTCTACCTGCAGGTGCTGGAGATCCTGGCCAGCCGCTGGGTCGCCATCGCCGAGACGGTCAGCGTGCACACCCTGGCCTGCTACCCGCTCGCCCACCACGGCACCGCGGAGCAGCGCGAGCGCTGGCTGCCCGACATGATCGGCGGCGACCTGCTCGGCGCGTACTGCCTGTCCGAGCCCGCCGGCGGCTCCGACGCGGCGAACCTGGCCACGAAGGCCACCCGCGACGGCGACACGTATCGCGTCAGCGGCACCAAGGCGTGGATCACCCACGCGGGCGTGGCCGACTTCTACAACGTCTTCTGCCGCACCGGCGGCCCCGGCCCGAAGGGCATCTCCTGCCTGCTGGCCCCGGCGGACACCCCCGGCCTGAACCCGCAGGCGCGGGAGAAGACCATGGGCCTGCGCTCCTCGCCGGTCGCCCAGATCGCGCTCGACGACGCGGTCGTGCCCGCCGAGCGGCTGATCGGCGGCGAGGGCGAGGGCTTCCGGATCGCGATGGGCGCGCTGGACTCGGGCCGGCTCGGCATCGCGGCCTGCGCGATCGGCCTGGCCCAGGGCGCATTGGACTACGCCGTGAACTACGCCCGGGAGCGGGTGCAGTTCGGCAAGCCGATCATCGACCTGCAGGGGCTGGGCTTCATGCTGGCCGACGCGTCGACACAGATCACCGCGGCGCGGGCGCTGATGCTGCACGCGGCCCGGCTGCGCGACGCGGGGCTGCCGTACTCGATCGAGGCGGCCAAGACCAAGCTGTTCGCCACGGACATGGCCATGCAGGTCGCCACGGACGCGGTGCAGGTGCTCGGCGGGGCGGGCTACGTCGCCGACCACCCGGTCGAGCGCTACTTCCGCGAGGCCAAGGTGTTGCAGATCGTCGAGGGCACCAACCAGATCCAGCGCATGGTGATCGCCCGGTCGCTGGCCAAGGACTGACCCCTTCCGTCGTACGCCGGTCCGGACCCGTGGCACGCGCCACGATCCGGATCGGCGTTTCCTGTTGTGCCCTGGCGGACCTGGTGATGTAATTCCTACAAAGCCGCTAGGAAAAGCAGGTGATCTGAATGATCGTCACCACCGGGGTCCGGGCCGACCATCTGAATACCGCCCGTCGCCTGGCCGACAACCCCGGGGACTGGCCCGTCACGCCCCGATTCGACCCGGTGCGGCGCTGGTACCACCGCCTGCTCGGCGAGCCCGGGGTGGAGGCGTGGCTGCTCACCTGGCTGCCCGGCCAGGAGACCGACCTGCACGACCACGGCGGCAGTGCGGGGGCGTTCGTGGTCGTCTCCGGCGCGCTGACCGAGCGCACGGTGACCGGCGCGGACGGCTCCGCGCGACTGACCGGCCGGGTGCTGGCCGCAGGGGCGGCTCGCCAGTTCGGCGAGCACCACCTGCACCAGATCGCCAACGAGGGCCCCGGACCCGCCGTGAGCGTGCACGTGTACGGCCCCGAGCTGACGACCATGACCCGCTACCGGCTCCAGGGTGGACGGCTGCTGGTGGCCGCGGTCGACCGGGCGGGAGCACAGTGGTGAGCGTGCACACCGCCCCCGCCGCCCCCGCCGGCTCGCGCGGGATCGACCAGATCCTCGCCGAGGCGCGCGCCCGCCTGACCCGCCTCGACGCGACCGAGGCCGCCGCCGCCCAGCGGGGCGGGGCGCTGCTGGTGGACATCCGGCCGGCCGCTCAGCGGGCCGCGCACGGCGGCATCCCCGGCGCGCTTATCGTCGAACGCAACGTCCTGGAGTGGCGCTTCGACCCGCGCAGTGACGCCAGGCTGCCGCAGGCCGGCCGGTACGACCTGCCGGTGGTGGTCTTCTGCCAGGAGGGCTACACGTCCTCGCTGGCCGCCGCCGCGCTGCAGGACCTCGGCCTGCACCGGGCCACCGACCTCGCGGGCGGTTTCGCCGCCTGGCAGGCCGCGGGTCTCCCGGTCACCGCCTGACTGCGCTGCCGGGTCCGGTCACCGACAGCCATCGCCCCGACACCGTTGCTGATCTTGCAACGGCGCTGCGGTCGTGGCAGGCTGCCGGGAGCCCCGTCGACGAGGAGGAGGGCACGCCATGGCCGTCGACCCCCGGACGCTGGTCGAGGAGTGGGACGCCTGGCGTGCCGCCCGCGAGCAGGAGCTGCGTGCCCCCCACGGGTGGCTGAGCCTCACCGCGCTGCACTGGCTGCCCGCTGACGAGGTCACGCTGCCCGACGTGCCGGGCCGGTGGCACGTTCACGCCGACGGCGTACGGCTGCTGGCCGACGCGGGCGACGGGTTCAGCCATGCGGGTGAATCCGTCGAGGGCGAACTCATGCTCAGTCCGGCCGAGGGCGGCATCGGGATCACGCTCGACCACGGCGACCGGCTCGTCGAACTCATCCAGCGCGGAGGGGCGTACGCGCTGCGCGTGCGCGACCCGCAAGCGCCCACCCGGACCGGCTTCACCGGCGTGCCGACGTTCGATCTCGACGCGCGCTGGGTGCTGGACGCGGTGTTCGAGCCCTACGACACGCCCCGGCCGGTCACCGTCGGCGCGGTCATCCCCGGGCTGACCCACGATCAGATCGCCCGCGGGGTGCTGCGCTTCGAGATCGGCGGCATCGCGCAGGCGCTGACCGCCATGGACGTGGCCGACGGCAGCCTGTCCGTGCTGTTCCGCGACGCGACCAGCGGTGTGACCACGCACGGCGGGGCGCGTTCACTGACGGTCGCCGAACCCGGCGTGGACGGCACGGCGATCGTCGACTTCAACCGCGCGGTCAACATGCCGTGCGCGTTCACCGACTACGGCACGTGCCCGCTGCCGCCGCCGGAGAACCTGCTGGCGGTCGCGGTGGAGGCGGGGGAGCGGACTCCCCGCTGAGTCACCAGTGCTGGCCCCCGTGGCCGGAGGCGAGTGCCTCGGCGTGCGCGCGGCTCTTCTTGAGCTTGCGCGGCACGCGCTCCTTCTTGTGCTTGCCGTCCTGGTGCGTGCTCAAGCCGGCCAGTGCCGTGTAGCTGTCCTCGGTCGCCTGCATGCGGCGGCGCCGGTACGCCATCACGGCGCCCACCCCCGCGGCCGCCGCGGACACCACCCCGGCGGTGATCCAGCTGATCTTGCTCGTTGCCATCGCCCTCTCCTTCGTGCCGCCCGCGGACGTGGACCGGCCAGGTCCGCTGCTCGACCATAGCCCGATCGGAGAGGATATGAGGCGTTTTGCCCATTCGGTCGGCACGTCCGGCGGCCGGGACGAAGCCGCCCCCGTCTGCCTGGCAGGCGGGGGCGGCTTCGTGCAGGAGTGGATCAGGAGGCGGGGGTGGCCGCGAGCACGTCGACCACGAAGCGCAGCGGGCCGGGCACCTGCCCGTTGTCGCCGTACGCCAGCTCCGACGGGATGTCGATCTGCACCCGGCTGCCCACCTTGACCCCGACCATGCCCTGGTCCCAGCCCGGGATGACCTGGCCGACGCCGATCGGCGTGGTGAACGCCTGCCCGCGCTTCCAGGAGGTGTCGAACTCCTCACCGGTCGTGAGGCTCACGCCCACGTAGTTCACGGTGATGGTGTCGCCGGCCTTGACCGCCGGGCCCTTGCCCGCGATCAGCGGGGTGACCTTCAGCTGCTTGAGCGACGCGTTGTCCTTGGTGACGACCGGCTTGGTGCCCAGCGCCGGGTCGGCGCCCGCGGGCAGCGGCGGGAACTTCGCGTCGGGCTTGGGAGCGTTCGGGTCCGCGGCGTTCGGGTCGGCCGCCGAGTTCGGGTCGACGCTGGCCGACGCGTTGGGCTGCGCGCCCGTGTCCTCGCCCCCGCCGTTCTTGAAGACCACGAAGGCAAAAACGATCATCAAGGCCGTGCCGACGAACGTGCCGAGCGTGCCGTACAGGATCTTCCTGCGCTTGGCCGCCTTCGCCGCCGCGATGCGGGCATCACGCCGCTCCGCCTTGGTCGCCCGCCGGGTCTCCGCCCGGTCCTTCACCTGTCCGCTCACGAGTCCTCGAATCTCCGCCGACCGTCATCACATTTTGTGGCACCTGCCACGGCTGGGCACACGCTACCGGTTCCCGCGCCGGTCCGCGCGGGTCACTGCCCGGCGATCCGGTGCGGCTCGTACGGTTTCTCCAGCGCGGCGACCTCGTCCGCGCTCAGGGTGAGCTCCAGCGCGGCCACCGCGTCCTCCAGATGCTGCGGTTTCGTCGCCCCGACGATCGGCGCGACCACGCCCGGCCGGCTCGCCACCCAGGCCAGCGCGACCTGCGCCCGGGGCACCCCGCGCTCGCGGGCGATCCGGCCCACCTCGGCGATGACCGCCTGGTCGGCCGCCTCTGTCGAGGCGTACAGGCCCTCGCCGAAGGCGTCGTCCTTGGTGCGGGCGGTCACCGTGTCGGGCTCGCGGGTGAGCCGGCCGCGGGCCAGCGGGCTCCACGGGATGACGCCGACGCCCTCGTCGAGGCAGAGCGGCAGCATCTCCCGCTCCTCCTCGCGGTAGATCAGGTTGTAGTGGTTCTGCATGGTGACGAACCGCGTCCAGCCGTGCGCGTCGGCCATGTGCAGCGCCTTGGCGAACTGCCACGCGTACATCGAGGACGCGCCGAGGTAGCGGGCCTTGCCGGCCTTGACCACGTCGTGCAGCGCCTCCAGGGTCTCCTCCAGCGGCGTGTACGGGTCGAACCGGTGGATCTGGTACAGGTCCACGTAGTCCGTGCCGAGCCGGCGCAGGCTGTTGTCGATCTCGGTCATGATCGCCTTGCGGGACAGGCCGCGGCCGTTGGGGCCCTCGCGCATCACGCCCCACACCTTGGTGGCGATGACGACCTCGTCACGGTCGGCGAAGTCGCGCAGCGCCCGGCCCACGATCTCCTCGCTGCTGCCCAGCGAGTACACGTTGGCGGTGTCGAAGAAGTTGACCCCGAGCTCCAGCGCCCGCTTGATGAAGGGCCGGGACTCGTCCTCGGGCAGTGTCCAGGTGTGGCTGCCCAGGCTCGGCTCGCCGTAGCTCATGCAGCCCAGGCTCAGCCGCGACACGTCGAGGCCGGTGCGGCCCAGTTTCACGTACTCCATAGGGCTTGATCCTTCACGCTCGGGCGGTGGCTCGCGACAGGTCGGCGAAGAAATCCGGGTAGGTCTTCGCGACGCACCGCGGGTTGTCGATCTCGATGCCGGGCGAGCGCAGGCTGAGCAGCGACAGGCTCATCGCCATGCGGTGGTCGCCGTACGTGTCGAAGCGCGTCGGCGCGGGCCGCCCCGGCCGGATCGTGAAGCCGTCCTCGTGCTCCTCGGCGTCGATGCCCGCCCGGCGCAGTTCGGTGACGACCGCGGCCAGCCGGTCGGTCTCCTTCTTGCGGATGAAGCCGATGCCGCGCACCCGGGTCGGGCCGTCGGCGTGCACCGCGACCGCGGCCAGGGTCTGCGCGGTGTCGGAGATGTCTGCCATGTCGACGTCGACGCCGCGCAGCGGGCCGCCGCCGGTCACGGTGATGCCGTCGGCGCCGCGCGACACCCGCGCGCCCATGCGCTCCAGCACGTCGGCGAAGCGTACGTCGCCCTGCAGGCTGCCCGTGCCCAGCCCGGCCACGGTGATGCGCCCGCCGGTGATCGCCGCCGCGGCCAGGAAGTACGACGCCGCGCTCGCGTCGGGCTCGATCGCGTACTCGGTCGCGCGGTAGCGGCCCGGGGCGACGCCGAGCCCGTCGGCCGGCACGCCGAACGCGGCCATCACCGCGGCGGTCATCGTCACGTACGGCACCGACACCAGCGCCGAGGTCAGCTCCACGGCCAGCCCGTCGCGCATCAGCGGCCCGGCCATCAGCAGCCCGGACAGGAACTGGCTGGACAGGTGCCCCGGCAGCGGAACCCGGCCGCCGTGCACCGGCCCGGTCACGGCCAGCGGCAGGCGGCCCGCCTCGGCCGGCTCCTCGACCCGCGCGCCGAGCGTGCGCAGCGCCTCGACCTGCGGGCCGAACGGGCGGGCGCGCAGCTGGGCGTCGCCGTCGAGCACGCCGCGCGCCGGGCGCAGCGCCAGCGCGGGCAGCAGGAAGCGGGCGGTGGTGCCGGACTGGTTGGCGAACACCGACACCGGGCCGGTCGCCGTGCGCGGGTCGGTGCCGCGCACCGTCACCGTGGCGCCGGCCTCGTCGACCGTCACCTGCGCGCCCAGCGCGGCGATCGCCCCGAGCATGGCCCGCGTGTCATCGGCGAACAGCACGCCCGTCAGCGTGCTCGTCCCCTCGGCGAGCGCCGCGCACAGCAGCGCCCGGTTGGTGATGCTCTTGGAGCCCGGCAGCTGCACGGTGGTGTCCGGCGGCTGCTCCACCGGCGACAGCGCGATCACGGACGGCAGTGAGGTCTCCGACACGGCCGTCAGTATGCGCCGCCTCCACCCCCCGCGACGCCTCATGACCACGCTCTGAGATCACCCCACCAAGATCGCGACGATCTCGCGCGAACTGTTGCCCTTATGCGGCTTTCGAGTGTGTCATCCCCACAGTCCACGCAAGATCGCCGCCGCGGGCGGGGCGAGGTCGTCGGGGTCAGGGGGTGGCGGGGCGCCAGGCGGTGGTGGGGAGGGGGTGGAGGCCGGGTGGGTAGGTGGAGCCTTCGGCGGTGGTCCAGCCGAGGGAGGCGATCATCAGGGCGGCGGTGGTGTCGAAGACGTTGAGGCTGTCGCCGTCGCCGGCGACGAGGTTGGCGATGCGGCCGGCGGCGAAGAGGAAGAGTTCGCGGTCGCCGTAGCGGTGGGCGGTGAGGTGGGGGATGACGGAACGGCCGGGGCCCAGGGCGGTGACGTCGATCTCGTTGTCGGTGTGGCCCGCGTTGAGCAGGATGCAGCCGTCTTTGGCCTGGCCGAGTAGTGGGCCGGGGACCGAGTCGGGGCGGCCGGTCGCGGTGACGACGACGTCCGCGTCGGCGATCAGCTCTTCGGCCGTGCCGACGCGGTAGCCCTCGTAGGAGGCGACGGCGCGCCGGGAGGGGTCGGGTTCGGCGACGAGGATCTGGGCGCCGTAGGCGCGGGCCGCACGGGCCAGGCCCGCGCCGACCTCGCCGTAGCCGACCACCAGGACCGACTTGGCGTGCAGTGTGAGGCTGGTGCGGGCGGCCAGGGTGGCCCAGGTGCTGGTGCCGACGGCGAAGCGGTTGTGCAGGACCGTCTTGAGCGGCACCGCGTCCAGGTCGAACACCGGATGGCGCACCTCGACCCGGAACAGCCGGTCGATGCCGGTGCGGGTGACCTCGACACCGGCCCGCAGCCCGGGATAGCCGGCCCGGGCGGCCGCCGTCATCACCACCGCGCCCATCTCCAGCGCGTGCGTCGGAGCCCACTCCACGCACGCCACCGCCGCCCGCGTCTCGTCCGCGAACCGGGTGAACGCCGTCTCCACGCCCTCGGCGTGCAGCCAGCCGACGACGTCCCACTGCGTGGTGTGCGGGTTGGCCGGCACGACCGCCACCTGCGCTCCCGCGCGGGCGAACGCCTCGATCGCCAGCAGCATCTTCAGATCCAGGTGCGCGGTGCAGGCCAGCCGTACGCCGTGCATCGGCGGCAGCTGCGCCGCGACGCGCGCGGTCAGTGTCATGTTGCGGCGCGCCCAGGCGATGCGCTCGTCGAGCGCGATGGCCTGCCACGCGGTGGGCGCCTGGGACACCGGGTCACCGGTCCGGGTAGAGGATCTTCGCGAGTTCGCCGAACAGCGGGGTCGCGTGGTCGGTGTCCAGGGACGACCGGTTCACCTCGACCACGATGACCGCCCCGGTGTCGGGCAGGTAGAACATCGCGGTGTTGTAACCGATGATCGTGCCGTTGTGGCCCAGCCAGCCACCCCAGTCGGCGATGCCCAGCCCGTACGACACCTGCGCGCCCTGGGCCAGCGGCACCGTCCGCAGCCGCTCGCGCTGCAGGCGTTCGCTGATCAGCGCGCCGTTGGCCAGTTCGGCGGCCCAGATCCGCAGGTCGTGCAGGTTGGACACCATCGCCCCGGCGGCTCCGGCGTAGCCGGGGTTGGACTCGGTGACGTCGCGCATCGCCGCGCCGTCGCCCGGGTCGGGCGTCTCGTCGTAGCCGCGCGCGTACGGCGGCTCCAGGGCGGACGTGGCCGGGTAGCTCGTCGAGGTCAGCCCGAGCTTGTCGACGATCTCGTCTTCGATCAGGTCGCCGACGGCCCGTCCGGTGACCCGCTCGACGACCGACTCCAGCAGGATGTAGTTGGTGTCGGAGTAGTGGAAGCCGCCGCCCGGCGGGAAGTAGGGCTCGTGGTTGCGGGCGATGTCGAGCGCGTCGCGCGGCCCGAAGGAGCCGGCCGGGTCGGCCTCGTACCGCTTCTGGAACTCCGGGTCCTCGGTGTAGTTGTACACGCCCGAGGTCATGTTCAGCAGCTGGCGGATCGTGATCGCGTTGCCGTCGGGCCAGTCCACGTACCGGCTCAGCGGCTCGTCCAGGCCGATCAGCCCCTGGTCGACCAGGCGCAGCACGGCGGTGCCGGTGAACGTCTTGGTGATGCTGCCGACCCGGAACCGGTCGGCGGCGTTCATCACCCGGCCGGTCTCCTGATCGGACACACCGACCACGCAGATCCAGGTGCCGCGGCCGGGCACGAACACCCCGGCGGTGATGCCGGGCGCCTTCGCGTCGGCGAGGGTCTTGGCGACGGCGGCGTGCATCCGGTCGCGTTCGTCGCCGGAGAAGCCGAAGGCGGCCTGCGGGCACCCGTCCGGGGCCGCCGCGCGGGCCGGGAACAGCCCGATGGTCAGGGTCAGCACGGCCGCGACGGCCAGCGCCGCCACCATGTGCCAGGTCTTCACACCCGTTCCCCCGTCCTGTTCGGGGCGTAGCCCGTCCGGGGCACAGCTGTCGGGCTCAGTTTACCGGCGACGTATCCCTAACATGGACAAAACGCCAAGGCGTGTACCCGACTCGGCCGCCGAGGTGTGCCGGTCAGCGCTCGGCACCGCGCCGCGTCGCGTCGAGCAGCAGCACGACGAGCCCGGCCAGCGCGTCCGCGGTGTGCGCGGCCGGGCGCAGCGGCAGCACGATGTGGCTCACCACGAGGCGGATCACGGTCTCGGCGGCGAACGCCAGCTCCTCGGGCTCGACGTCGGGCGCGAACGCCGCGGCCCACTCCAGCAGCGGCACCGCCGCGGCCGCCATGACCACGTCGGACCGTGTCGTCAGGTATGGCAGCAACGGGTCCGCGCCGCCGCGGGAGCTGGTCAGAATGACGCGGACCAGCGGGTTCTCCGCGGCCTCGTCGAGTGCGAAGCGCACCGCCGCGGCGACCCCGGCCCGCACGTGCGACCCGTGCGCGAACAGGATCGCGCGCACACCGGCGATGAACTGCTCGATCTCGGCATCGGCCATGGCGTCGGCGAGCCCGGCCCGGCCGCCGTACTCGTTGTAGACGGTCTGCCGGCTCACCCCGGCAAGCTCGGCGACGCCCGCCATGCGCACCTCGGCCCAGCCCCGGGTGATGGTCAGCTCGCGGGCCGCGGCGACGATCGCGGCCCGGGTGGCGGCACGGTCGGGCCGCACGATCGGGAGCATCATCCCATGACTTTACAAAATACTCGTGATTGTCGACAGTCGATGAGCATGGGACTCTCGGCGTACACCCCTCATCGCGGAGGCGACCATGAGCGATCCGACCTGGCGCGACCCCCGCCGCCTGCTGTGGCCGGCGGCCCTGCTCGTGCCCACACTGCCCTTCCAGGGCCTGGCCCTCGCCAGCGGCGGCCACGCCTGGGCCTGGTGGCTCACCCCCGCCGTCGTGTTCGGACTGATCCCGCTGGTCGACCTGCTCGTCGGCGACGACCGCGCGAACCCGCCCGAGGAGGCCACGGCCGCGTTGCAGCGCTCGCGCTACTACCGCGTGCTCACCTACCTCTACCTGCCCCTGCAGTACGCGGCGCTGGTCGCCTGCTGCGCGGTGTGGGCGCGCGGCGGGCTGAGCCCGTTCGCCGCGGTCGGGGTGGTGCTCAGCATCGGGATCGTGAACGGCATCGCCATCAACACCGCGCACGAGCTCGGCCACAAGCGCGAGCGCCTGGAGCGATGGCTGTCGAAGATCGCGCTGGCGCCGACCGGGTACGGGCACTTCTACGTCGAGCACAACCGGGGCCACCACGTGCGGGTGGCCACCCCGGAGGACCCGGCCAGCGCCCGGCTGGGGGAGGGCTTCTGGGCCTTCCTGCCGCGTACGGTGCTGGGCAGCCTGCGTTCGGCCTGGCGGCTGGAGACCGCGCGCTTCCGGCTGCGCGGGCGTTCCCCGTGGACCTGGCGCAACGACGTGCTCAACGCGTGGGTCATGACGGTGGCGCTGTTCGCCGCGCTGACCGCCTGGTTCGGGCCGGTCGTGCTGCCGCTGCTGGCCGCGCAGGCGGTGGTCGGGTTCGCGCTGCTGGAGGTGGTGAACTACCTGGAGCACTACGGACTGGCCCGGCAGCAGCTCGCCACCGGCCGCTACGACAAGGTCGATCCGCGGCACAGCTGGAACAGCGACCGCATCGTCACCAACGTCTTCCTGTTCCAGTTGCAGCGGCACAGCGACCACCACGCCAACCCGCTGCGCCGCTACCAGGTGCTGCGCACCTTCGACAGCTCACCGCAGCTGCCCGCCGGGTACGCGACGATGATCGTGGCGGCGCTGCTGCCGCCGCTGTGGCGGCACGTCATGGACCGGCGCGTGCTCGCCCACTACGACCAGGATCTGAGCGCCGCGAACGTGCACCCGCCGGCGCTGGCCCGGCTGCGCGCCCGGTATCCGCTGGTCGCGCCGCCGGCGGGGTGACCGCGAGACGTCGAAGGAATTCGTGCCGTCATGGCAAAGTTGCACGTAGTCGCCGTGGGCATGGCGATGTTCGGCGGCGCGGTCTTCCTCGGCCAGTACTTCCAGGTCTGCTCGCGGTGCAGAACACCGCCGCGCTGAAGGACCTGGGCGCGGCGACCGCAGCGGTCACCTTCTTCCGCTCCCTCGGTGGCGCCGTCGGCGTGTCCGTGCTCGGCGCGGTCCTCGCCGAGCGGGTCAAGTCGACCATTCTGTCCCCGCTCGCGGCCGCGGGTCTGCCCGCCGGGGCGGGCGGCGGTTCGCTCAACCTCAAGGCCCTGCCGCCCGCGGCCCAGGCGTCGTCCGCGAGGCGTACGGCGACGCCACCGGCCACATCTTCCTGGTGTCGGCGGCGATCGGGGTGGTCGGCGCGATCAGCGAGGCTCGGCGGGCCACGGGTGGCGGGAACGGGGATACCGGGTGGTGGGGTGGGTGGGGGGTCAGGCACACTCTCGCGGGTGAACCCCACCCCTGCCTGGGCTTACGCGGATGGACGCCGTTGTGTGCGGTCCGTGCTCGAACCGGATGCGGAGCGCTGAGATGCAGGTCGAGGTGGCCGTGCTGATCGGGTTGCAGGCGTCGGGCAAGAGCACGTTCTGCCGGACGGTGCTCGCCGACGGGCGTGCGGTGGTGAGCAAGGACGACTTCCGCAACGCCCGCAACCGGCAGCGACGCCAGCTGCGGCTGGTCGGCGAGGCGCTGGTCGCCGGGCGCAGCGTCGTCGTCGACAACACCAATCCGTCCCCGGAGCAGTGGCAACCGCTGATCGAGGCCGCCCGGGAGCACGGTGCGAGCGTCGCCGGCTACTGGTTCCCGCCTGATCCGGCGGGGTCCGCGGCCCGCAACGCCGTCCGCGACGACCGCACGCGGGTGCCGGCTGCCGGGTTGCGCGCCGTGCTCCGCGAGCTCCGGCGGCCGAGCCGCGCGGACGGGTTCGACCGGCTGTACACGGTGGGTTTCGACGGGGCGGGCGGGTTCCGTGTCGAGGTGCTGGAAGAGGAGCGGTGACCGTGGACGCGGACGAGTTCGAGGCCGCGCAGCGGGCGCGGGAGTACTTCCACGGGCTGACCCTGCTGCCCGGCGCGTGGACGGTGCTGCGGCTGGACGGCCGGGGCTTCTCGCGATTCACCGAACGGCACTTCGACAAGCCGTTCGACGAGCGCTTCGGCGAGCACATGGTGACCACGGCGACCGCGCTGCTGACCGAACTGGGGGCGCGGTACGCGTACACCGAGAGCGACGAGATCTCCCTGCTGCTGCCACCCGGCTTCGACCTGTTCGGGCGCGGGGTGGAGAAGCTCGTCTCGATCTCGGCGGGTATCGCCAGCGCGACGTTCACGCACGCCGCGGGCGTGCCGGCGCATTTCGACTCGCGGGTCTGGCTCGGCGTCTCGGTCGCCGACGTGGCCGACTATTTCTCGTGGCGGCAGTCCGACGCGTCCCGGTGCGCGCTCAACGGCTGGTGCTACTGGACCTTGCGCAAGACCGGGCTGAGCCGCTCGCAGGCCACACGCGCCCTCGACGGCGCGACGACCTCGGGCAAGAACGAGCTGCTGTACCAGCACGGGATCAACTTCAACGAACTGCCCGCCTGGCAGCGCCGGGGGATCGGGCTGTGGTGGGAGGCGTTCGAGCGGGCCGGACACGACCCCGTCCGCGGCGTCGACGTCACCGCCACCCGCCGCCGGGTCCACGTGGAGCGCGAGCTGCCCATGAAGGACGCGTACCGTGCCCTGATCCTGCGGGTGGCCGGCGCCTCCTAGTCCTCGGGCACGAACACACCCCGGCCCGGCACTCCGATGACCAGCCCCTGCAGCCGCAGCACGCCGATGGCGCGCGTGATGGTGGAGAAGTGGACTGAGTACAGCGTCGCCAGTTCGTTGTAGGACGGCAGTTGCTGGCCTGGCTGGTACTCGCCGGACTTGATGCGAGCAGCGAGGTCTTCCGCGATCTTCAGATAGCTCATGGGCAACGGCATGGCGACACTCTCGGGTTGGCACCCCGATTGGATCACGATCACCTACTCCACCACCACCAGATGATGGACCTACTCCATTAGGTGGAGTAGGCATTGCGTCCGGGTTGGCACTTGGACGTGCGTGGGCGGGTCGGCTCGCACCCTGGCCCGCCCACCTCGAGCACACTTCTGACCAGGAGGTTGGCTGGATGGCCATCGACGAACGAGGAGGACTCCGTGTGGTCCTACATCGAACCGATCAGCGACGAGCGTGCGGAGTTTCTCCGTCGTGAACTCCACCGCCATCGCGACGCGGATCGTTCCGGGCTGTGCCGTATCTGTCGGCAACCGAACTGCCTCGGTGCGCGGCAGGCTCGGGCGGAACTGCGTATGGCAGGTCGGTACGAGTAAGGGACGTCGTTCTCGGGTCCCCATATACCTCCCATAGCTCCTGTCCGTCGCGGCAGGTGGGGTGGCGAGCGCGTCGCCCATGGCTCGCAACCGCGGAAGGTCGCGCTCGTCACCGACAACAACCCCTCGTGGCAATCTGCTTCGCGGCCTCCGACGCGTATGCAGTTTCGGGGAAAGTCCATGGTTGATCCCTGCACGTCCAGCAGCGTCGCGTCGCCCTCGGCGTCGAACCTGCGGAACGTGCCCGACGAGCGGGCGAACCCATGCGCACGCAGCAGCGGACCAAGCTGCGACTTGATCATGTTGAGGTATGCCTGGCGGACCGGCCGTTGCACCAGGCGACGCTACCGGCCAGGTCTGACCCTCACGCTTTCGACGCGACTCAGCCGAGAGCCCTGATCGCCGGGATGACCGTTTCGCCGTACGCGGCCAGGGTGTGGTCCATGTCGTCGTGCTGGAGGTAGACGGCGAACTGGTCCACGCCCAGCTTCTTGAGCCGGGTGAGCTTGTCGATGTGGGCCTGCGCGGGGCCGAGCACGCAGAACCGGTCCACGATGTCGTCGGTGACGAACGCGGTGTGCGCGTTGTCGGCGCGGCCGTGCTCGGCGTAGTCGTAGCCCTGCCGGCCCTTGATGTACTCGGCGAGCGCGTGCGGGACCGCGCCGTGGTCGCCGTACCGGGCGACGATGTCGGCGATGTGGTTGCCGACCATGCCACCGAACCAGCGCACCTGGTCGCGCTGGTGGACCAGGTCGTCGCCGACGTACGCGGGCGCGGCGACGCAGATCTTGACCGTGGACGGGTCGCGCCCGGCCTGCTCGGCGGCCCGGCGCACGTGCTTGATCATCCACTCGGTGATGTCGAGGTCGGCCAGCTGCAGGATGAAGCCGTCGCCGACCTCGCCGGTCACCTTGATGGCCTTGGGGCCGTACGCGGCGACCCACACCTCCAGCGCCGACTCCTTGACCCAGGGCAGGCGCATCTCGATGCCGCGGTGCGTCGCCTCGCGCCCGTTGGCCAGGGCGCGGATCACGCCGACGGCTTCGCGCAGGTGCGCGATGTCGACCGGGGGCAGGCCGAGGGTGCGCCGGGCGGAGTCGCCGCGGCCGATGCCGCAGACGGTGCGGTTGCCGTACATCTCGTTGAGGGTGGCGAAGGTGCTGGCGGTGACGGTGACGTCGCGGGTGCCCGGGTTGGTGACCATCGGCCCGACGATGACCTTCTCGGTGGCGGCGAGGATCGCGCTGTAGATGACGTAGGGCTCCTGCCAGAGCAGGTGTGAGTCGAACGACCATACGTGGCTGAACCCGGCGGCCTCGGCACGCTGCGACAGCTCCACGACCCGCCGTGCGGGCGGGTCCAGCTGGAACACGACCCCGATGTCCACTGTGCGTTCCTTTCGAGCTGACGTCTTGGCTGCTGGCCGGGGGTGGTGGGTTTGGAAGGGCACCTTCTTATACGCGGAGCGATAAGAAGGTGCCCTTCCTTTCTCAGAGCAGGTAGGTGGAGAGGCCGCGGGGGAGGTAGCGGCCGTGGCCTTTGTGGCCGTGGAAGGTGTTGTTCGCGACGAGGACGGTGCCGCGGGAGATGACGGCGTCGACCTTGCCGGCGATCTCGTAGCCCTCGTAGGCGGAGTGGTCCATGTTCATGTGGTGGGTGTCGACGCTGATGCGGGTGCGGCCGTTCGGGTCGTACACGACGATGTCGGCGTCGGAGCCGGGGGCGAGGACGCCTTTGCGCGGATAGAGGCCGAACATGCGGGCCGGGGTCGTGGCCAGGGTTTCGACCCAGCGGGCCAGGGAGAGTTTGCCGTCGACGACGCCCTGGTAGAGCAGGTCGACGCGGTGTTCGACGCCGCCGATGCCGTTGGGGATCTTCGAGAAGTCGCCGAGGCCCAGTTCCTTCTGCTCCCGGAAGCAGAAGGGGCAGTGGTCGGTGGAGACCACGGCGAGGTCGTTGGTGCGCAGGCCGCGCCACAGGTCGCGTTGGTGCGGCTCGTGCTTGGAGCGCAGGGGAGTGGAGCAGACCCACTTGGCGCCTTCGAATCCCGGTGCGCCGAGTTGGTCTTCGAGGGTGAGGTAGAGGTATTGGGGGCAGGTTTCGGCGAAGACGTTGCGGCCGGTGTCGCGGGCTGCGGCTACTGCTTCGAGGGCTTGGGAGGCGGACAGGTGCACGATGTAGAGGGGGGTGTCGCCGGCTACCTGGGCCAGGGAGATGGCGCGGCGGGTGGCTTCGGCTTCGAGTTCGGCGGGGCGGGTCAGGCCGTGGTTGATGGGGTCGGTTTCGCCGCGGGCCAGGGCTTGGCCGATGAGCACGTCGATGGCGATGCCGTTCTCGGCGTGCATCATGATCATGGAGCCGTTGTCGCGGGCTTTCTGCATGGCGCGCAGGATCTGGCCGTCGTCGCTGTAGAACACGCCGGGGTATGCCATGAACAGTTTGAAGCTGCTGATGCCCTCGGCGTCGACGAGGGAGTCCATGGCCTTCAACGACTCTTCGTCGACCCCACCGATGATCATGTGGAAGCCGTAGTCGATGTGGCAGTTGCCGTCGGCCTTGGCGTGCCAGGCGGCCAGCCCGTCGGGGATCCGTTCGCCGGTGCGCTGCACGGCGAAGTCGACGATCGTGGTCGTGCCGCCGAACGCCGCCGCGCGGGTGCCGGTCTCGAACGTGTCCGAGGCGGACGTCCCGCCAAACGGCAGCTGCATGTGGGTGTGCACGTCGACCGCGCCGGGGATGACGTACTTGCCGCTCGCGTCCACCACCTGCGCGCCCTCGACGGGCGGGGTGCTGTCCGGCGAGAACAGCCCGGCGATCCTCTCGCCCTCGACCAGCACGTCCGCGGGGTGCGCGCCGGTCGCGGTGACGACCGTGCCGCCCTTGATCAGCAGGTACACGCCGTGCCTCCTCAGGCCTGGGTCAGCGGGCCGTAGGCGTCCGGCCGGCGGTCCCGGTAGAACTGCCACCGGTCGCGCACCGTGTCCAGCAGCTCCAGGTCCAGGTCCCGGACGACCAGCTCAGGCTGGTGCGCGTCGGCCGTGTCGCCGACGAACGCGCCCTCGGGGTCGACGAAGTAGGACGTGCCGTAGAAGTCGTCGTCGCCCAGATCCTCGATACCGACCCGGTTGATCGCCCCGATGAAGTACTCGTTGGCCACCGCCGAGGCGGGCTGCTCCAGCTGCCACAGATACGACGACAGCCCACGGCTGGTCGCCGACGGGTTGAACACGATCTGCGCCCCGTTGAGACCCAGCGCCCGCCAACCCTCCGGGAAGTGCCGGTCGTAGCAGATGTACACGCCGACCTTGCCGACCGCGGTGTCGAAGACGGGGTAGCCGAGGTTGCCGGGCCGGAAGTAGAACTTCTCCCAGAAGCCTTTGACCTGCGGGATGTGAGTCTTGCGGTACTTGCCCAGATAACTGCCGTCCGCGTCGACCACCGCAGCCGTGTTGTACAGCACCCCCGGCTGCTCCTGCTCGTACATCGGCAGCACCATCACCAAGCCCAACTCACGAGCCAGAGCCTGGAACCGCTCCGTCGTCGGACCCGGAATCGACTCCGCATACGAGTAGTACTGCGCGTCCTGGACCTGGCAGAAATAAGGGCCGTAGAACAGCTCCTGGAAACAGATCACCTTCGCGCCCTGCGCGGCGGCCTGCCGCGCATACTCCTCATGCGCCTTGATCATGGATTCCTTGTCACCCGTCCAGGTCGTCTGGACCAGCGCGGCACGGATCATGCGCGACATGCGGCACCTCCTGCGAGCCTGTTGAGCCGGTACTCCAGGTAACCAGGCGAACTGCGCCGGTGTGCCCCGACGTGCCGGATAAACCAGCATATTCTCAGCGATTGCCCCGAAGGCCGACGGGCTCGGGGCTGCGGCGGTGGACGAAAGCGCAGGTGGCGGCCGAGGGGTCAGCGGAGAGTGACGCCGTCCGGAAGAATGGCCGCCCATGACCAGAGAAGGCTCATCACTGCCGGAGTGGATGCGCAAGGACGCCGAACCCGTGCGCACCACCCTGTACTGGCGCGTCACCCAGTGGTTCAGCCGCAGTCCCTGGTTCGGCGGCGCGTGGCGGGCGGTGCGCGACCGGCCCCGGCTGTCGCGGCGCTTCCCACGGACGTACGCCGTCCTGGCGTGGCTGTTCGCCGTCGCGATCGCGTTCTTCCTCGGCTACAAGATCATTGAGTACTACAACCTCATCATGGCCGGAAAGGTGTAGCCCCGGCCGCGGGCGATCGGCTCAACGGAGTATTGCCATATGTCTCTATGGCGCTGGACACTCGTGCATCGTCGAGCGCCAGAAGGGGCAGCCATGAGTGATCCCGCGCAGGCAACAGACAGCGACTCCGCACGACTCGCCGAACTCGGCTACAAGCAGGAACTGCACCGTGGGTGGAGCGGCTTCTCCAACTTCGCCATCTCGTTCTCGATCATCTCGATCCTGGCCGGCTGCTTCACCACGTTCGGCCAGGCCTGGATGAACGGCGGCCCGATCGCCATCTCCTGGGGCTGGCCGATCATCTCCGCGTTCATCCTGATCATCGGCCTGTGCCTGTCGGAGCTGGTCTCTGCGTATCCGACCGCGGGCGGCATCTACTGGTGGGCCGCGAAGCTGGGCCGGCCGGTGCACGGTTGGTTCACCGGCTGGTTCAACCTGATCGGCCTGGTCGCGGTGACCGCGTCGGTCGACTACGGCTGCGCGACCTTCCTCAACCTGGTGCTGGCCAACACCGTGCCGGGCTGGGCGGGCACCTTCACCCAGGCGTTCTACCTGTTCCTGGGCATCCTCGTGCTGCACGCTCTGATCAATGTCTTCGGCGCCCGGATCATCAACCGGCTGCAGGACATCTCGGTCTGGTGGCACGTGTTCGGCGCGGCCGTCATCGTGGCGATCCTGATCGTGGTGCCGACCAGCCACCAGAGCCCGTCGTTCGTCTTCACCGAGACGATCAACGGCAACGGCTTCAACGGCGGCAGCACCTCGGGCCTGGGCTTCTGGCTGTACGTGCTGCCCCTGGGCGGGCTGCTCACGCAGTACACGATCACCGGGTTCGACGCCTGCGCGCACGTGGCCGAGGAGACTCGCGGGGCGGCGCTCAACGCGGCCAAGGCACTGTGGCGGTCCATCTTCTACTCCGCGATCGGCGGCTGGATCCTGCTGCTGGCTCTCCTGTTCGCGGTCAACGACGCGGGCGCGGTCACCGAGGGCTACGGCTTCGTCGGGGTGCTGCTGCAGGGCGCGCTGTCGTCGGGCTTCTTCAAGGTCGTGATCATCATCTCCGTGGTCGGCCAGTTCTTCTGCGGCATGAGCTGCGTGACGAGCATGTCCCGGATGATGTACGCGTTCAGCCGGGACGGCGCGGTGCCCGGCTGGCGGCTGTGGACCCGGCTGGACCGCAACGGCACCCCGATCTGGGCCGTCGTCGCCGGCTGCGTCGCGGGCGGGCTGCTCACCCTGCCCGCGCTGTACCAGAAGAACGGCGCGCCGATCGCCTTCTACGCGGTCGTCTCCGTCGCCGTGATCGGCCTCTACCTGGCCTTCCTCATCCCGATCATGCTCCGGCTGAAGGCCGGCGACAACTTCGAGCCGGGCCCGTGGACCCTCGGCAAGCGTTACAAGGTGCTGGGCTGGATCGCGTCCATCGAGATCATCGTGATCTCGGTGTACTTCATTCTGCCGACCGTTCCGGCCGGGGTGCCGTTCAGCGACGAGTTCGACTGGTCCGCGGTGAACTACGCGCCGATCGCAGTCGGTACGGTGATGCTGCTGATCGGGGTGTGGTGGATCGTGTCCGCACGGAAGTGGTTCACCGGACCCCGGCGTACTGTGGATCTCCCCGCCGGGGTCGCGACCGCCGACGCCCCGGTAGCGGTGCTGGACTGAGCGCCGGGCCGCGCGGTGGCCGGAGGGTTGCCGCGCGGCCCGGACCTGGCCGGACGCCGCACGGGGAATCACCGTCGGGCGGTGGCTGAAGAAGGTGGAATGAGGCGTGGCTAGGCGAGACGACCCGCCCACCCGCGCGTACGGCGAGGAGCTGGCCGCGGAGTGGGTGACGTTCCGCGACCTGCTCGTGGCGGGCCGGTCGGCTGAGGCCATCGCGCTCGCCGACCGCATCGCCGCCGAGTCGGGCGATCCGCTGCGGGTCGCCCAGGCCCTCATCGAGAAGGTCGCGGGCCTGCTCAACCAGGGCGGCGCCGCGCGTCCCGCACCGCTGCTGGACCGGATCGGCGAGCTGCTGCGGCAGGCGGGCCACCATCCGCGGCTCAGCGGCGAATACCACGTGCTCGCCGCGTACGCGGCGTTCGCCGACGGGTCGATGAGCACCGCGGTCAGCAACCTGGTGCAGGCCGAGCGGATGCTGCGCGGCATGACCGAGGCCAACCAGGCCGCGGTGAGCACCTGGCACGACATGTCGGTGACGTACTCGGCGATGGGCTTCCACGCCAAGGCGGTCGAGGCGATGCGGGCAGGGCGGCGCGTGTGCGTGGCCGCGGGCATCGCCGAGGCCGACTGCGCCTGCCTGGAGACGCTGGTGCGCTCGGCGGTGGCGCGCGACCACCAGGGCATGTCCGACGACTGCGTACGCGAGCTGTGGGAAGTGGTGACCTTCGGCCGGGCGGCCGAGCCGGACCTGACCGTGTCCGACCGGACCTATCTGCGGTACGCCGCGGCCCGGCTCGCCGTGTTCGGCCACCGCCCCGCCGGTGAGCCCGTGCCCGGCGGGACCACGCCGGACAGCCCCGACCGGTCGTTCTCGCAGGTCGTGTACCTGACCGCGGTGTGCGAGGCGATCGCGGCCGACCGGCCCGACGAGGCGCTGCGCCTGCTCGGGGAGCCCGCGGCGAGCGGCACCTGGCTCGGCGAGGCCGAGCCGCACCGGCTGCGCTCGATCGCGCTGTCGCGCATCGGCGACCACGCGGGCGCGGTGGAGGCCGAACGGGCCATGGTGCGGATCATCACCCGCGACGACGGCACGCTGCGCGACCGGTACATCGACAGCGTCAACGCCCGCCTCGACCAGGACCGGTTGCGGCAGATCGCCCAGGAGCACGCCGACGCGGCGATGAGCGACCCGCTGACCGGCCTGCCCAACCGGCGGCGCATCAAGGCGTTCGCCGCCGAACTGGCCGGGCGCGGCGCGGACGCGGCGGTGGGCCTGATCGACCTGGACGGGTTCAAGGCCGTCAACGACACGCACGGGCACAACTCGGGCGACCTGGTGCTGCAGCGCATCGCCGGGCTGCTCGCGCAGAGCGTACGCGGCCAGGATCTGCCCGCCCGGTTCGGCGGGGACGAGTTCATGGTCATCCTGCCGGAGACGGGGCTCGCCGAGGCTCGCGAGGTCGGCGGGCGCATCATCGCCGCGGTGGTGGGCGAGGACTGGGAGGCGCTGGTGCCCGGGACCCCGGTGGGCATGAGCATGGGCTGGGCGGCGCTACCCGCGGGCGGCGACCTCGACGCCGTGGTACGGGCCGCCGACGAGGAGCTGTACCGCGAGAAACGCGCGCTGCGCCCGGCCTGACCCCCTGATCGGACACGCGGCGACACGATGTTCATCGGCGCAGTTCGGGTGCGCATGCGTGTTACATTCCCCGAGTTATAACCTCGTCCTCCCGTATATCCGAAGCGCCCGAGAAACGACCCGGGCGCTGTCCGCATTGGTGCGGTGCGGGAGGCGAAGAGTCCACACGAAGTGGACTCGCAGTCTCACCAAGGAGTATCTGACATGGCTGTCGGCACCGTGAAGTGGTTCAACGCGGAAAAGGGCTTCGGCTTCATCACCCCGGACGGCGGCGGAGCGGACGTGTTCGCGCACTTCTCCGCGATCCAGTCCAACGGCTACCGGAGCCTCGACGAGAACCAGCGGGTCGAGTTCGAGATCACCCAGGGCCAGAAGGGCCCGCAGGCGGCCAACATCCGCAAGCTCTGAGATAACGGCGGGTACGCGGTGAGCGGAACACGCGCACCGCGTACCCGCGACTGTCGTCGCCGGCCTGCGGTTAGGTTGGTGGCATGGCACGGCTGACCTATGACCGGTACTGCGACGAGGTGTCCGCCCAGACCGCGCTGCTGCGCGAGGTGCTGCCGGGCGACGACCTGAGCGCGAAGGTGCCGACCTGCCCGCAGTGGTCGCTGGCCGACCTGGTCCGCCACGTCGGCGGCAACGTGCACATGACCGACGCCGCGGTGCGCGGCGAGCCGGGTCCGCGACCCGCGATCGGCGACCCCACCCGGGCGGGGGTGCCCGCCACCGACGACCCGGACACGCTGACCGCCTGGATGCAGGACGGGGCGGACGCGTACGCCCGGACGCTTCGCGAACGCGACGCGCAGGAGGTGGCCGAGATCTTCGGCATGCCGCGGACGCTGACGTTCTGGGCCCGCCGGGCGGCCTGCGACATTCTCGTGCACCGCGCGGACGCGGCGCTGACCACGGGCGCGGGCTACACCATCGCGCCGGACCTGGCCGCCGACGCTCTCGACGAGCTGCTGGAGCTGGCCGTCGACCCGCAACTGGGCACGAGGGTGTTCAAGAAGCTGCCCGAGCTGTTCGGTCCGGCACGCTCGATCCACCTGCACGCCACCGACACCGTCGAGGGACTCGACGCGGAGTGGCTGATCGAGCTCGGCCCCGACGGTGTGACCTGGCGGCACGGCCACGCCAAGGCCGACGTGGCGCTGCAGGCGCCGCTGACCGAGCTGCTGCTGATCCTCTACCGGCGGCTGCCGCTCGACTTCGCGCAGGTCCACGTGCACGGCGACCGCGCGCTGCTCGAAGGCTGGCTGGACCGCGTCTCCATGGGCTGACCGAGGTCAGCAGGTGGAGTGCAGCAGCGCGCCCACCCGTACGCCCGCGTCGGCCAGCAGGTTGTAGACGCGCACCGCCTCCCGGGTCTCGGCGATGTGCACGTCGACGCCGTGTTCGGCCAGGTAGTCCTCGGTCTCCGGCATCACCTCCAGCATCAGCTGCTGGCCCTGCGACAGCACCACCGAGGTCGCGCCCGCAGCGAGCAGCGGCTCGACGTCGGCGGGCTGGATGCCGGGCGAGTGCCGGGTGCCGGTGACCCGCCAGTCCCACTCGCCGCCGCCGCCCGGGTACAGCATGGCGTCCTTGACCTCGCCCACGCCCTCGATCTCGATCTCGCCCCACGCCAGCGACAGCACCTTCGGCGATCTCCGCTCGTCCACGACCGGCATTGTGGCACGATGCACCCGCCCGCCGTACCCGCAGAAAGGCCGCCAGGTGACCGAGCAGACCGCCGCCGCGCCTCCCCACCTGGACCTGGAGCTGTCCGGGCACGTCGCGACGATCCGGTTCGTCAACCCGGCGCGGCGCAACGCCATGACCAACGACATGTGGGCCCGGCTGCCCGAGCTGCTCGACGAACTCGCCGGCGACCCTGACGTCCGCGTGCTCGTGCTGACCGGCGCGGGCGGCACGTTCTGCGCCGGGGCCGACATCACCGAGGTGGACCGGCTGATCGCCGACGGGGACCGCAGCCTGGCGGTGCTGGCCGAGGAGCGGCTGGCCCGGTTTCCGAAACCGACGCTGGCCGCGATCGTGGGTGACTGCGTGGGCGGCGGCTGCCAGCTCGCGGTGGCCTGCGACCTGCGCTTCGCCGCCGAGGGCAGCCGCTTCGGGGTCACCCCGGCCCGGCTGGGCATCGTGTATCCCGCGCCGACGACCCGGCGGCTGGTGGCGCTGATCGGCCCGTCGGCGGCCAAGCACCTGCTCTACTCCGCCGAGCTGATCGACGCCGAGCGTGCGCTGCGGGTGGGCCTGGTGGACGAGCTGCACCCCGCCGACCGGCTCGCCGAGCGGGTCGCGGCGTTCGCCGCGACGCTGGCGTCCCGGTCGTTGCTGACCCAGGTCGCGGCGAAGGAGATCGTGACGATGGCCGGTGACGGCCACCATGACGACACCCGGGTGTCCTACTGGCACCGCCAGATGGCCGAGTCGGGCGAGGCCGCCGAGGGCATCACCGCGTTCGTGGAGCGCCGCCGCCCCGACTTCCGCTGGTCCCCGCACTGACCCCGCCCATGGTCGTCCGACTTGCCAGGCACCTGTGCGTATCTTGAGTCCGAATACGCCCAGGTGCCTGGCAAGTCGACGGATCTTGAGGCCTCAGCGCCCGGCGGTGGCCGGGGAGTGCGTGCGGCCGCGCCCGGCGAGCACCACGATGGCGACCAGCGCGGCCATCAGTACGGCGATCACCTGGATCGGCGCGGGAGTGAACGGGGCCAGGAGCACGAGCACGACGGTGCCGGGAAATGCGTACACCACCAGGCCGCGGTGGTGCGGGCAGATCTGCAGCAGCCACAGGCTGACCAGATACACCGCGACCGGAACGGCGACGGCATAGGCCGCGACCACTCCCGACACGTGCGCGGTGTGGGTGTCGTAGTCGGCCGCGACGGCCAGCCCCGCGCCGACAGCGGCGGCCGAGGCCAGGATGAAGTAGTGGCCGTATCCCCACTGGAAGGCCCGCTTGAACGAGGTCAGCAGGTCGTGCGCCGGGCGGTCGAAGTAGAGCCACCACATCGCGAACACGATGACCAGCCCGGCCGCGGCCAGCCAGATCAGCGCGGTGGTGTAGCCGGTGCCGGACGCGGACTCGATGGCCACCGTCGCGGCCAGCACGGACTCGCCGAGCACGATCAGCGTGAACAGGCTGTAGCGCTCGGCGATGTGGTGCGGGTGCCACCGGGTCGGTCTGCCGCGCTCGGCCCACAGCGGCACCAGCAGCTCGCACACCACCAGCACGAAGAACGAGATCAGGCCCCACTCGGGCGGCAGCAGCAGCCGCAGCACCCAGCCGGCCTGGACGAGCAGGATGCCGACGGCGAACCGCGTCGCGGTCGCGCGGCGGGGCGGGTCGTCGCGCCGCACCCGCAGCCACTGGGTGACCATGGCCAGGCGCATCACCACGTAGCCGAGGGTGATCAGCTTCCAGTCGCCGTGCTCGAAGGCGCGGGGCACACCCGCGGCCAGGATCAGCGCGCCCGCGATCTGCACCAGGGTGGTCAGCCGGTAGGCGACGTCGTCGTTGTCGTACGCGGAGGCGAACCAGCTGAAGTTGACCCAGGCCCACCAGATCGCGAAGAACACCAGCAGGAAGCCGAGCACGCCCTGCCCGAGGTGGTTCTCGGCGACCGCGTGGTGCAGCTCGTTGGCGGCCTGGGCGACGGCGACCACGAAACACAGGTCGAAGAACAACTCCAGCGGGGTGGCGGCCCGGTGCGGCTCGTCGGGCGAGCGCGAGGTCAGCGGTCGGTACAGCGGGCTGCGGGTCGCGTCGGCCATGCTCGCAGGCTACCGCCGGTGGATCATCCGGTGTGGGCGGGACGGGCGAAGCCCTCGGGGCCCGGCGGATTGCGGCGCCGGGCCCCGGTCCACACCGGAGGGGTGATGCCTATCGCATAGACATCAAAAGATGGAAGCGCTCCCATCATGGCGTACGCACACGGAGCCGTCAAGGCCCGGATCGGCTCGCGGCCGTGGTGATCAGGCGAGTTTCGGCTGGCCGGGGCGGGTCAGCACGGTGGCGGTGAGCACGGACAGGGCCGCGAAGCCGAACATGGCCGCCGCCATCGGCATGCCGCTGGACGCGCCGAGCGCGGCCACGATCGGGCCCGCGATCGCACCGATCACCGACTGCACCGCGCCCATCAGCGCGGCGGCGGTGCCCGCCATCTGCGCGTGGCCGTCCAGCGCGAGCGCGGTGCTGTTCGGGGCGACCATGCCCAGGCTGGCGATGTAGACGAACAGCATGGCGACCACGATGGTCAGGCTGTGCAGGCCCGCGCCGCCGATCATGAGGATCCCGGCGGCGACCGCCCCGGCCAGCGCCGCGAACAGCAGCGCCCGCGGCGTGCGCCGGCCGACGAGGCGGGCGTTGAGCTGCCCGACCGCGACCAGGCCGAGCGCGTTCAGCCCGAAGATCAGCCCGTACGCCTGCGCGGAGACGCCGTACACCTCCTGCAGCACGAACGAGCCGCTGGACAGGTAGGCGAACATCCCGGCGAAGGTCAGCCCCTGCGCGGCGGTGTACCCCCAGAACCGGCGGTCGGCGGCCAGCACCTTGAAGCCGCTGCCGACCTCGGCCAGTCCACCGGTCCGGCGGCGCTCGGCGGGCAGCGTCTCGGGCAGGAACCGCCACCCGACCACCACCATCACCAGCCCGTACAGGGCGAGCAGCGCGAACACGCCGCGCCAGCTGGTGAACTCCAGCACGGCCGCGCCGATGGTGGGCGCGATCACCGGTGCGACGCCGAAGACCAGGGTGAGCCGGGAGAAGAAGCGCGACGCCTCGGCGCCGGAGTACAGGTCGCGCACGACCGCGCGGGAGATCGCGATGCCGATGCCGCCCGCGAAGCCCTGGACCAGCCGCAGCGCGGTCATCACCTCGATGGTCGGGGCGAGGGTGATCAGCAGGGAGGACACGAAGAACAGCACGGTGCCCGCGATGATCGGCCTGCGCCGGCCCCAGCGGTCCGACAGCGGCCCCATGACGAACTGGCCCAGCGCGATGCCGATCAGCGCCACGGTGAGCGTGAGCTGCACGGCGGCGGGGGACACGCGCAGGTCGGCGGCGATGGTGGGGAAGGCGGGCAGGTACATGTCGAACGACAGCGCGCCGAAGGCGGACATGCTGCCGAGGACCAGGATCAGGGTGCGTCGCCGGGCCGGTGCGGGGGTCACGGTCCTTACCCAACCATCCCGGGCCGCAGTGCCGGGAGCTTTGTGACCGCGATCATGACGCGGTTGCCGCGACGGCCCGCTCGCCGTTCACCAGCCCGGCTTCGTCCTCCAGGTAACGGGGTCGGGCCGCGGCCAGGCCCGCGAACGCCTGTACGACCGCGGCGGCGACGAGGAAGCCGAGCGGCAGCTGCCAGCCGCCGGTCAGCTCGTGCAGCACACCGACCAGCAGTGGGCCGAGTGCGGCGATCAGGTAACCGGTGCTCTGCGCGAACGCCGACAGCGCCACCACGCCCTCGCCGGTGCGCGCCCGCATCCCGATCATCGCCAGAGCGAGGGGGAACGCGGCCTGGCCGAGCGCGAGCAGGGCCACCCAGGCGATCGCGCCCGCGTGCGGGGCCAGTGCCAGGCCGAGGTAGGAGGCGATCATCGCGGCGGACATCAGCAGCACCAGCGGCCGCAGGTCCCGCAGCCGGCCGGCCAGCGTCGGCATGAGCAGCGCGAACGGCACCCCGATCGCGGTCACGCCGGCCAGCAGCAGCCCTGCGTCGGTGGGCGTGAACGCCGCGTCGCGGAACATCTTCGCCAGCCAGCCCATGGTGGCGTACCCGGACAGCGACTGCGCGCCGAAGTAGATCGCCATCGCCCAGCCCAACCGGGTCTGTGCGGGCCGGACCCGGGTCCGGGTCGCCTGTGCCGTGCCAGCCGACCCGGGCGTACGCCGCAGGGCGGGGCCCAGCCAGGGCAGGACCGCCACGGCGGCCAGCAGCGCCCAGACGCCGAGCCCGGCGCGCCAGTCGCCGGCGGCGTGCGCGATCGGCACGGAGGCCGCCGACGCGGTGGTGGTGCCGAGGATCAGCGTCATCGAGTAGACGCCGGTCATCAGCCCCGCCCGGTGCGGGAAGTGCTCCTTGACCAGCACGGGCAGCAGCACGTTGGCGATGGCGATGCCGGCCAGCGCGATCGCGCTGGTGAGCACGAACGTCCACGGCGAGCCGCTGACCGCCCGCAGCAGCTGGCCCACGGCCAGCAGGCCCATCGCGCCGACCAGGATGCGGGCCGGGGACATCCGCCGGGCCAGCCACGGCGTGAACGCGCCGAAGGCCGCGAAGGCCAGGGCGGGCAGCGTGGTGATGACACCGGCGACCGTGCCGGACAGGTGCAGGCCCGTGGTCACCTCGTCGAGCAGTGCGCCGAGGCTGGTGATGGCGGCGCGCAGGTTGAGCGCGACGAGCAGGATGCCGACCAGGATCAGCGCCGCGGAGCGCGGTGCCGGTACGGCCGGTGTCGGCCGGGTCACAGCAGGTGCGATCATCGGCGACACGATCGGCGGCGTTTCGACGGCGGTGACTGGCGGTGGCATACCTCCGATCGTAGAATCATGGGATGAATTTCGGACCGGAGATGTAAGCAATGACACTGCGCACCCCCTCCCGCCAGACCCTGGTGCCCCAGGTGATCGAGCAGCTGCGTACGCAGGTCGCGACCGGCGAGTGGCCCGTCGGCAGCCGCATCCCCACCGAACCCGACCTGGTCGCGGCGCTGGGCGTGGGCCGCAACACGGTCCGCGAGGCGGTGCGCGCCCTGGTGCACGCCGGGGTCCTGGAGTGCCGTCAGGGCTCCGGCACCTACGTCACCGCCGCCCACGAGCTCACCGGCGTGGTCGCCCGCAGGCTGGCCGCCGCCGAGGTCGCCGAGGCCGTCGAGGTCCGCCGTGCCTTCGAGGTGGAGGCGGCGCGGCTCGCCGCGGTCCGGCGTACGCCCGCCGACCTGGAGAAGATGGACACGCTGCTGGCCCGGCGCGAGCAGCTGTGGCGCGACGGCGACGCGGCGGCGTTCGTGGCCACCGACGCCGACCTGCACGTCGCGATCGTCGCGGCCGCTCACAACGCCATGCTCGCCGAGCTCTACGCCTCCTTCGGCGGCGCGCTGCGGGCCAGCCTCAGCCAGCAGATCGGCGAGACCCTCACCCCCGACAAGTACGTCGCCCACGACGACCTCGTCGAGGCCATCCGCGCCGCCGACCCCGACCGCGCCGCCCGCGCCGCCGGCGCCTTCCTCGAGGCCGCATAGCTTGCTTGTCGTCGGGCAGAGCCGTGCGCGCCGCGGACGAGCGCTGGCCGATTTGCAGACGATCGCCGAGGAGGGCGGATTCGACTTCGAGCGGTTGTCGAAGCTCGACCAGTGAGAATTACAGGCCGGCGACGGAGGCCAGGACGGCTGCTTCGGCCATGGCGCGGTGGCTGGGCTGGTTGCCGCGGGACACCCACCACAGCGAGTCCTCGACCCGCCGGGCCGTGGCCCAGGCCGCCAGCCGCGCCGGGTCTTCGCCGGTGACCTCGCCGAAGATCGCGAACCGTCGCCGCAGCACGGCGGCGGGGTCCGGGTGCCGGAACGGGTCGTCGATCTGCTCGACGAGCTTCCATGGGTCGTAGCCCGGGTCGCCGTACATCGGCTTGGGGTCGATGACCAGCCACGGCTCGCGCTGCCCGGCCAGGATGTTGCCGGGATTGATGTCGCCGTGCACCAGCACCCGCCGCAGCGCCGTGGTGGGCAGCTCGCGCAGCAGCCGGATGCCGTGCGCCACCAGCCCGGGATCGAAGCCGGGCCGCAGCCGCTCCATGCGCTGCTCGACCAGCCCGGCCCAGCGCGCGGTCACGTGGCTCAGCAGGTCGAACCCGCTCGCGTCGCCGACCGGCGCCGACCACAGCCGGGCCAGCAGCCGCGCCGCGACGAGCAGCCGCTCCTCGGCGGGCAGCCAGTCGCGGTCACCGAGCGTCGTGCCGGGGTCCACCCGTTCCAGCAGCATCGCGTGCCGTACGGCGTCGTGCGCGTGCAGGGTGACCACGCCGTGCCCCTGCCACACCCGCAGCGCGGCGGCCTCGCCCATCATCTCCGGATGCGGCCAGCTGATTTTCAACACGGCCGCGCGGCCGTCGGGCAGCTCCACGGGCGCGACCCACGAGCACGAGCCGCCGGTCCACGGCGCGCCCAGCCGCAGCGCCCAGCCGTCGCGCAGCTCGCCGATGAGTTCCGGCAGCGCGTCCAACCAGGCCCGGCCCTCGGCCAGGTCGCCGATCGACGCGACGACGCCCAGGGTCGGGGGCACCAGCAGTTCCGGCTCCGTCACGCGGTGAGACTACCGGCGCCGCCTACCATCGCGAGGTGGACGTTCGGACAGAGTTGCAGCTCGCGGCGATCGCGGAGATCACTGCCCGCCTCGACCGGCAAGGCATCGCGGTATGGCTGCGCGGCGGCTGGGCGATGGACTTCCAGCTCGGCCGGATCACCCGCCCGCATGCCGACGTCGACTGGTTCTGCTGGGCCGCCGACGCCGACCGGCTGACGGTTGTGCTGGTGGAGCTGGGTTTCGAGGAATACGGCGAGCACGACCGGCGGCTGCAGCGCGACTTCCTGCGCGGCGATGTCGACCTCGGCGTGGCCCTGCTCGGCCGGGACGCCGAGGGGCAGGCGGTGGTGCCGGCGGGTCCGCACGCGGGCGCGCGCTGGCCGTCGGGCATGCTCGACGGCCCGCCCGGTCACCTCGACGGCCTGACCTGCCCCATCGTTACCCCGCAGGCACAGATCGAGATCAAGAAGATGATGCCGGTATGGGTGCCCGGCCTGCCCCGCCGCGACAAGGACCGCGCCGACATCGAGCTGCTGACCGCGGCGCTCACCGGCCGAAACCCGTTTGCCGGGTCCGGCGCGACCGCGCAGGATCACTGGCATGCTGACTGAGGTAACCCGGTACTACCAGCGCGGCGGCGAGACCCGCCGCCTCGACGCGGGGTCCGGGCGCTGGGAGTTCCTGCGCACCTGGGACCTGCTCGCAAGGCTGCTGCCGCCCGGCCCGCTGGCCGTGCTCGACGTCGGCGGGGCCACCGGCGTGTACGCGGGCCCGCTGGCCGCGGCCGGACACGCCGTGCACGTCGTCGATCCGTTGCCCGAGCACGTGGCGGCGGCGTCGGCGCTGCCCGGGGTGACCGCGGCCGTGGGCGACGCCCGCCGGCTCGACGAGCCCGACGCGAGCCGGGACGTGGTGCTGCTGTTCGGTCCGCTGTACCACCTGATCGACCGGGCCGACCGGATCGCGGCCTGGCGCGAGGCCGGCCGCGTGGTGCGCCCCGGCGGGCTGGTGCTCGCGGCGACGATCAGCCGGTACGCCTCGCTGCTCGACGGTTTCGCCAAGGGCCACCTCGACGACCCGGTGTTCGCCGGGATGGTGGAAGGCGCCCTCGCCACCGGTGTGCACCGCAACCCTGACGCGGTGCCGAACTGGTTCACCACCGCGTACTTTCACCGGCCGGACGAACTGCCGGTCGAGGTGGCCGAGGCCGGGCTGGAACTGGAGCGGATCGCCGCGATCGAGGGTCCGCTGTGGATGATGGCGCGGCTGCCGGAGATCCTCGCCGACGAGCAGCGGACCGCGCAGGCGCTGGCGGTGATGCGCGAGCTCGAAGGCGTACGCGAGCTGTGGGGCGCGGGCTCGCACCTGCTCACGGTCGCCCGCCGCCCGGCCTGACGGGGGTGGACACACGTCCGGGTCGGGGCCGGCGGGCTGGCCGCTGGTCCCGACCCGGTGGCAGGTCTGCGGTGAAGTCCCGGCGCGAGCGCTGTTCAGCGGCCGCGCCGGGCTCCGGTCACGCCTGGAGCGTGGCGCTGAGCGTGATCTCGGCGCCGGGCGACAGCAGGCGGGAGATCGGGCAGCCGGCCTTGGCGGCCTCGGCGAGCTTCTGGAACTGCGCCTCGTCGATGCCGGGCACGTCGCCGGTGGTGACCAGGTCGATCCGGGTCACCGTCATGCCTGCGTCGGTCTTGTCCAGGTGGACGTTGGCGTTGGTCACCACGGCGTTGGGCGGGAAACCCGCGTCCGACAGCTGCTTGGAGAACGCCATGGAGAAGCAGCCGGAGTGCGCGGCGGCGATGAGCTCCTCGGGGTTGGTGCCCTCACCTTCCTCGAAACGGGACTTGAACGAATAGTTGCCCTGCAGGCCACCCTTGCCGGTCGCGATGGTGCCGGACCCCTCGGTGAGCGTTCCCTGCCAGCGGGCTGTTGCGGTGCGAATAGGCATGGGCCCGACGCTAGCTCACGCGGGCGCGGCGTGCCCGCGAATGGCCCCCAATATGAGACGCACGTGTGTGGGCGTGTCGCCCACGCACGTGTCCACGAGCAGGCGCGGCTGCCGCCACGGGACGAACTCCCGCGCCCGCGCCTCGTCCCAGCTGGGCTGGAACGCCTGGTCGTGCTCGGGAACCCGGGCCCGCACCCGGCGGCGGTGCTCGGCCTCATCGCCGCACACCACTTCGATGGCGTGCATCACGGCGCCGTGCCGCACGGCGAGTTCGCGCGACCCGGCACGCCGAGCCGGGGTGCTGAAACGCCGGGGCAAACCTGACGGGAAGTGTCAGGATATGCCGCGACGATGGACCCATGCAGGAGAACCTTCACGGAAAGATCGCCCTGGTGGCGGGCGCGACCCGGGGGTGCGGGCGGGCGATCGCGGTCGAACTCGGCCGGGCGGGCGCGACCGTCTACGTCACCGGTCGCAGCACCCGCGCGCAGCGGTCCGAGATGGACCGGCCGGAGACCATCGAGGACACCGCAGACCTGGTCACCGCGGCCGGCGGCGAGGGTATCGCGGTGCGTGTCGACCACCTCGTGCCCGACGAGGTCAGGGCGCTGGTGGCGCGGGTCGACGCCGCGCACGGGCGGCTCGACATCCTGGTCAACGACGTATGGGGCGGCGACGCCTACGCCGAGTGGGGCAAGCCGCTGTGGGAGCAGTCGCTCGACGGCGGCCTGCGCATGCTCGAACTCGGCCTGCACACCCACATCATCACCAGCCACGCCGCGCTGCCGCTGCTGGTCCGTAACCCGGGCGGGCTGGTCGTCGAGGTCACCGACGGCACCGACGAGTTCAACCGCAAGTACCGCGACTCCTTCTTCTACGACCTGACCAAGACCTCGGTGTCGCGGATCGCCCTGGCCCAGTCCGCCGAGCTCAAGCCGTACGGCGGGACCGCGGTCGTGGTCACGCCGGGTTTCCTGCGCTCGGAGGCGATGCTCGACCACTTCGGCGTCACCGAGCAGAACTGGCGCGACGGGGCGGCCAAGGAGCCGCACTTCATTCTGTCGGAGACCCCCGCCTACCTGGGCCGGGGCGTGGCGGCGCTGGCCGCCGATCCCGACCGCGCCCGGTGGACGGGCAGCTCGCTGTCCAGCACGTCGCTCGCGCGGGCGTACGGGCTCACCGACGTGGACGGCTCGGTCCCCGACATCTGGAGCTACTTCGCCGAGCACGGCACGGCCGAGAACGGCCCGATCGACCCTGCCGGCTACCGCTAGCCGGTGGTCGAGCACCCTCCGTGAGCGGGTGGCGGCGGACATGACGTGACGCGGCCACATCTTCTTTGATGTACATACAGCGAAAATGATGTGGCCGCGCGCGGAGGAATACCTGCGCGGCTCAGGCGTGGCGGGCGGCGATCGCCGCGCCCACGGCTGCGAACTCGGCCCGCAGCCGTGCGGGGGCCAGGATCTCGACCTCGGCGCCCAGCGGAAGCAGCTGGCCGAGGGCGACGGCCGGTGACTCGACGGCCAGTTCCACCTCGCACCAGCCCTGCGCATCGGGCGGGCCGGTGTGCCGGACGGCCTCGCCGCGGGCCGCGGGGTCGGTGACCAGCGGCAGCAGGCGCAGGCCGCGCGGGCTCACCCGGAGCCGGACCAGGTCGCGCAGCAGCGAACGGTCGAACGAGGCGGCCGACTCCGCCCACCACTGCGCGAGCCGGAACTGCTCGGGCCGCTCGAACACCTCGCCTGCCGCCTCGACGGCGATGACCCGGGCCAGCCGGTAGGTGCGCACGGCGTCGTCGGCCGGCACCCGGGCCACGAGGTACCAGACACCGGCCTTGAGGACCAGGCCGTACGGCTCCAGCTCGCGGCGTACCGAGCTGTCGGCGCGCCGGTAGCGCACGGTGATGCGGCGCTGCTCCCACACCGCCTCGGCGACGGTCATCAGGTGCGGCAGCTCCTCGCCGCGGTGGAACCAGCCGGGCGCGTCCAGGTGGAATCGCTGGGCGATGGTGCGGGCCCGGTCGCGCAGTGGTTCGGGCAGCGTGGCGAGCACCTTGGCTTGCGCGGCCAGCAGCACCGAACCGAGGCCCAGCTCGGCGAGCGCCTCCGGGGCCGCACCGGCGAACAGCGCGGCCGCCTCGGCGCCGGTGAGCCCGTCCAGGCGGGTGCGCCAGCCCTCCAGCAGCCGGATGCCCCCGGCACGGCCGGGCTCGGTCCACAGCGGCACCCCGGCGGCCTGCAGCGCGGCGACGTCGCGGTACACGGTGCGCACCGACACCTCGAACAGCGACGCCAGCTCGGCGGCCCGCACCGAATGCCGCTGCTGCACCGTGAGCAGCAGCGACACCAGCCGCGACGCCTTCATCCGCGCGGGCTCGGCAGGTGTGCGCCCCCGCGTGCCGGACCCGGCGCGCGGCGTCGCGCCCCGCTGCCGCGAGCCGGTGGCGGACCGAGGGTGTCGTTCACAGCCGGGCCACGAACCCGTGCACGCAGCGGGTGACGCGGACCAGGTTCTCCGCGCTGCGGACCGGGTCGTCCGGGTGCTCCAGCGCGTGGTCCGCGCCGGGCAGTTCCAGGCAGGCCAGGCCGAGGTCGTCGGCCATCCGAGGGTCCCAGGAGTGGTCGCCGGTGCCGCCGATGAGCTGGGTGGGCGCCTCGGTCGCCCCGAGTGCGTCGACCACCGAGGGGTGGAACAGCAGCGGCGTCAGCCAGATCGCGGGCAGGCGGCGCTCGGCGGCGACGGGCGCGGCGAACGTGCCCAGCGACTTGCCGACCAGCATGATCCGCTTCGCGGACTCGGCCTCGACGGCGGCGACGGCCTGTGCGACGACCCAGGCGGCGCGCTCGTCCATGTCGATGGTGGCGGGCGGGGTCCACCACAGCTCCCGCACGCTCCAGCCGTGATGGGCGAGCACGTTGCGGGCCAGGTGCAGCAGCGGCCGGGCAGGCGTGTAGCCGCCGCCGGGCAGGATGATCGCCAGCCGGTCGGGGTCGGCCTGGTGGCGGTCGGGGAATCTCGGCCAGGGGTGCGCCGTCTCCGGGCGGGTCATGGCCCGATCCTAGGTCGGTTCGAGCGCGGGCGGCGGCCCACGCGGTCGGACCTACACCGGCAGCGGGCCGTCCCGGGTCCGGATTTCGCGCGGACGTGACCGCCGACCGGGCCGCGTTGTCGGGCTGATCGTCCAAGGTGTTCGTATCGATCAACTTCTTATGATCGTGGTCGATGTGAGCGACTGTCTCACCTGGACTGCTGGAGGAAACGTGCGCAAGTGGTATGCGGCGGCAATGGCGGCGCTGGGCCTGGCGGTGCTGCTGGCGGTGCCCGGCGCCGCGGGCGCGGGTGCGGGTGACACGGCGCGCGGCTGCGAGCGGCACTTCGACGCCGCGGTGGCGGACTTCGACGCGGTCTTCCTGGCCAAGGACCTGCCCAAGGTCATGGCGTACTACCACGACGACGCCGTGCAGATCGGCTCCAACGGGGCGTACCGCAAGGACAAGGCCGCCATCCAGGCCAACTTCACCGGGCTGTTCGCCTATGACTTCACGGCCACGTTTCCCGAGGTGAGCAAGCACATCGACGGCTGCCGTGGCGCGACGCTGGTGGTCGACTTCACGCTGGCCATCCCGTCGGTGGGCTTCAAGCAGCACTTCTACAACGCGCTCACCTTCGTCCGCGAGCGCGGCAAATGGAAGATCATCCTGGATGTCAGCTCACCGCTGCCGGTGGTCTGAGCGAGGCGCCCCGCCGCCACCGCCGACCGTTCGCCGGTCGGCGGTGGCGGGTCAGGTTGGTGACGTAACCCTCCCGGGGCTGGCGCCCGAGGGCCTCCACGCGGCATGGTGGCGGTCCGCGATCGGGTGACGAGGGGGTGCGGGCGGCGATGCCGGTCGGAGAGCACGTGGTGGCACGGGCACGCGAGCACGTCGCGGCCGGGACGCTGTCGGCCGCACACGATCTGCTGTCCGCGGCACTGGGCACGGTGCCCACCGACCCGGCCCAGGCCACCCCGGTCGTCGCCGAGGCGGTGGTGCTGCAGACCGGAGTGCTGCTCGGGCTGGGGGAGCCGTACGCCGCCCGGGGCTGGGCCGCGTACGGTTTCGCGGCGTCGCGGGCGCTGTACGGCGAGCGCGACCGGCGCACCCTGCACGCGCTCGGGTTGCTGGCCGCGGTGCTGGCCAGGGTGGGGGTGCACGCCCGCGCGGTGCAGCGCTACCTCGACCTCATCGCCGCGTACGCCGACCTCGACGGGCCGGACTCGGACCGGGTGCTGGCCGCGCGCGGCGACCTGGCCACCGTCGAGCACGCCCAGGGCCACTGCGTGACGGCGCGGCTGCGTCTGGCCACGGTGATCGACGAGCACCGGCGGCGGCACGGCGCGGCGCATCCGGTCGGCATCCGGATGCAGCTGCGGCTGGCTGCCATGTGGCGCGACTGCGGCGGCTTCAACGACGCGCACGAGCTGCTGACCGAGGCCCGCGAGCACGCCGCGGGGCTCGGCCCCGCCGACCCGGTGCACACGATGATCACCGCGGCCGCCCGGGCCGTCGCCGACCCGCGCCACCGGTGCGGGGTCGGTCTGATCCCGGACACCCCGATCTCCCCGGTGGAACTCGCCGGGCAGCAGCGCCCGGCCCGGCCCGCGGACCCGCCGCCGGCTGCCGCGCCACAGCCCGACCCGGCTCCGGAGGACTCCTGGGCGCACCGGCTGCGCGACGTCGAGCAGCCCGCGGCATGGGCGGGCGACGTGCCGCCCGTCGCGCCGGACGAGACCGCCCGATGGGCGCCGCCGCAGGAGGAGCGGGCCGCGGTGTGGGACCATCTGACCCCGGCCGGGTACGAGCCTCCGTCGGTGCTGGCCGCACCGGCGTTCAGCGCGACCGTGTACCTGCCGCCGTACCTCACGGAACCGCCCGCGCAGCCGGCCGAGCCGGAGCGGGCCGCCGGCCGCCGAGGGGCCGAGCCGGTCGCGCGGCGGCTGCCTCAGCACACGTTGGTGCTGGTGGCGGCATGTGTCGGCATCGTCGCGGTGGCGCTGCTGTTCATGCTGCTGGTCAGCTCGGTTTCGCCGTAGCCGCGCACCCTCTAATATCGACGGCGGGCTCTGACGGCCCCCGGGAGCCGGGCCGCACCCTGATCTCGCCGACCGCGCCGTGCCGCGTCGGCGTCCTGTCTCGTACCAGCGTGGGGTCCTCCGCGTGGGCAGCGGGCGGCTTCGCGCGTCCCAGTGAGGGGATTCGCTCATGTCCAGGCCCACCGTGAGGGCAGCGCTGACGGCGCTGCTGGGCACACTCGTGGCCGCGACGGCCGTCGTCGTGGCCGCTCCCACCGGCAGCGCCGCCGCCGCCCCGACCCGCATCATGGCGCTCGGCGACTCGATCACCGGCTCGCCCGGCTGCTGGCGGGCGACGCTGTGGAACCGGCTGCAGAGCACCGGCTACACCAACATCGACATGGTCGGCACGCTGCCGGCGCAGGGCTGCGGGGTCGCCCACGACGGCGACAACGAGGGCCACGGCGGCTTCCTGGCCACCAACATCGCCAACCAGAACCAGCTGGTCGGCTGGCTGTCGGCCACCCTGCCGGACGTCGTGCTGATGCACCTCGGCACCAACGACGTGTGGTCCAACCTGCCCAGCACGCAGATCCTCACCGCCTTCGGCAAGCTGGTCGACCAGATGCGGGCCAGCAATCCGGCGATGAAGATCCTGGTGGCGAAGATCATTCCGATGAACCCGTCGAGCTGCGCCGAGTGCGCCGCGCGGGTGGTCTCGTTCAACAACGCCATCCCGGCCTGGGCGGCGGGCAAGACCACCGCGCAGTCGCCGATCACCGTGGTCGACCAGTGGACGAACTTCAACACCGCGACCGACACCTACGACGGGGTGCACCCCAACGCGGCCGGCGACCAGAAGATGTCGGACCGCTGGTACCCGGCGCTGACCGCGGCGCTCAGCGGGGTGACGCCGTCGAACCCGCCGTCCCCGTCGGCCTCGCCCAGCCCGTCGGCCTCGCCGTCGCCCTCGGTCTCGCCGAGCCCGTCGCGCCCGCCGTCGCCGTCGCCGTCCCCGTCGGGCGGTGCCGGCAAGTCGTGCACGGCGACGTACGTGATCGTCGGGCAGCAGTGGCCGGGCGGGTTCCAGGGTGAGCTGCGGGTGGTCAACAACGGCACGGTCGCGATCAGCGGCTGGTCGGTGCGGTTCACCTTCCCGAACGGCCAGGTGATCACGCAGAGCTGGAACGGCCAGTTCACCCAGACCGGTTCCTCGGTCACCGCGCTCAACGTCAGCTGGAACGGGCTGCTGGCACCGGGCGCGGGCACGGCCGCCGGCTTCCTGGCGAGCCAGACCGGCACGAACGGCACCCCCGTGCCCGTCTGCACCGCCCTCTGATAAAAATGGACAAAAAGGGCGTATCCGTACGGCGGATACGCCCTTTTCCCGCACCGTCGCCGACGCCTGCCGCCGTGTCGGCAACCGCCCTGGGCAACGTGGTACAACTGGGGGTCGTGAATCGGCGGATCATGTCCTTCAGATTCGGGTGAATACGGCCGGCCTGCGCCGGCTGTCGCTTTTACAGCCGGCGGCGGAGGGGAGGCCTCGGTGGCTCAGCAGCCGCTGGGCGAGACGCGCGTGCCATCGCGCGATCGCATCCTCACCATCCCCAACCTGATCAGCTTCGCCCGCCTGCTCGGCGTGCCGGTCTTCCTCTACCTCTTCCTGGTCGCCGACGAGATCGGCTGGGCCGTGGTCGTGCTGGGCCTGGGCGGCACCACCGACTGGATCGACGGCTACCTGGCCCGCCGGCTCGGCCAGGTGAGCCGCGTCGGCGAGCTGCTCGACCCGGCGGCAGACCGCCTCTACATCCTCGCCACGCTGCTCGCGTTCACCGTGCGCGACATCGTGCCCTGGCAGTTCACGGTCGCGCTGCTGGCTCGCGACGTGCTGCTGATGCTGACCTTCCCGGTGCTGCGCAAGCTGGGCTACGGCCCGCTGCCCGTGCACTACATCGGTAAGACGGCCACCTTCATCCTGCTGATGGGCTTCCCGATCCTGCTTCTCGCCTGGGCCGTGCCGACAGGCCCGGTGCACACCGTCGCGTACGCGAGCGGCTGGGCGCTGTGCTGGTGGGGAATCGTCCTGTACTGGATCGCGGGCATCTTCTACCTCGTGCAGTTCGCCGCGGTGGTGCGACGCTCCCGGCAGGTGGCGGCGTGAGCGGCGGCCCGGAATCGGAGCTGTCGCGGCAGGTGTCCACGCCGCCGTCGGGGCAGCGGGTGTGGCAGACGGACATGCTGACCGACCTGTTCCAGGACCCGCTCGACGGCGGATACACCGACGCGGCTCGTGCCCGTCGCGAGCGCGGACCGCTGCCGCCCGCCACCCGATGGACCCGCCGCGGCTTCACGGTGATTGCCTGCATGCTCATCGGCGTGCTGCTCACCGTGGCCTACCAGCAGGTCATCGCGCGGGCGCCCGCTCGGGCCACCACCCGCACCGAGCTGATCAAGGACATCCAGCGGCGCACCGCGGACACCGACAAGCTCGACCAGACCGCCGAGGGCCTCCAGGACGAGGTGAACCGGCTGCGGGAGCAGGCGCTGGACGACACGGCCATCGGCCGGCTGCGCGAGCTGGAGGCCGCGACCGGGGTGCGCAAGGTCACCGGCGACGGCGTGGTGGTCACCCTCACCGACGGTCCCAACGCGGGCACCGAGCGGCTGGCCCGCGTGCTCGACTACGACCTGCAGCAGGTCACGAACGCGCTCTGGGCGGCCGGTGCGGAGGCGATCTCGGTCAACGGCCGGCGGCTGACCTCGGTCACCCCGATCCGCACCGCCGGCTCGGCGATCCTGATCGGCAACGCGCACATCATCGGCCCGTACTCGGTGGCCGCGATCGGGCCCTCGGACATGGCGGACAAGTTCAACGACTCGCCGGCCGCGGAGAACTTCCGCAACCTGCGCGACGACAAGCGTTTCGAGGTCGGCTTCGACGTCGACGAGAAGGACGACCTGGAGCTGCCGGCGGCGGTGATGCCGCGGCTGCAGTTCGCCCGCGTGCCGCAGCCCTCGCCCTCCGGCTCGCCCGCACCCTCAACCTCGCCCTCGGGAGGTGGCAAGTGATCGCAGTACTGGCGTTGATCGCCGGGGTGGTGCTGGGCGTCGTGCTCAACCCCACCGTTCCGGACGCGCTGCAGCCCTACCTGCCGATCGCCGTGGTGGCCGCGCTGGACGCGGTCTTCGGCGGCCTGCGCGCCAAGCTCGACGGGATCTTCGACGACAAGCAGTTCGTCATCTCGTTCATCTCGAACGTCCTGGTCGCGGCCTTCATCGTGTACCTCGGTGACAAGCTGGGGGTGGGTGGCCAGCTGTCCATCGGTGTCGTCGTCGTGCTCGGCGTGCGGATCTTCGGCAACGTGGCGGCGATCCGGCGTCGGCTGTTCAAGGCTTAGGTGCAGCGGTGAGCGACGAGAAGACTCAGCCGATAGACCCCGGGCAGGGCGACGAGCCGACCGTGCCCGTGTCGAGCGCGCCCGCGGACACCGCGGCGGCCGGCGCCCCGGAGCCCGGCGACACGGGGTCGGACGAGCGGCCGGAGCCGGCGGCGGGCGCCTCCGACGACGCCGTGAACGATGCTCCGAACGACGCCCCGGACGGCACCGCGAAGCGGCGGCTCAGCGGTGCGGGCGCCGTCATCGGCCTGCTGCTGGTGCTGCTCGGCTTCACGCTGGCCGTCCAGCTCAAGAGCAACTCCGCGGACGAGGGTTACCAGTCGCTGCGCGAGGAGGACCTCTACGTCATCCTCGCCGACCTCGACTCGCGGGCGGCCCGGCTGCGCCAGGACATCGCCGAGCTGGAGGCGAACAAGCGCGAGCTGGCCTCCGGCGCGTCCAGCCGGGAGCAGATCCTCAAGGAGGCCCAGGAGCGCGCCGACGACCTGGGCATCCTGGCGGGCACGCTCAAGGCCCAGGGCTCCGGCATCACCCTGACCTTCTCCGACGGCGCCGAGCCGATCACCGCGGAGCACCTGGTCAACGCGATCCAGGAGCTGCGCGGCGCGGGCGCGGAGGCGATCCAGGTCGACGGGACCGGCGGCTCGGTGCGGGTGATCGCATCCACCCACTTCGTCGACGCCGGCGGCGGTGGCATCGAGGTCGACGGGGTGCGGCTGACCGGGCCGTACACGGTGACCGCGATCGGCCCGGAGGACCTGGACAAGGCCATGGAGTTCCGCGGCGGGGTGGTTGACGATGTGCGCGGCGACGGCGGTAACGTGATCGTCAGTGATCCGCACCCGGTCGACATCACCACGGTGCGGGGCACGCCGAACCTGGAGTACGCGAAGCCCGTCTCCTGACGGGCACGGCCACACGACGGCCTGGAGCGAAAGGGCACGACCGTGATTCCTGAGGACCTGAAGTACACCGCCGAGCACGAGTGGGTCACCACGAAGGGCGGGTCGGTCCGGGTCGGCATCACCCACTTCGCGCAGGACGCGCTGGGCGACATCGTGTACGTGCAACTGCCCGAGACCGGCCAGGTCGTGGCGGCGGGCGAGTCCTTCGGCGAGGTCGAGTCCACCAAGAGCGTCTCGGAGATCTACGCCCCGCTCAGCGGCACGGTGACCGCCCGCAACGAGGCCCTCGTCGACTCGCCCGACCTGATCAACACCGACCCGTACGGCGAGGGCTGGCTCGTCGAAATCGAGATCGCCGATCCGTCCGCGCTGGATGCGCTTCTCGACGCGGCAGCGTACCGTGAGCTGACCCAGAGCTGAACCTTCATTCAGGGGCGTGAATCGGGACCCGCGAGTCCGGTTGACCCTTCATTTCCAGGGTCGCTAGGCTCGCTCCCTAAGCTCGCCGCTGACGTCGAGTAATGCCCTACCCGGTGCCCATAGCAGTTCCACGGATACGTGGCCGATATGACCGTGAGGTGGTCCGATGACGCGACCAGACGACGAGTTCCCCCAGCTCGACGTCACGTCGACCCTGCACCTCGGCTCCCTGGAGGAGGCGCTGGAAGGGCCGGAGTCTGACGTAGTCCCGGGGCGGGTCTCGGGACAGCTGCCGCCGGGCATGGCCCTGCTGGTGGTGCGTCGTGGCCCCAACGCGGGCGCCCGCTTCCTGCTCGACCACGACGTGACGACGAGTGGCCGTCACCCCGACAGCGACATCTTCCTCGACGACGTGACGGTCTCCCGCCGGCACGCCGAGTTCCACCGGGACGGGTCCACGTTCACCGTGCGCGACGTGGGCAGCCTCAACGGCACGTACGTCAACCGGGAGCGGGTCGAGTCGGCCACGCTCAACAACGGCGACGAGGTGCAGGTCGGCAAGTTCCGCCTGCTGTACGTGGCCGGCCCGCGCGCCGAGGAGGCATGACAGCAGCGGTGCCGGCGTCGGCCGGCGGCGGGAGCGGGGCGGCGCGGGCACAGGCGCTGATGAGCATCGGCGAGGTGCTCGGGCTGCTGCGTTCCGATTTTCCGGACATCACCATCTCGAAGCTGCGATTCCTCGAGACGGAGGGTCTGGTCGAGCCGCAGCGCACGTCGTCCGGCTACCGCAAATACAGCCGCGAGGACGTGGCGCGGCTGCGTTTCATCCTTGCCGCGCAGCGTGACCAGTATCTGCCCTTGCGCGTCATCCGCGAGCAGTTGTCCGAAGGCGCGCACCTGACCCAGGCGCGTCCGACCCTCGTCGCGGTCGGCGACGACCACCGGCCCGAGGCCGTGGCGGAGCCGGTCGACGAGCGGCTGCGCCGCCAGGAGCTGTGCCACCGCGCCGGGATCACCGAGGCGCTGCTGGCCGACCTGGAACGGCACGGGCTGGTCACCGCGCGGGCCGGGGAGTGGTTCGACGGCGACGCGCTGGCGGTCGCCGAGGTGGCCGGGCAGCTCGCCGAGTACGGCGTCGAACCGCGGCACCTGCGCGCGTACCGGGTCGCGGCGGACCGGGAGGCCGGGCTCTACGCCCAGCTCGTGGCTCCGCTGATGCGCCAGCAGGATCCCACCGCCCGTGCCCGGGCGGCCGAGACGATGCGCGAGCTGACGGTCCTGTCGCAGCGCCTGCACGTGGCGCTGCTGCGTTCCGGGCTCAACGACGCGCTCGGCGGCTGACCGGCGGTCGTACGAGCCGAGGGTGCGCGTGGGCGTGTAGCGTGCAGTAGGAGAGGCTGAGAGGCGCAGTGTCGTACGGTCCGCCGCGAGGCGGGCCCGTCGGACACCGGCCCCAGGCAGACGCGACGGAGGCGAGACGGTGCGCGAGCTGAGCGTGATCGGGGTAAGGGTCGAACTGCCCACCAACCAGCCGATCGTCCTGCTGCGTGAGGTGGACGGGGACCGCTACCTGCCGATCTGGATCGGCGCGGTCGAGGCGACGGCGATCGCCTACGAGCAGCAGGGCGTCAAGCCGGCCCGGCCGCTCACTCATGATCTTCTCCGGGACCTGCTGCAGGCGCTGTCGGCGCCGCTGAAGGCCGTGGAGATCGTCGAGCTGAAGGACAGCATCTTCTACGCCGACCTGCTCATCGGCGACTCGGTGCGGGTGTCCGCGCGGCCCAGCGACGCGATCGCCCTGGCGCTGCGGGTGGGCGCCCCGGTGCGCTGCGCGGAGCGCGTGCTCGACGAGGCCGGGATCATCATCCCGGACGAGCAGGAGGACGAGGTCGAGAAGTTCCGCGAGTTCCTGGAGCAGGTCCGCCCGGAGGACTTCGCCAGTTAAGGAGCCCGTCGGAGCGGCCGCTCGGTGTACAGCCGGAGCGAAGCGCAGGCTGGACGACCGATTAAGGCCGCGGAGCAGGCTCCGCATGAGAGCCTGCTAACGACTCAGTCACCGAAAAGTGACGCTCCGGGTCTCGAATGTGGCGTGTCGCGGCGTTACCTCCCCGCCGGTCAGCGCGATCCGCTATAGGCTGGTCCAAGTCGACACTCAGCGGGAGGTAGTCGCATGAACCAGCTCCATGATCCGCAGTCGCCTGGTAGTGAGCCAGGTCGTCCCGGTGGTGCGGCCGCGATGCGCGGCGGTGTCGCGGAGGATGCGGACTCGGACGTGCAGGGCGGTTCGCTCGGCTATCGGGGCGTGACGGCCTGCCACGCGGTCGGCATCAGCTACCGGCAACTGGACTACTGGGCCCGCACCGGGCTGGTGGTGCCGAGCATCCGCGACGCGTCCGGCTCGGGCACCCAGCGCCTCTACTCGTTCCGCGACCTGGTCGTGCTGAAGGTGGTCAAGCGGCTGCTGGACGCCGGGGTGTCGCTGCAGAACATCCGGCGCGCGATCGAGACGCTGCGGGCGTACGACGCCGACGACCTGGCGACCATCACGCTCATCTCCGACGGCACCTCGGTGTACGACTGCCGCTCGCCGGAGGAGGTCGTGGACCTGCTGCAGGGCGGCCAGGGCGTGTTCGGCATCGCCATCGGCGGCGCGTTCAAGGAGATCCAGGGCTCGCTGTCGCACCTGCCCGCCGAGCGCGGCACCGAGGTCGAGGAGGCGACGGTCACCCCGTTCGCACCGGCCGTGCTGCCGCTGGGGGTCACCGACGAGCTGGCCGCCCGCCGGGCGCGCCGCCGGGCCGGCTGAGTTTCCGGCACCCCCGTGTGACCGGCGTCACGGCCGGGCGGTAAGAACTTCCCATGCTGGTGCAACCCGACGTCCTGCGTCGTTGGCTGTGGACGGCGGCTGCCGCCGTGGCGGCGTACGCGCTGCTGACCTTCGCGGTCGAGGCCACCTGGTCACCGCTGGTGGAGCGCGACGCCGTCGTCAGCGCGGCCGCGCACCGGCTGGCGCTGGAGTATCCGATGTGGCGGTCGGCGATGACCGCGGTCACCCGCACCGGTGACACCGTCGTGCTGCTGTCGGTGCTCGCATTCACGCTCGGATTCCTGTTGCGCCGCCGGCTGCTCACGCAGCTGGGATTCGTGTGCGCGGCGGTGGCGGCCAGCGCGGCGCTGCGGCTGACCGTGCACGCACTGGTGGCCCGGCACCGGCCGGAGGAGATGCTGGGCCTGGCGGCCGGCTGGTCCTACCCGTCCGGGCACACCAGCCACTTCGCGACCGCGGCGTTGCTGCTGCTGGTGCTCGCCTGGCCGCTGCTGCGGGCCCGGTGGCAGCGGGTGGCGCTGGTGGCGGGGGTCGGTGGCTGGGCGCTGCTGGTGGGGGCGAGCCGGGTGGCGCTGGTGGTGCACTGGCCGTCCGATGTGCTCGGCGGCTGGCTGGTCGCGCTGGCGGCGGTACCGCTCGCGATCGTGACTCACGCTATGTGGCGTAATCACTCCCGTCCGTAATCTTACATTGTCGTACGTGCATATCTGCTGCCAGTCTGGTCACCCGGCGGTCCACAGGGGACCGCGGGAGACGCGAGGGGTGGCACCGATGGCACGACGCTGGCTGGTGACGGGATGCTCGACCGGGCTGGGCCGGGCGCTGGTGGAGCGGTTGGCGCAGGCCGGGGAGCGAGTGGTGGCCACGGCCCGCCGGCCCGAGACGCTGGCCGACCTGGCCGAGCGATACCCCGGCACGGTGCTCACCCTGGCGCTGGACGTCTGCGACCCGGTCGCCTGCGCTTCCGTGGTGGCCGCCGCGGCCCGGCACTTCGGCGGCGTCGACGTGCTCGTCAACAACGCGGGGTACGGCCAGTGCGGCGCGGTGGAGGAGGTCTCCGACGGGGAGCTGCAGGCGCAGTTCGCGACCAACGTCTACGGGCCGTGGCGGCTGACCCGGCTGGTGCTCCCGCTGTGGCGGGCACAGGGCGGCGGGCACGCGGTCTTCGTCTCTTCGATCGCGGGCATGGTGCCGTTCCCCGGGCTCGCGGCGTACACGGCCAGCAAGTTCGCGCTGGAGGGCCTGGCCGAGTCGCTGGCCCAGGAGTCCGCGCACCTGGGCGTGAAGGTCACCATCGTGCAGCCCGGCGGCTTCAGCACCCTGTACGGCGTGTCCGCGGCGATGCCGCGCCAGCGGGTGGCCGCCTACGAGCAGGTCGAGGGTCCGATGATCGAGGGCCTGCGCGGCATGCGCGGCAACCCCGACCTCAACCCGCCGGAGCTGTTCGCCGAAGCGGTGCACCGCCTGGCGGACCTGGCCGAGCCCCCGCTGCGCCTGCCGGTCGGCGAGGACGCCGGCCAGTTCCTGACCATGGCCCTGACCGCCCGGACCAAGGAGTTCGAAGACGTCACCGCCGCCCGCCTCCACGTGGCCGCCTGAGCCCGGGTCAGTCGCGCAGGGCGTCCTCGACGCCGGTCTCGTGGCGGCCCAGGAACACCGGGTCGCGGTCGGTGACCACGTCGAGCATGGCTTTCACGCAGGCGCCCTGCTCACGTACGACCGCCTTGGTCCAGAAGGAGCCGAAGCGGCGGGCGGTGTCGTCGCCTACCCCGGTGGCGTCGATGCCCGCCTCGCGGCACAGCGCGACGGCCCGGTCGATGTGGTAGCTCTGGGTGATCACGATGAGCTGCCGCACCCCGAACACCCGGACGGCCCGCTGGCAGGAGTCGTACGTGTCGAAGCCGGCGTGGTCGGCGACCACCTTGCGGTCGGGCACCCCGCGGTCGATCAGCCACTGGCGCATGGCGTCGGGCTCGTCGTAGGTCCACTGGCCGTGGTCGCCGGAGACCAGCACGGCGCGCACCTTGCCGGTCTCGTAGAGGCGGCGGGCGATGTCGAGGCGGGCCTCCAGGAAGCCCGACGGCGAGCCGTTGTCGTGCACCTGCGCGCCCAGCACCAGGGCGACCGGGGCCTCGGGCACGTCCTCGGCCGTGTACACGTGCCCGGCGGCCTGCCAGCGCACCCAGCCGATGCTGCCCACCAGCGCGAGCACCGCGGCGAGCACGCCGAACAGCACCGCCCGGCGCGCGACACGCCACCCGCGCCGCGGCCGCCGCCTCGCCGGCTCGGCCGCCGTGCCGGTCTCCGGCAGCTCGGGGCCGCCGGTGCCGTTCTCGGGATGTTCCAGGTGGGACGCCATGCGCGGCATCATCGCGCATGCCCGCCACGCGGGGCGACCCGCATCCGGGGTTGCTAGGGCGATTCGCGGCTCTTGCGGTGATATCGCCGCTATGGTGAGTCAGGACGGAACCTAGCCACGGGGGGCAGGTATGACCGCGGCCGCGGTGCTGACCACGGCCCTCGCGCAGCGGCGCGAGCGGCCCGGGGCAGACCTGGCCGAGTCCGCTGCAGACCTGGTGGCGGCCGCGACGGCGATGGCCCGGCGGTTCCGCGCGGGCGGCGTCCTGCACGCCTTCGGCGACGACGACGCCGACGCCCGGCACATCGCGGTCGAGTTCGTGCACCCGGTGATCGTCGGCAAACGCGCCCTGCCCGCGGTGGCCCACCACGCCTTCCGCGCCGCCCACCGACTGCGCCACGCCGCCCCGGTCGACCTGGCCCTGGCCGTATGCGCCCCGACGGTCCGCAACGCCGACCCCGATGCCCGCAACGCCGACCCCCAGGTCCGCAACGCCGACCCGCAGCGCGGTGCATCCTGCGGTCTCGGGGAAACGGCACCCAACCGACCCGGCGAAGCCGCAGTTTCCTTGAAACTGCAGGACGGACCGCGACCGGGTGGCGCGGGGCCGGTCGCGGCGGCGCTGGCCGCGGCGGGGGAGCGCGGGCTGCTCACGGTCGCGCTGGCGGGGCGGTTCTGGGCGGGGCCGCGGGTGGACCACCTGCTCACCCTGCCCGCCGACGACCCGCTCGTGCTGCGCGAGCTGCAGGTCTCGGCGTACCACCTGCTCTGGGAACTGACCCACGCCCTGCTCGAACACGGCCCGGACGGGTCCACGCCATGAGGCACGCCATTCCGGCGGAGCTGCGGGCCGTGGCCGACCTGGCCGGCGGGTCGTGTGTGACCTGCTCCGACACCGCTGTGCCCGCGACCGTGGTGCTGCTGCTGGCGGGCGGGCTGGCCCTGGCCGACGCGGGCGCGGGTCCGGAGGAGATCAGCGTCGCGCTGGTCGCCGCGCGGGTCGGTGACACCGTGCTGGTGCACGCCGGCGAGGCCATCCGGGTGCTGCCGGAGGTGGCCGGGTGAGCAACGCCGCACCGGCGCACCTGGGCGCCCTGTACCCCTTCCTGTACGCGCAGCCCGCGCCGGCCGTGGACGCGTTCACGGCCGAGCTGGTCGTCTCCACCACGGGCAAGCTGCGCGAGGCGGCGACGCTGCGCGCCCAGGTGCTCACCGAGCAGGGCGAGGCGCTGGCCGCGTGCGCGCGGGCGCTGGCCGTGGCATTGGAAACCGGCGGGCGGCTGTTCGCGTTCGGCAACGGCGGCAGTGCGACCGACGCGCAGGCCTGCGCCGACCTGTTCGCGGACCCGCCGGCGGGATACGGCGCGCCGGTGCTGGCGGCGTACGCGCTGAGCGTCGATGTGGCGGTGGTCAGCGCGCTGGCCAACGACGTCGGCGTGGAAGCGGTGTTCGCCCGGCAGGTCGCCGCGCACGCCCGGCCCGGTGACGTCGCCGTGGGCTTCTCCACCAGCGGGAACTCGCCGAACCTGGTCGCCGCGTTCGACCGGGCGCGCCGCTGCGGCATGGTCACCGTCGGGTTCAGCGGGGGCGGCGGGGGACGGCTGGCCGAGCCGGGCGCCGTGGACCACCTTTTCGTCGTGCGGTCGCCGTCGGTGCACCGCATCCAGGAGGCGCAGACCACCGCCTGCCACGTGCTGTGGGAGCTGACCGTGGCGGAGCTGGCCGGCGCGGGAGGCCGCCCGCGGGCGGCAGCTAGGGGACCGTCGGAGCGGCCGCTCGGTGTACAGCCGGAGCGAAGCGCAGGCTGGACGACCGATTAAGGCCGCGGAGCGGCTCCGCATGACACAGGGGGTGTTCGCTGATGACCGCAACACAGGCACAGCCTGCTGACACCGATGAGCAGCCGATCCACATACTCTGGATCAACGCCGGGCTCAGCTGCGACGGCGACTCGGTCGCGCTGACCGCCGCGACCCAGCCCAGCATCGAGGAGATCGCGCTCGGCGCCCTGCCGGGCCTGCCGAAAATCGCGGTGCACTGGCCGCTGATCGACTTCGAGTGCGGGCCGGACGGCGGCGCGGACGACTTCCTGTCCTGGTTCCACAAGGCCGACCGGGGCGAGCTGGAACCGTTCGTGCTGGTGGTCGAGGGTTCCATCCCGAACGAGTCGATCAAGGAAGAGGGCTACTGGGCCGCCTTCGGCACCGACCCGGCCACCGGGCAGCCGATCACCACCAGCGAGTGGCTGGACCGGCTCGCGCCCAAGGCCCTCGCGGTGCTCGCCGTGGGCACCTGCGCCACGTACGGCGGCATCCACGCCATGTCCGGCAACCCGACCGGGGCCATGGGCGTGCCCGACTACCTGGGCTGGGACTGGCGCTCGGCGGCGGGCATCCCGATCGTGTGCGTGCCCGGCTGCCCGATCCAGCCGGACAACCTCGCCGAGACCATCACCTACCTGCTCTACCAGGCGGCCGGGCAGGCCCCGATGATCCCGCTGGACGACAAGCTGCGCCCGCAGTGGCTGTTCGGGCAGACCGTGCACGAGGGCTGCGACCGGGGCGGTTACTACGAGCAGGGCCAGTTCGCCACGCACTACGGCACGCCCGAGTGCATCGTGAAGATCGGCTGCTGGGGTCCGGTCGTCAAGTGCAACGTGCCCAAGCGCGGCTGGATGAACGGCATCGGCGGCTGCCCGAACGTGGGCGGCATCTGCATCGGCTGCACCATGCCGGGTTTCCCGGACAAGTTCATGCCGTTCATGGACGAGCCGCCCGGTGCGACCGTGTCCTCGGCCGGCAGCGGCGTGTACGGCGCGATGATCCGCCGCCTGCGCAACATCACCGGCAAGACCGTGGACAAGGAGCCCAAGTGGCGGCACCGGGGCACCGAGCTCACCACCGGCTACCACCGCTGACCAGCGGCCGTATCGAGTCAGAAAGGCGTTGAGGACGAGCATGGCGACGCAGACGGCCGCGGAGGGCCTCGTCGAGATGTCGTGGGATCCGATCACCCGGATCGTCGGCAGCCTCGGCATCTACACCAAGATCGATTGGAAGGCCCGCCGGGTCGTCGAGTGCTACAGCACCTCGTCGGTGTTCCGCGGCTACAGCATCTTCATGAAGGGCAAGGACCCGCGCGACGCCCACTTCATCACCAGCCGGATCTGCGGCATCTGCGGCGACAACCACGCCACCTGCTCGGTCTACAACCAGAACATGGCGTACGGCGTGCAGCCGCCGCACCTGGGCGAGTGGATCGTGAACCTCGGCGAGGCCGCCGAGTACATGTTCGACCACAACATCTTCCAGGAGAACCTGGTCGGGGTCGACTACTGCGAGAAGATGGTCCGCGAGACCAACCCGGGGGTGTGGGAGAAGGCCAAGAACACCCCCGCGCCGCACGCCGAGCAGCACGGCTACAAGACCATCGCCGAGATCATGACCTCGCTGAACCCGCTGGAAGGCGCGTTCTACCGCGAGGCGCTGCAGGTCAGCCGGTCCACCCGGGAGATGTTCTGCCTGATGGAGGGCAGGCACGTGCACCCGTCCACGCTGTACCCGGGCGGCGTCGGCACGGTCGCCACGGTGCAGCTGTTCACCGACTACCTGTCCCGGCTGATGCGCTACGTCGAGTTCATGAAGCGGGTCGTGCCCATGCACGACGACCTGTTCGACTTCTTCTACGACGCGCTGCCCGGCTACGAGGAGGTCGGCCGGCGGCGGGTGCTGCTGGGCTGCTGGGGTGCGCTGAACGACCCCGACCACTGCGACTTCACCTACGAGCGGATGAGCGAGTGGGGCAAGAAGATGTTCGTCACGCCGGGCATCGTGGTCGACGGCAAGCTCGTCACCAACGACCTGGTCGACATCAACCTCGGCATCCGCATCCTGCTCGGCAGCTCCTACTACGACGACTGGCAGGGCCAGGAGGTCTTCGTCAAACGGGACCCGCTGGGCAACCCGGTCGACGTGCGCCACCCGTGGAACCAGCACACCTTGCCCAAGCCGCAGAAGCGGGACTTCGACGGGGCGTACTCCTGGGTCATGTCGCCGCGCTGGTTCGACGGCAGCGACCACCTGGCCCTGGACACCGGCGGCGGCCCGATCGCCCGGCTGTGGTCCACCGCGCTGTCCGGCCTGGTCGACATCGGCTACGTGAAGGCGACCGGGCACAGCGTCGTGATCAACCTGCCGAAGACGCTGACCAGGCCCGAGGCGACCTTCGAGTGGAAGATCCCGAAGTGGAGCAACGCGCTGGAGCGCAACCGCGCCCGCACCTACTTCCAGGCGTACGCGGCCGCCGTGGCGCTGCACGCCTGCGAGAAGGCGCTGGCCGAGGTGCGGGCCGGGCGCACCCAGACCTGGGAGCCGTTCAAGGTGCCCAAGGACGCGAACAGCGTCGGCTTCACCGAGGCCGTGCGCGGCGTGCTGTCGCACCACATGGTCATCCGCGACGGGAAGATCGCCAACTACCACCCGTACCCGCCGACGCCCTGGAACGGCAGCGTGCGCGACCGCTTCGGCACACCGGGCCCCTACGAGGACGCGGTGCAGAACACCCCGATCTTCGAGGAGAACTCGCAGGAGAACTTCAAGGGCATCGACATCATGCGCGCGGTACGCAGCTTCGACCCCTGCCTGCCCTGCGGCGTGCACATGTACACCGGCAACGGTTCGGTGCTCAAGAAGCTGCACACCCCGCACGCCTTCGCGTCCGGTGCGACATCATGAGCGAGCGGAGCGAGCGAATCATGGGCACAGCTCGGCTCATGACGACGCCGGAGGCGGCGGCATGAGCGATCAGCACATGGACCGGGTGATGGCGCTGGACCCGCACACGGTGGGTGTACGTGTGGAAGGGCTGCTCGGGGAGGTCGAGAGCGCGGGTGGGCAGGCCGCCCGCACCGCCGCCGACGGGGTGGTCCGCGAGTTGCTGCACCTCAACGAGGCCGGGCTGGCCCGGCTGCTCGACGGCCTGGTCACCGTGCCCGGCGTCACCGAGGAGCTGCGCGTGCTGGCCGAGGACGAGCTGGTCGGCGGCCTGCTGGCGCTGTACGGTCTGCACCCGGTGCCGATCGAGGAGCGGGTCCTGGTGGCGCTGGACCGGGCCCGCAGGCGGCTCGGCCGCGAGTTCACCCTGGTCGACATCGACGCCGCGGGCACCGCCCGGATCGCGACCGCGGGGGGTTGCGGCAGCGGCTGCGGCGGCACCGGCGAGACGGCCGGTGAGCTGCTCTCCCGGCTGGTGCAGCAGGCCGCGCCCGAGATCGTCGAGGTGGTGCTGGAGGAGGCCCCGGCACCGCAGAAGCTGCTGCAGATCGGCCACCGGCCGAAGGCGCCGACCGGCGCGCCCGCATGACCGCCGGCCTGCGGCGTTATCTGACCGCGCCCGCGCCGCCCGCCATCGTCGCGCAGGCGGCGCCGGAGCGCTGCGAGCTGTGCGCGGCCGTGATCCCGGCCGACCACGACCACCTCGTGGACCTGGCGAACCGGTCGCTGCCGTGCGCCTGCCGACCCTGCCACCTGCTGTTCGCACCGTCCGACGAGCCGCCCGCGGGGGAGTCCGCGGGCGCGCGCCGGTTCGCGGCGGTGCCGCGCGAGCACACGGCGCTGCCGGACTTCTCGCTGTCCGACCTGGACTGGGCGGCGCTGGACGTGCCGGTGCGGCTGGCGTTCGTCTTCGTCAACAGCACCCTCGGGCAGCCGGTGGCGCTCTACCCGAGCCCGGCCGGGGCGGCCGAGTCACAGCTGCCGCCGGAGGTCTGGGCGAAGGTGCTGGCCCGGCATCCGGACACGGCCCGGCTGCCGCCCGACGTGCTGGCGCTGCTGCTGCACCGGTCCCCGGACGGCCCTGAGGCGTACCTGGTGCCGATCGACGTCTGCTACCGCCTGGTCGGCCTGGTCCGGCTGCGCTGGCGCGGCTTCGACGGCGGGCAGGAGGCGTGGGCGGCGATCGACGGCTGGCTCGCCCAGGTCCGTGAGAATGCTGGCACGCCCGTGGGGGCAGGGCATGGCTGAGCTGTCGTTCGCCTGCGTGGACGCGCAGGCGCTGCCGTGGGCCGCCGGGCCGACGCTGCGCTTCCGGCTGCGGATCACCGCCCCGGCGGAGGTCCGCGTGCACGCGCTCGTGCTCAGCTGTCAGCTGCGCATCGACCCGCGTGCCCGGACCTACTCCGAGCCCGAGGCGCAGGGCCTGGACTACGTCTTCGGCGCGCCCGCCCGCTGGGCGACCAGCATGCAGGCGCTGCACTTCGCCACCGTCGGCGTGACCGTGCCCGGGTTCACCGGCGGGACCGAGTTCGACCTGATGGTGCCCTGCACGTACGACCTCGAACCGGGGCTGGGCAAGTATCTGCACGCGCTCGCCGAGGGCACGGTGCCGATGACGTTCCTGTTCAGCGGCACGCTGTTCGAGGCCGGGCCCGGCGGGGTGCAGGTCGGGCGGGTGCCGTGGGACCGGGAGGCGGCGTACGCGCTGCCCGTCGCCGTGTGGCGCGAGCTGATGGACCTGTACTTCCCGGACACGGCCTGGCTGCGGCTGCGCCGCGACACCGTCGACGCGCTGCTGCGCCACCAGGCCCGGCACGCGGTGCCGACGGCCGACGAGGCGCTGTCCGCCCTGCTCGCGGCGAAGGAGGACGGACTGTGCCCGACAGCGCGCTGAGCGAAGCGTTCGAGCAGGCCCGCGCGGTCGCCGACGCGGTCCTCTACGAGGGCTACCTGCTCTACCCGTACCGCGCCGACGCGGCCAAGAACCAGCTGCGCTGGCAGTTCGGCGTCCTGGTCCCGCCCGCCTACGCCGACGACGCCCTCGGCGAGTACACCTGGTGCCAGACCCAGCTGCTGGCCGAGCCCCGCCCCGACACCCGCCTGCACTGGCGCGTGCGCTTCCTCCAGGCCCAGTCCCGCACCGTCGAGACCGCCACCGGCGACGGCTACCACCCGGTGCCCTCCGCCGAGGTCGACGGCACCATCCACCTCCCCTTCGACGAGACCCTCGAACAGTCCGCCGACCTCGTCATCCCCCTCGCCGACCTGGTGGGCGACCACGTGCACACCTTCACCATCCCCGGCGGCACCGAAACGGAACAGATCTCCGCGTCCGTCCGCCTCCACCGCGAACGCCACCCCCTGCACGCCGAACTCCGCCTGCACGCCGACCCCCTCCCCGGCCCCTACGGCCTGCTCCGCCTCACCGCCACCGTCACCAACCGAACCGAAAGGAAGGGCACCTTCACATCGGTTCACGTAGAGGAAGGGCACCTTCCAAACGCCTCGCCGGAAGCGGCGCAGGTGGGCGGGCTGGGGCGGCCGGAGGCGCTGCGGCACTCGCTGATCGCGGCGCACAGCGTGTTCGCGCTGACGGCGGGCAACTTCGTGTCGCTGCTCGACCCGCCGGAGTGGGCGAAGGCGGCCGTGCGGGAGTGCCGCAACATCAGGACGTGGCCGGTCATGCTGGGCCCGGAGGGCAGCCGCGAGGTGATGCTGTCCGCGCCGGTGATCCTGTACGACCACCCGGTGGTCGCGCCGGAGAGCCCCGGCGACATGTACGACGCGCTGGAGATCGACGAGCTGCTGGTGCTGCGTACGCTGACCCTCACCGACGAGGAGAAGCGCCGGGTACGGGCCACCGACCCGCGCGGCGGCGCGCTGCTGGGCCGGGCCGAGACGCTGCCACCCGAGGTGTTCGAGCGGCTGCACGGGGCGATCCGGCAGTTGCGCCCGGTGCCCGCCGCCGGGCCGTCCGACGTGTTCGCCGCCGACCGCCCCTGGTGGGACCCGGGCGCGGACTCCTCCGTCGATCCGGCGACCGACACCGTCGTCATCGACGGCACCCCGGTCGGCCAGGGCAGCAAGGTGCGCCTGCACCCGGGCGGGCGGCGCAGCGACGCGCAGGACATGTTCCTGGTGGACCGGGTCGCCACCGTGCAGGCGGTGCTGCTCGACGTCGACGGCTCGACGCATCTGGCCGTGACCCTCGACGACGACCCCGCCGCCGACCTGCAGATCCTGCAGGGCCGGTTCCGCTACTTCGCCCCCGAGGAGGTCACGGTGGTGTCCGCATGAGCGAGCATCGCGAGCGAATCACGGGGCCGGCGACTCGTGCCGGCGACGAGCGCAGCGAGCAGCGGGCATGAGCACGCGGCGCAAGGTGCTGGTCGCCGGGCTGGGCAACATCTTCCTGGGCGACGACGGCTTCGGCGTCGCGGTGGCGTCGCGGCTGCTGGCCGGTCCGTGCCCGACCTGGCTGCGGGTGGCCGACTACGGCATCCGCGGCGTGCATCTGGCGTACGACCTGATGGCCGGCTACGACGCGACCGTCCTGATCGACGTCGACTGCCGCGGTGACGCCCCGGGCACGGTGCGGCTGCTGGAGGTCAGCGCGGCCGACCGGGCCGCCGGGCGGGCCGACGACGGCCCGGTGCTGGTCGACCCGCACGGCATGCAGCCGCAGCGGGTGCTGGACCTGCTGGACAGCTGCGGCAGCGCCCCGGGCCGGGTGCTGCTGGTCGGCTGCGAGCCGGCCGACCTGAGCGAGCGCATGGGGCTGAGCCCGCCGGTCGAGGCCGCCGTGGAGCCCGCCGTGGCGCTGGTACGGCAGTTGTGGGAGCTGGGCCCGGCCGCGCTGACCGGCGCGCTGCCGTTGCCGGCGGGGCTGATCGCCGCCGCGCCGGCCGAAGAGGATCGAGAGACAGGAGTACGGGTGTGACGCTCAAGAAGGTGCTGGCCGGGCTGGTGCTGGCCGGGGTGACGGCGGTGCTGGTGCGCACGTTCCCGGACATGAAGCGGTACCTCAAGATGCGCAGTATGTGACCCGGGAACCAGTGGAGGGGGCGCCGTGTCGCGGCATGATCGATGGGGCCGGATCGGGGTGTGGAGCGCGGCGTGGACAGAGGCGCTCCGGTCCGGCGGCGAGGCGCTGAGCGGCGAGTTCACCGACGCGGCGGCCGAACTGGACGACCTGGGCTACGGCACGCTCTGGCTGGGCGGGGGACCGGCGGTCACCTATGCGCGCCCGCTGCTGGAGGCGACCTCCCGCATGACGGTCGCCACCGGCATCCTCAGCATCTGGGAGCACGGGCCGGCCGAGGTCGCCGCGCAGCGAGCCGAACTGGAACGCGCCTTTCCGGGCCGTTTCGTGCTCGGCCTCGGGGTGAGCCACAGCCGGCTCACCGAGCGCTACGCGCACCCGTACTCCGCGATGACGGAGTATCTGTCCGCGCTGGACGCCGCGGCCGAACCGGTGCCGGTGCGCGACCGCGTGCTGGCGGCGCTCGGCCCGCGCATGCTGGCGCTGGCCCGCGACCGGGCCGCGGGCGCGCACCCGTATCTCGTGACGCCCGAGCACACCGCCCTGGCCAGGGAGATCCTCGGCGCGGACGCGGTGCTCGCGCCGGAGTTCAAGGCGGTGCTCGACACCGATGCCGAGCGCGCCCGGGCCGCGGCCCGTGGCCACCTGGCCCTCTATCTGCAGCTGCCGAACTACACCAACAACCTGCTGCGGCTGGGTTTCACGGAGGACGACCTGCGCGCGGGCGGCAGTGACCGGCTGCTGGACGCGGTGTTCGCGATGGGGGACGAGACGGCCATCGCCCGCCGCGCGGCCGCCTACCTGGACGCCGGTGCCGACCACCTGGCGGTGCAGGTGGTGACCGCCGAGCCGGGCCTGCCACGCGAGCAGTGGCGGCTGCTGGCCGCCGCGCTGCCCCTCGAAGCCTGATCCGAGCAGCCTGATCCGCGAAGCGGCGTGCACCCCGGCCGGGGTGCACGCCGCTCAGCCGCGGGGAAGGATCGTCGTGCCCGCCCGCGCCACGATCTCCTCCAGCGCGGCCACGTGCTGGGCGAACGCGGTTCGCCCGGCCGGGGTCAGCGCCGCCGAGGTGCGCGGCCGCTTGCCCACGAAGCCCTTGCGGATCTCGACGTAACCGGCCTCTTCCAGCGTGGTGAGCTGCTTGGACAGCGCCGAGTCGGACAGTCCGGCGCTGTCGCGGATGAACTTGAACTCGGCCCACTCCGACGCGGCCAGCAGGGCGACGATGGCCAGCCGGGTCGGGGCGTGGATCAGTTCGTCGAACCGGGCGTCGGTCATCGCGGCCCGCGCCGGTCGAGCATGGTGCGCCGTAGCGCCCGGGTGAGCAGCGGCCCGCCGACGGCCAGGAGCCCGGCGCTGGCCAGGGTGCCCCAGGTCGCCGGGCGGTTGACACCGCCGGACTGCAGGCTGAAGGCCAGCCCGAGTGACACGGCGACGGTCAGCGCCACGAAGCCGAGGATGAGCCCGATCCCGCGCGCGCCCAGCAGGGCGTTGCGCACCTTGACGCGCAGCCCGGCGCGGACGACCCAGCCGGTCCCGACGAGCAGGCCGACCACGAACACGGCCGTGCCGACGGCGATCACGGTCGGGTCCGCCGACTCGACGGCCGCGGCCAGGCCGACGGTGAGGCCGCCGAGCAGCCACCAGTACCAGTCGGGGATGGACAGCGCGTCGATGACCTGTTCCTGCTGCTCCCGTATCCGGGCCAGCGCTTGCGCCGCCTCGTCGGGACGGAGCTGCTCCGCCATGATGCCCTCCTCAGAAAGTAGTTTCCTGATAGGAAAGTACAGCGCTCTTTCCCGATTGGAAAGTACTTTCCTCATGGTTGGCACATCGCGGGTTCGTTTCCCGGGTGGGGCGACCGGCGTTGGGCATTCGGGAATAAGGAGATAAAATGCACGAAATCGGACTTTGTGAGAGCATCCTCGGCGCGGTCACCCAGCGCGCCGAGGGCCGTCAGGTCAACCGGGTGAAGGTGCGCATCGGCGTACGCCACGGTGTCGCCGAGCCGGCTCTCAAGCAGGGCTTCGCGCTGGTCGCGACCGGCACCACCGCCGACGGCGCGGAGATCGACATGGTGGCCGTGCCCGCGCACGTGTCCTGCTCGGCCTGCGGCCGGGCCGAGCAGTCCATGGACATGCTGCCCGTCTGCGCCTTCTGCGGCAGCGCCGACGTGGTGGTCACCGGGGGCGACGACCTCATCCTCGAGGAGCTCCACCTCGTCGACCTGCGGGCCTGAGCGTATGTGCCTGGGCATTCCCGGGGAGGTCGTCGAGATCATGACCGACCGGCCGGACCTGGCGCAGGTCGACGTCAGCGGCGTACGGCGCGCCATCAACATCGGGCTGTTCGAGCCCGGTGAGATCAACGAGGGCGACTGGGTGCTGATCCACGTCGGCTTCGCGCTATCCAAGATCGACGAGGCCGAGGCGACGGCCGCGATGGACTTCCTGAAGAGCCTCGGGGACGCGTACGCCGACGAGCTGACCGCCCTGCGAAGCTCCACCATCGACTGAGCGAGGCGACGATGCGTTTTGTGGACGAGTTCCGCGACGCCGAACAGGCCCGAGCACTGGCGGCCCGGATCGCCGCCCGGTGCGAACCGGGCCGCACGTACAAGTTCATGGAGGTGTGCGGCGGTCACACGCACACCATCTACCAGCACGGCCTGGAGGATTACCTGCCCGAGCAGGTCGAGCTGGTGCATGGGCCGGGCTGCCCGGTCTGCGTCATCCCGATGGGCCGCGTCGACGACGCGATCGCCATCGCGCAGCGCCCCGAGGTCATCCTGACCTCGTTCGGCGACATGATGCGGGTGCCCGGCGGCGACGGCTCCTTCCTGGACGCCAAGGCCGCCGGGGCCGACATCCGCATGGTGTACTCGCCGCTGGACGCGCTGAAGATCGCCCGGCAGCACCCGGACCGGCAGGTCGTGTTCATGGCCATCGGCTTCGAGACGACCGCCCCGTCGACGGCCGTCACGGTGCTGCGGGCGAAGGCGGAGGGGCTGACCAACTTCTCCGTCTTCTGCAACCACGTCACCATCCTCCCGGCGATCAAGGCCATCCTGGACTCGCCCGACCAGCGCCTCGACGGCTTCCTCGGCCCCGGGCACGTGTCCACGGTGATCGGCTGCGAGCCGTACCGGTTCATCGCCGAGCAGTACGGCAAACCGCTGGTCGTGGCCGGGTTCGAGCCGCTGGACATCCTGCACTCGATCGACATGCTGCTCGCCCAGCTCGCCGAGGGCCGCTGCGAGATCGAGAACCAGTACAGCCGGGTCGTCCCGTGGGACGGCAACCCGACCGCCCTGAAGGTGCTCGGCGACGTGCTCGAACTGCGCCCGTTCTTCGAGTGGCGCGGCCTGGGCTTCATCTCGCACAGCGCGCTGCGGCTGACCGAGGCGTACGCCGACTTCGACGCCGAGCGCCGCTTCGACGTGCCCGGCGTACGCGTCGCCGACCCGCAGTCCTGCCAGTGCGGCGAGGTGCTCAAGGGTGTGCTCAAGCCGTGGGAGTGCAAGGTGTTCGGCACCGCCTGCACGCCGGAGACCCCGATCGGCACCTGCATGGTGTCGCCCGAGGGCGCCTGCGCGGCGTACTACAACTTCGGCCGGTTCCGCCGCCAGCGGCTGCTGCAGGTGACGGCCCGGTGAGCGGCGAGGTCACCATCGACGGCCCGGTCACCGAGGCGGGCGCGAAAGCGGTCGCCGGCGTCAGCGAGCAGGCCGTCATGGAGCGGGTCGCGCGCGCCCGCCGGGCCCGGGCCCGGGTCCGCGAGGAACGCCTCACCATGGCCCACGGCGCGGGCGGCAAAGCCACGCAGAGCCTGGTCGAGGCCGTGTTCCTGGAGGCGTTCCACAACCCGCAGCTGGCCGCGCTCGACGACGCGGCGGCGCTGACCGTCGCGGGCACCCGGCTGGCCTTCACCACCGACTCGTACGTGGTGTCGCCGCTGTTCTTCCCCGGCGGCGACATCGGCGAGCTGGCCGTCAACGGCACCGTCAACGACCTGGCCGTCTCCGGCGCGCGCCCGCTGTTCCTGTCGGCCGGGTTCATCCTGGAGGAAGGCTTCGGAGTCGCCGACCTGACCCGCATCGTCACCTCCATGGCGGCTGCCGCCAAGGCCGCCGACGTGCGCATCGTCGCCGGGGACACCAAGGTCGTGCAGCGCGGCCAGGCCGACGGCTGCTACATCACCACGGCCGGGGTGGGGCTGCGCGATCGCGCCCACGACCTCGGCGTCGACCGGGCCCGGCCCGGTGACGTGGTGCTGGTGTCCGGGCCGGTCGGCGACCACGGCATGACCGTCCTCATCGCCCGCGGCGACCTGGACCTTCAGGTGGACCTGCGCTCGGACACCGCGTCGCTGCACGGGGCGACCGCGGCGCTGCTCGACGCGTGCGGGGCCGGCGTGCGCGCCATGCGCGACGCGACCCGGGGCGGCGTCGCCACGGTCCTCAACGAGATCGCCCGCGCCGCCGAGGTGGGCATCGTGGTCGACGAGGAGGCGGTGCCGGTGCGCCCCGGCGTACGCGGCGCGGCCGAGCTGCTCGGCATCGATCCGCTCTACGTCGCCTGCGAGGGCCGCTTCGTGGCGGTCGTCGCCCCGGACGCGGCCGACGCGGCGCTCGCCGCGCTGCGCGGGCACCCGCTGGGCGAGCAGGCCGCCGTCATCGGCCGCGTCGACGACGACCCCGCCCACCTGGTGCTGCTGCGCACCCGTTTCGGCGGCACCCGCATCATGGACCTCCTGGTCGGCGACCCGCTCCCGCGCATCTGCTGACCCGCGGCCGGGCCGTGGCGCGCCGGCTTCCCGCATACCGAAAGATCGCCGTTTCCGGTCAGAAGCCTGGGCCCGATCCCAGGTCCTGGCCGGAAACGGCGATCTCCTTTCCGGGAACCGGCCGCCGCGACGGGGAGGAGAGGCCGCGGCGGCCGGAAGGTCTCAGGACAGCATGATCTGCCACTGGCTCCAGAACGCCTGGGCGATCAGCACCACCGTCACCAGCAGCCACAGCGCCGGGCCGACCGCGTGCACGTCCACGGCCAGGTCCACCGCGCCGCGCAGGCGAGCCGGCACCCGCAGGTGCCCGTGGTGCAGGTTGTACAGCGTCGTGTACCAGAACAGCACCACCACCGCGACCCACACCACCATGCAGTACGGGCACAGCGCGCCGATCCGGTACATCGACTGGAACATCAGCCAGAACACGAAGCCCAGCGCGAACGTCGCCCCCGCCTGCAGCCCGAGCCACACGAAGCGCGGCAGCCGCACCCCCGCCAGCACCAGCACACCCAGCGTCACGACGACGGGGAACGTGCCCAGGCCCAGCAGCGGGTTCGGGAAGCCGAACGCCGACGCCTGCTCGGTGATCATCACCGAGCCGCACGACAGCACCGGGTTGATGCTGCACGAGGGCGTGTACGACGGATCGGTCAGCAGGTGGATCTTCTCCACGGCCAGGGTGAACGCCGCCGCCGTGCCCAGCACGCCGGTGACGGTCAGGATCCAGCCGATGGCGCGGTCGACGGTGGTCCGCCGCGGCGCCAGGTGCTCCTCGACGCCCGCCGGCTCGGCGTGGGTCGCGCCGCGCTGCTTGATCGCGGTCATGCTCACCCCGCCAGCGCCGTGTCGATCGCGGCCTTCAGATTGTCGTACGTGGCCGCCGGCTCGAACAGCTCGCCGTTGACGAAGAACGTCGGCGTGCCCCGCGCCCCGGCGGCCGCGCCGTCGGCCCGGTCGGTCTCGATCCGGTCCCGCACCTGCTGCGACGCGACGTCCGCGCGGAACCTCGCCATGTCCAGCCCCAGCTCCTGGGCGTAGCCGTCGAACGTCTTCGCGTGGTCGGTCTGCTGACCGCCCCAGGCCTGCTGGGTGGTGAACAGCTTGTTGTACATCGCCTCGAACTTGCCCTGGTTGGCGGCGGCCTCCGCGGCGGCGGCCGCGTTCATCGCGTTGGGGTGCATGTCGAGCGGGAACTCCCGCACCACGTAGGTGATCTTCCCGGCGTACTCCTTGCGCAGCTGCTCGACGGCCGGGTAGGCGCGGCCGCAGGACGGGCACTCGAAGTCGAGGAACTCGACGATGGTCACCTTGCCGTCGGCCGCCGTGGACAACTGGTGCGAGTCGGCGCGGACCGGGTTCGAACCGGCCGTGGCCGGCTCGGACGAGCCCTTCATGGCGAAGAACACGGCTCCGCCGACGATCAGCGCGACCGCCGCGAGCACGCCGAGGGTGAACCTCAGGTTGGTGCTCATACCGCCGCCGGCCGGCGCCTTGAGATTCTTGCGTCCCTTGCCGCCGGTCTTGTCCGGCCGCCGCGAGGCGGGTCGGGTCGTCGCGGGCATCGCGTCACCTTTCCACAGGAAGATGTGGGGGATTGATGGATCTCCGCTGGTGGGGGCGGCCCAGCTGTCTGGGGACTCTATCCATGACGGCTGGGCGAATCCTGGGAGAACGCAGCGAATCGCCTGTGCCGTGTCGCGCGGATCACGCGGTGGCGGTCACCTCCGCGCGGATCCGGTCCAGCGTCGCCGTCAGCGCGTCGCCGTTGACGCCGAACTGGGTGACCTTCGCGGCGGCCGCCCGCACGGCGTGGGCGAGGCAGTCCTGCCGGGGCAGGCCGTACGCCCGCAGTGACAGGAAGACTCCGGCCAGGATCTCGCCGGCGTGGGTGGTGTCGACCGGCTCCTCCCGCGTCGCGCGCACGCGCGTCAGTTGCCCGTCCTGGCAGTATCCGGCGCCTTCGGGGCCGAACTTCACGATCGCCGGCACCGGTGGGTGCTCGTGTCCGCCGAAGAGCAGGCGCTGCTCCTCCTCGTTCATGAAGATCAGGTCGGCGCTGCGGCACACCTGGCGGCACAGCGCGGTCTCCCGTTCGGCGAAGTGCTCGAACATGTCCACCGAGATGGTGGCGCGCGGCAGGACGCGGCGCAGGTGCATCAGCCAGGCGAGCTGCTGCTCGGGCGGCGCCGTCGCCAGGTGGACGTGCCGGGTGAGTTGATAGGCCCGCGGGAAGCTGTCCGGTGCGGCTTCGGTGGCGATGCCGAAGTCCACGCTGAAGGTGCGCCGGCCGTCGGGGTGCTGGTCGATGTAGAACCGCGGCGAGCGGCCCCGGGCCACTCGGACGCCGAGCAGGTTCACGCCGAGGCTGCGGATCGGCGCCAGGCTCAGGTCGTCGCCGACGGTCGCCACCACGCCCACCTGCGTGGCGTCGAGCACGGCCGCGCCGCGGGCGCAGGCGTACGCGGCTCCGCCGGGCGACACGGCGCTGCCATGGGGGGTGCGGTCCTCATTCAGGCCGATGTGCCCTACGATGACCAGCTTCATGAGTCAGCCTCTGCGGAACGGCGGAATCGGCTCGCGAATGGAATGATCGCGTCGCCGGTGGCGACGTCGAATATACGCACGGTATGACATGCCACTCGAATGCCATGCCAGACCGGGTGATCGTCCATCCCGGTGCCGGATGAGCGGCCGAGTACATGAACGACTTTCGTGCGGTCGGTCGTCACTTCCGTCCGCCGAAAGTTGATAGACGTCGTTGCATGCCGGCGGTAACGTGATCGGCACTCAGGGTGCGCATCGCTGCGCGGTATTCCTCTATTGCTCGCACGTCCAGTGGAGACGGCATGGAGTTCGCGGTTGCGGTGGCGGGCATCATCGGTGCGCTGGTCGCACTGGTGACGCTCGGGGTGAACGTGAGCCAGTACCGCCTGCAGCGGGGTGCGGTCGCGGCGCCCGGCCGCAAGGTCGAATCGCGTGAGGCGCACAAGATTCTCGACGAGATCGACGAGGACCCGGTGCGCGCGATCGCCGCCGATCACATCTTCATCCAGTCGGACAAATCCGGGGTCGGGTACATCGTCACCCAGCCGATAGCCGTGTATCTCGACATGCACACCGCCAGCTGCGTTCCCGCCAAGAGGGCGGTGCTCGCCAGGTCGTTGGCCGACTTCGTCGAAGAGGGCCTCGGAACGGATCTCAAAGGCGTATTGATCGCGACGCCGCGGGAGGGCAACCTGCTCGTCGGATCGAGTGTCGCGGAGCTGCTCGGCTCCGATTTCCTTATGATTCGTACCGGCCGCGCCCCGCGTTTCGGATATCCGATCGAGGGGACGTTCCTTCCCGGTGCGACCGCCGTCATCGCCGACGATCTCTGCATGGAGGGGTCGTTCCTGGCGACCTGTGTCAACCATCTGCGGGCCTACGGACTGAACGTGTCGGACGTCTTCTGCCTGTTCGAGCGGATGGATGGGGACGCCCGCGAAGGGCTGGCCGAGGTCGGCGTGGAACTGCACTCCAAGTACCAGATCGACGACGACGAACTGAAGCAGCTGAAAGGTGTCGGACGGCTGCGTGCGGCGGCTCCGGCGGGCCCGCTGCCGTCGCAGACGGGCGGCGGTCCCGCCCGTCCGGCCGGCAACGACTGACGGCGCGACGTGTCTCCATCAAGAAAGGCTCGCACATGACGTCCATGGATTCCGGGGCTGATCTCCGCTCGCTCGGGGAGAAGGGGTTCCTGTCCGGATTGCTGGGTGACCTGTTCGTCGATCCCCGGCTCATCGGGGGATTCGGGCACGACGCCTCCGTGATCGAGATGGCGGACTCCCCGTTCGACCTCATCCAGAAGATCGACCGCGCGTCCCGTCCGGTCGCGCTCTCCCTCGGCCTGGCCGGCTACGAGACCTGGGGGAGGATGGCCGTCACGGCGAACTGCAGCGACATCCTGGCCTCCGGCGGCCGCCCGCTGTCCGTCATGATCGCGATCATGGTCCCGGGCGAGGAGACCGCGGCGAACGTCAGGGACATCGTCTTCGGGGCAGCCGCGGAATGCCGCCGCAACGGGGTCGTGTTCGCCGGCGGCGACACGAAGGAGGCCGCCGACGCGCACGTCGTCGGCACGGCGGTCGGCACGGTGGGAGCCGACCGCTTCCTGCCGCGCAACACGGCGCAACCGGGCGACCGGATCTTCTGCGCCGGCCGGGTCGGCGGGTTCGCGGGCTCCTACTTCATGATCCGTGACGTCTTCCAGGGCCGACCCGTCCCGGAGGCCGAGGGTTACATCGAGTACCTGAGCACGCCCACGGCGCAGTGGCGCTCCGCCGGTGCGGTGAACGCGGGCGGTTATGCCCGGTGCGGCATGGACGCCAGTGACGGCCTGCTGGACGTGCTGCAGACGTTCGCGGCGGCGGGCGTGCGGGTCGAGATCGACCTCGACGCGATGCCGTACCACGCCTATGCCGTCGAGTGCGCGAAAGCCACCTCGATCCCGCTGACCCAGCTGATGTTCGGCGGTGGTGACTGGAACATCCTCTACTGCGTGCCCGGCTCGCGTGCCGACGAACTCGCCCAGGTGGCCGAGGCCGAAGGCCTGCCGCTGTACGCCATCGGCCGGGTCGCCGAGGGCGACGGCGTCGTGGCGGTCGATCGCGACGGCGTCGAGTTCGCCATCCGCGGGGTGGTCAACGAGCACTTCAAGAACCGCATCGAGGACGCCGGCAGCTTCATGGATCACATCGAGAAGGACAACTTTCTTGTATGAGTGAGTTCGTGGTCAACCTCCATGTCACCGAGCGGTGCAACTACGGCTGCACCTTCTGCTTCGGCAAGTGGGGGCTGGGCGCGACCAGAACGGAGATCTTCGATGACGCGGCCGCGGGGGAGGCCGTCGTCCGGGACCTGTTCGACCACTTCGGCGGCGGGCCGGACGGGATCCGGTTCAACTTCGTCGGCGGCGAGCCGGCCCTGCTCAAACGGCTGCCGGAGCTGGTGGCGGTCTGCCGGGAGCTCGGCGCCCAGGTCTCGTACGTCAGCAACGGCCTGATGCTGCGGCGGTTCGACGTCGCGTGGACCGCCGCCAATGTCGACCTCGTGGGCATCAGTGTCGACTCGCTCGTGGACGAGACCAACCAGCGCATCGGCCGGCTGGACCGGCACCGGGGCATGCTGGACCCGGCGTTCCTGTACGGCTACGTGTCGCGCCTGCGGGAGGCCGCCGGCACCCGGATAAAACTCAACACCGTCGTCTGCGCGGCCAACCACCAGGAGGACCTCTCGCCGCTCATCGAGGCCGTGCGGCCGGAGCGGTGGAAGATCTTCCAGGTGCTTCCGGTGTACGGCGATCGCGAGGCCGTCACCGCCGCTCAGTTCGGCGCGTTCCTGGATCGCCACCGGCACTTCGACAAGGTCATCGTCAGCGAGGACAACGACGAGATGACCGGCTCGTACGTCATGGTCGACCCGCTGGGCCGGTTCTTCTGGCACGTCGAGGGCGAGCGGGGCTACCGCTACTCCCGGCCGATATCCGAGGTCGGGGTCGGCGAGGCCTTCGCCGCGGCCGGCATCTCCTGGGACAAGTACGAACGTCGTTACCGTCCGGAGCAATGACAGGTCGGGTATCGTGTGCGCCCATGCCTAGAACGGTCGGCGTACGCGCCACGGTGCGTGACATCGCCGCGGAGACGGGCCTGTCCATCGCGACGGTGTCCCGGGTGCTCAATGGCGCGCCCAACGTCGCGCCGCACACGCGTGACCTGGTGCTGCAGGCCGTGCACCGGCGCGGGGACAAGGCCCCGCTGCGCCGCGGCGAGCTGCCCCCGGCCACCGGCGCGGTCTACGTGCGCTGCCCGTACGTGCTCACCGACTACTTCGGGCTGATCGTCAGCTCGATCGCGGAGACCATCGAGCTGCACGGGCGGCAGATGGTGCTCAACGCGGGCGAGGCCGCGCAGCCGTCCCCGGTGCTGTCGACGCTGGCCGACCGGCCGGACGTGGCCGGGGCGATCCTGATCCTGCCGCCCGAGTCGCCCGACGACCTGGTGCGGCTGCGCGACCAGCAGTTCCCGTTCGTGGTGATCGACCCGCGCACGCTCGCCCCGAAGGACATCGTGACGGTGTCGGCGGCGCACTTCGCCGGGGCGCGGCGGCTGATGTCGCACCTCGTGGAGCTGGGCCACCGCCGGGTCGGCATCATCGGCGGCCCGCCGGAGTGGCTGGCCAACGACGCCCGCATGGCGGGATACGTCGCGCCGCTGGCCGACGCCGGGGTGCTGCCCACGCCGGAGCTGGTGCGCCACGTCAACGAGCCGAACACCGACAACGGCTACCGGGCGGCGGGGGAGCTGCTGGACCTGCCGGACCGGCCGACGGCGCTGGTGGCGTTCAACGACAAGATGGCCGTCGGCGCGCTGGCCGCGGCACACGAACGCGGGCTGCGGGTGCCGCAGGACCTGTCGATCGCGGGCTTCGACGACATCGACGTGAGCCGGGCGACGACGCCCATGCTGACCACGGTGCGCCAGCCGCTGCAGGAGATGGGTCGGATGGCGGTGACGATGCTGATGCGCCTGCTGGACCGGCACACGCTGGAGGCCGTGCACGTCTCGCTCGGCACCGAGCTGGTCATCCGCGACTCGACGGCGGCCGCCCCGCCCCGCTGACGGTTCGGCCGATCGTCGAACGTTATAGGAAGGTGTCCTTCCTTTTCTCTGCTGGCAGCGGCAGTTTCATTTTGTTCCACGCGAATGGCGCTGAATCGTGGCGTCTTTCTCGGACATACCCAACCCTTGACAGGCGAGAAAGCCTTATGTTTCAGTGCTGTCAACAGGACGTCAATCATTCTGTTACATCAGTTACATCGACGGTCCTGTGGAACAGGAACAGCCCGGGCCGGGTCGGCGGCAGCCCCACCGCCGCCCGGTCCTCCACCGCCCCACGCGACTCGTCGCGACGCGCCACCTCTCACGTGGCGCGCCCGGCGAACCCCGCGCCCCTGTCCTGTCATGGCTCGCCATGGCTTCGTCGAAAGGAGGGTCCCGCGTGTTCCGTCCCCGGTCAGGCTGGACCACCACCATCGCGGTCACCGCCACGGCGGCGACCGCGTTCCTGGTGACCGGTTCGGTGATCGCCCCCTCGGCCTACGCGGCCGGCGAGAGCGTCAGCGTCTGGCTCACCACCACGTCCGACTCCGGTGGCCGCACGGTCACCCGCGGCCTGCAGCAGCAGGGCAACATCACCTTCGGCCCCGCCGGCGGCAGCGCCAACCACACCATCACCGTCAACGAGGGCACCACCTACCAGCAGTTCGAGGGCGGCGGCGCGTCCATCACCGACACCACCGCCTACCTGCTGCGCGGCGGCCCGATCAGCGCGGCCACCCGCGACCAGGTGATGAGCAAGCTGTTCTCGCCGACCGACGGCATCGGCCTGTCGTTCGTGCGCAACCCGATCGGCGCGTCCGACCTGTCCCGGCCCGGCAACGTCTCGCTCGACGACACCTGCTGCAACCTCAACGACTTCGGCAGCAACGGCTACGACACCAACGTCCGGCTCCTCACCCAGCAGGCCAAGAACCTCAACCCGGCCCTGCGGGTCAAGGGCGTGCCGTGGAGCGCGCCGGGCTGGATGAAGGACAACGGCCGGATGGACCAGATGGGCTGGCTCAAGGCCGAGTACTACCCGATGTACGCCCAGTACCTGGTCAAGTACATCCAGAGCTACCAGGCCATCGGCGTGCCGGTGAACTACATCTCGGTGCAGAACGAGCCCAACTGCTGCCAGTCGGGCAACCCGACCGCGATGAACTACCCGGGCATGAGCTGGAACACCTCCGGCCTGACCGAGTTCACCAAGAACCACGTCTACCCGGCGTTCCGGGCCGCGGGCATCACCACCAAGGTGCTCATCCACGACTGGAACTACGGCGACTACGCCAGTATGAGCGCGGGCACGCTGGCCGACACGGGCATCCGCAACGACCCGCTGTTCGGCGGGATCGCCTGGCACGGCTACTTCGGCGACCCCTCGGTCGGCACCCAGGTGCACAACCAGTACCCGGCGGTCAAGCAGTTCAGCACCGAGCACTCGGGCGGCACCTGGATCGGCAACCAGCACAACGAGGACATGGCCGACATCGTCAACTACGCCCGCAACTGGAGCGGCAGCCTGGTCAAGTGGAGCCTGGCGCTCAACCAGTTCATGGGCCCGCACAACGGCGGCTGCGACGTCTGCACCGGCCTGATCACCGTGCAGGAGGGCGGCTCGCGGGCCGGCCAGGTCGACTACACCATCGAGTACTACACCACCGGCCACCTGACCAAGTTCGTCAAGCCGGGGGCGTACCGGATCGACTCGACGGCCAACGGCACGGTCCAGAACGTCGCGTGGAAGAACCCGGACGGGTCCAAGGCCCTGATCGCGCACAACGGCGGCACCTCGTCGCAATCGGTGCGGGTCAACTGGGGCAACCAGTCCTTCGTGTACACCCTGCCTGCGCGTACCACCGCGACCTTCACCTGGTCGGGCACCCCGGGCAGCAACCCCGGCGGCGGCACCGGCCCGATCACGGGGCTGGCCGGCAAGTGCATCGACGTGGCCGGGGCGGCGACCGCCAACGGCACCGCGATCCAGCTCTACACCTGCAACGGCACCGGCGCGCAGTCCTGGACCCGCGATTCCAGCGGTCGGCTCAGCTCGCTCGGCAAGTGCCTCGACATCGTCGGCCCGAACGCGGCCAACGGCACGCTGACCCACCTGTGGGACTGCCACACCGGCACCTCCCAGAAGTGGACCTACAACAGCTCGACGCAGCAGTTCGTCAACCAGTTCTCCGGCACCTGCCTGGACGTGAAGGACAACAGCTCCGCCGACGGCGCGCGGCTGCAGATCTGGTCCTGCACCACCGGCGCGAACCAGAAGTGGACGTTCTCATGAGGCGGCGGCTGATCATCACGACGCTGACCGCGTCCCTGCTCGCCGGAGTCGGCGCGGCGGCAGTGGTCGTGCTCGGCAGCACCACGGCGCAGGCCGCGGTGACCTCGGGGACCACGTACACGGTGGTCAACAAGGCCAACGGCAAGTGCGTCGACGCGCGGGCCGCGGCCAGCGCCAACGGCACCGCGGTGCAGCAGTACACCTGCAACGGCACCGCCGCGCAGCAGTGGCGCTTCGACGCCACCAGCGGCGGCTACTTCAAGGTCGGCACCGCGCCGGCCGTCAACCAGGTCTGGGACGTCTCCAACGTCTCGACCGCCGACAACGCCGCGATCCACCTGTGGCTCTACGGCGGCGGCAACAACCAGCAGTGGCAGGCGGTGCAGGAGGCCGACGGGGCATACCACTTCGTCAGCCGGCACAGCGGCAAGTGCCTGGACGTGCCCGCCGCCTCGACCGCCGACAGCGTTCAGCTGGTGCAGTACACCTGCAACGGAACGGGAGCGCAGTCATTCTTCCTCAACCCGGTCGGCGGCCCGCAGCCCTCGCCCAGCACCGTGCCGCCTAACCCGAACAACCCCGACCTCGGCCCGAACGTGCGCGTCTTCGACCCGTCGATGTCGGCCTCGACCATCCAGTCCCAGCTGAACAGCGTGTTCTCGGGGCAGGAGACGAACCAGTTCGGCACCCAGCGGTACGCGCTGATGTTCAAGCCGGGCAGCTACAACGTCAACGTCAACGTCGGCTTCTACACCCAGGTCCTGGGTCTGGGCTTCTCGCCGGACGCGGTGAACATCAACGGGTCGGTGCACGTGGAGGCCGACTGGTTCCCGCCGAACAACGCGACCCAGAACTTCTGGCGCGGGGCGGAGAACCTGTCGGTGACCCCGAACGGCGGCACCGACCGCTGGGCCGTGTCGCAGGCCGCGCCGTACCGCCGCATGCACGTGCGCGGCAACCTGCTGCTCGACGACGGCGGCTGGGCCAGCGGCGGCTGGTTCTCCGACGTCAAGATCGACGGCCAGGTGAACTCGGGCAGCCAGCAGCAGTGGATCTCGCGCAACTCGCAGTTCGGCAGCTGGGCCGGGTCCAACTGGAACATGGTGTTCGTCGGCACGCAGGGCGCCCCGGGCAACACGTTCCCGAGCCCGCCCTACACCAACGTCGGCGCCACCCCGGTCGTGCGGGAGAAGCCTTTCCTGTACGTCGACAGCGCGGGCGCGTACCAGGTGTTCGTGCCCGGCCTGCGCAGCAACAGCACCGGCACCACCTGGGCGTCCGGCACTCCGGCGGGCACCTCCCTGCCGATCAGCCAGTTCCACATCGTGAAGGCCGGCGCGACCGCGGCCTCCATCAACGCGGCCCTGGCCGCCGGGCAGAACCTGCTGTTCACGCCCGGGGTGTACCACGTCAACGACACCATCCGGGTCACCCGGCCCGACACCGTCGTGCTGGGCCTGGGCCTGGCCACCATCATCCCGGACAACGGGGTCATGGCGATGTCGGTCGCCGACGTGGACGGCGTCAAGCTCGCGGGCATCCTCATCGACGCGGGCAGCACCAACTCGGCGACGCTGATGCAGGTCGGCCCGGCCGGCTCCGGCGCCAACCACGCGGCCAACCCGACCTCGCTGCACGACGTGTTCTTCCGCATCGGCGGCGCGGGCGTCGGCAAGGCCACCACCAGCCTGGTCATCAACAGCCACAACGTGATCGGCGACCACACCTGGATCTGGCGCGCCGACCACGGCTCCGGCGTCGGGTGGAACACCAACACCGCCGACACCGGCCTGGTCGTCAACGGCAACAACATCACGTTCTACGGCCTGTTCGTCGAGCACTACCAGAAGTACCAGGTGATCTGGAACGGCAACGGCGGCCGGACGTACTTCTTCCAGAACGAGCTGCCCTACGACCCGCCGAACCAGGCGAGCTGGATGAACGGCTCCACCCGCGGCTACGCGGCGTACAAGGTGGCCAACACGGTCACCAGCCACGAAGCCTGGGGCCTGGGCAGCTACTGCTACTTCAACGTCAACCCGGCCGTGGTGGCCGAGCGGGCGTTCGAGGTGCCCACCTCGGGCACGAGTTTCCACAACATGGTGACCGTCTCGCTCGGCGGCACCGGAACCATCAACCGCGTCATCAACAACACCGGCGGGACGGCCAACTCCGGCAACAACGTCGTCAACCTCGTCAGCGGCCCGTAGGTCCGAGGGCGGGAACGAAGCATCCCGGCCGTCCGGTGTTCACGCCGGACGGCCGGGCTGACAGGCAAATCGGCACCACCCACATATCCGAGCTCTGGAGGAAGTCCATGAGTGCAGCAACACCCGGCGTCCGTCGCCGTCTTCTCACGATCGCGGGCCCGCTGCTCGCGACCGCGCTCGTGCTCGGCACCGCGGCCTGCGGTGGCAGTGACGATCCGGCGAAGCCGGGTGGCAAGGTCAAGCTG